>NZ_JBEOTD010000003.1:353695-391426 GCF_040426375.1 Streptomyces sp. NPDC096012
CGCCGTCGAGCGAGTACTCGATCTTGGCCACGCCCGACTCCGCGTCCGAAGCCGACACCGTCACCGTCGCGTCGGAGACGTAGTTCCCGGAGGCGTCCTTCGTCCCCGACACAGAGGCCGACACCTCGGGCGCGGTGGTGTCGTTCCCGGGGGCCGCGGTGACGGTCAGTTCGCCCGACATCATGTGACCCGGCATCGCACAGTAGTAGTGGTAGACACCGGGGGTCAGGGTGACCTCTGCCGTGTGTCTGCCTCCGCCGGCGTCCGACGGGCTCGCCTGGATGTTGACGCTGACGTCGGTGTTGTAGTCGGGGTTGGAGGTGTCGAACGTCAGCGTGTGCGGCATCCCCGTCGTGTTGCCGGTCGCCGCGCTGTTCTCGAACACTATCGTCGCCGGGCCGGCGACCGCGGTGGTAGGGGCGGACGTATAGCCCATGTAGCCGTCCCCGGCCGTCCAGGTGAGCACCTGGGTCGGTGCCGCGGCGGCGTCGGGGCTCATCGCGGCGTACGCGGCCGGCGCGGCCAACGAGAACGCCGTGAGCACTACGGCCACCAACGCCACCAACGCCGGGTGGGGGCTGAACCGGCGCCGTGGCGCGGATCTGGAGGGGGGCGGATCGGCCTGGGCATGGAGCAGTCTTCTGAACACCGCTGCACCTTTCGCGAATCGCTTGTTGCGGTACCACGCACGGATCGGCGGTCCCGCCGGGTGAACGACCAGCCGCCGGGACGACCGCGTCGGGGCCCGTCCGGCCGGGTGCCGCGCGGAGCTCGGTCCGGGGCGGCGACGGCGCACGGTCCGTCACCTGGCGGGAGCGCCGAACTCAGCGGCACGGTCTGTCAGTTGTGGGTGACCACCGGGGCGTGACGGCGGCGACCGCCGCGGTCACGCGAACGAGCCGGCGAGGTCCGCTCCGCCCCGTGCCGGAGCGTTGACGCCACGGGCCGCGTGGGGCTCACCCACCTCTCTCGGATTGCGCCAACGATGGGAAGCTAACGCTCTTTTGCCGACTCGCCAAGGTCTATGACCGCAACTCAACCGACTTTGACCTGAGTCTGGAAAAACTGGAGAAGCACCGTTACGGTGAGGCCGTTCCGAGGTGCAGTCCGCCTCGCCGAGCCGAGCCAGTCTCGGCCGTACCGCCGCACCCGCCGGCCGGACGCCCCCGATGGGCGACGGGCCGGACGACTCCTCCGCCCGCCCCGCCGGGCCGAACGCCCGGCGCACCACCGCAAACCGTCGCGTCGGGATTCTGTACTGCCCGGGGCGGCGCACCTCACGACCACGAAACGCCTTCAGGCACCGACGCCTGTCGCGGATTGGAGAGCGATGACCGACTCAGGCGTAGGCGTGCGACGCCTCTTGTCCCGGCGATCGTTCGCCACCTCAGCTGTGGCGGCGGCCGTCGCTCCCGCGGTGCTCGGCGGCACCGCCGCTGCCGCGCCCTCGGACAAGCCCACTGCGGAAGACCAGGGCGGCGAGGTCCGCAACCTGACGCTGTACATGGAGAAACTGCCGAACGGGGAGATGGGCTACGGCCTCCACCCCGGTCAGGCGACGATTCCGGGCCCGCTCATCGAGCTGATCGAGGGCGACACCATGAACATCGAGGTGGTCAACAACCTCGACGTCGCCGCCAGCCTGCACGTGCACGGCGTGGACTACGACACCGCGAGCGACGGCACCAAGATGAACGACAGCGTCGTCCAGCCGGGCGGCCGGCGCACTTACGTCTGGCGCACCCACGCCCCGGGCAGACGCCACGACGGCACATGGGAGGCCGGAAGCGCCGGCTACTGGCACTACCACGACCACAACGTGGGCACCGAGCACGGCACCGGCGGGATCAAGAAGGGGCTGTACGGCCCCGTGGTGGTCCGGCGCAAGGGCGATGTGCTGCCCGACAAACGGTTCACGGTCGTGTTCAGGGACATGACCATCAACAACAAGATCGCTCCCGACACCCCCACCTTCAAGGCCGTCCGCGGCGAGCGGGTGGAGTTCGTGGTGATCACCCACGGCGACTTCTTCCACACCTTCCACGTGCACGGCCACCGCTGGGTGGACAACCGCACCGGGCTGCTGGAAGGCCCGCAGGACGTCAGCCGGGTCATCGACACCAGGACCACCGGCCCCGCGGAATCCTTCGGGTTCCAGGTGATCGCCGGTGAGCGGGTGGGCGCGGGCGCCTGGATGTACCACTGCCACGTCCAGAGCCACTCGGACATGGGGATGTCCGGGGTCTTCCTGGTGACCGAGGCCGACGGCACGGTCCCCGGTGGCGGCATGCCCATGTAGCCCGGGCGACCCGTGCCCGTCCCGTTCCCGCCCCCGAAAGCCACGCCCGTCGGATCTGACCAGACGGTCTGACGGGCGTGTACCACCCTGCCGCCGGTCGGTCGGCCCTGGGCCGTGAGGTCCCGGGCGTCCGCGACCTCACCGGCTCCGGCGCCCAGGCCGTCTCGGTACGTCCTGATGGCCGATCCGAATCCGCCTCGCCCGGCACCTGCCGTGTGAGGCCCGTGCGGCAGCCCTGGCTCCACCCCCCTGACCACTCTTCCGTTGTCGGATCGAGTCAAGGAGCAACAATGGGCCGAAGAGACCGGTTCACCCTGTCACGACGAAGTGGAGCACCACCGTCGCGTTCCGCGCGAGCCCACCGCCAGGCGCCGCCCTGGCGACGCATGGTCGTCCTGCTGTCCAGCTCGGCGCTGGCACTGGGGCTGTCCACGCTGCCGGCCGTGCAGGCACAGGCGCAGTCACCGTCCGGACACAACGACCAGGATGCCGGCGCCGACGCCGCGGTGAACGTCCTGGTCTTCCACGGACCGTCCGATCAGCAGGACGATCCCGTCACGACCGCCGTGTCGACGATCAAGGAATTGGGTCAGAAGAACGGTTTCTCCGTGGATGATTCGGATGATCCGTCCGTCTTCACCCCCGACCGCCTGGCCCACTACCGGGGGGTGGTCTTCCTGTCCGCCAAGGGGGTGTCCCTCACCTCCGACGAGGAGTCCGCGTTCCAGGCCTACGTCAAGAGCGGCGGCGGCTTCGTCGGCGTCCACGACGCCGCGCGCGCGGACGCCGACTCCAGCTGGTTCACCGGCCTGATCGGCACGCGTCCGGCCGCCAGCCTTCCCGCCTCCGAGAAGGTTTCGGAGGTCACGGCGAGCGACGAGAACCCGCCGAACGAGACGAAGGACAAGCTGTTCGACGGCAGCAACACCACCAAGTGGCTGTCTCATCAGTCCACCGGCTGGGTCACGGCGAAGATGGACCATGCGGTCGCGGTGGCCCAGTACGCGCTGACGTCGGCCAACGACTACCCGGGCCGGGACCCCAAGGACTGGACCCTCCAGGGCTCTCAGGACGGCAGTACCTGGAAGACGCTGGACACCCAGACCGGCCAGAGCTTCCCGGACCGTTTCCAGACCAAGCAGTACAAGTTCTCCAACACCACGGCCTACCAGTACTACCGGCTGAACATCACCGCCAACTCCGGTGAGCCGCTCATTCAGTTGGCCGAGCTGCGGCTGTTCGGCGCCGACCCGGCGCCCGCGCCGGAGACCAAGGTGCAGCAGGCGGTCGTGGACGTCACCGACCGGCAGCACCCGGCGAACAAGGGCCTGCCGCTGAGGTGGACCCGGTCCGACCAGTGGATGAACTGGGACCCGAACCCGAACGGCAAGGTGCAGACGGTCGCCCAGGTCGAGGAGAACTCCTACGACGCGGGGCCGGCGGGCAACGGCCCGTTCCACCCGGTCTCCTGGTGCCGGGACTACGACGGCGGCCGCTCGTTCTACACCGGAATGGGCCGCACCGAGGACAGCTACACCTCGGACACCAAGTTCCAGAGTCATCTGCTCGGCGCCATCGAGTGGACGACCGGCATGGTCCGCGGCGACTGCCAGGCGACCATCGCGTCGAACTACTCGGTCGAACGGCTCACGGGCAAGAACCAGCAGGGCCAGCTCGACCAGATCGGTGAGCCGCACGGTCTGACGATCGCCCCCGACGGCAAGGTCTTCTACATCGGCAAGGCGGCCTGCCCGAGCGGCCCGATCCCCGACTGGAACGACCCCACGGTGGGCCTGGGCTGCGGCACGATCCACCAGTGGGACCCCAAGACCAAGGAGATCAAGCTGCTCACCACGCTCGACGTGATGGGCAACCGGGGCAGCGGCGACGAGCTGGTCAAGAACGAGGAGGGTCTGGTCGGCATCACGCTCGACCCCAAGTTCGAGCAGAACGGCTGGATCTACGTCTACTGGATGCCGCACGAGTCGGTCGACCGCGACAAGCAGACGGGTCAACGCACCGTCTCGCGGCTGACCTACGACTTCAAGGACCAGTCGATCGACAAGAGCACCCGCAAGGACCTGCTGCACTGGACCGCCCAGATCCACAGCTGCTGCCACACGGGCGGCGGCATGACCTTCGACAACGACGGCAACCTCTACGTCGGCGTCGGTGACGACAACTCCTCCCAGGGAGCCGGGGCCGGCTACTCCGGGAACAACTGGACCAAGGACTACAAGGGCCTGTCCTTCCAGGACGCCCGCCGTACGGCCGGCAACACCAACGACCTCAACGGCAAGATCCTGCGGATCCACCCCGAGCCCGACGGAACGTACACGATCCCCAAGGGCAACCTGTTCACCGGCCAGGAGGAGGGTGGCGGCAAGACCCGTCCGGAGATCTACGTCATGGGTGTCCGCAACATCGCGCGGATCGCCTGGGACAAGGCCAACAACTGGCTGACCGCGGGCTGGGTCGGCCCCGACGCGCCGACGCCCGACCCCGAGCTCGGCCCGGCCAAGTACGAGACCGCGACCATCATCACCTCCGCGGGCAACCAGGGCTGGCCGTACTGCATGGGCAACAAGCAGCCGTACCGCGACCGCAGCAGCACCGACGCCAGCGTGCTGACCGGCTGGTACGACTGCGACCACCCGAAGAACACCTCGCCCCGCAACACCGGACTGGTGGACCTCCCGCCGATCCGCAACAACATGATCTGGTACTCGCCGCAGGGCGGCGGCGTGGTCTACCCGAAGCGCAGCGACGGCAGCGGGCTGCCCACGTACGTGCGGAGCGACGAGAAGTACACCGAGCCCTACCTCAAGGGCGGCGGCCAGGCCATCATGGACGGCCCGACCTACCACCGCTCGGAGGCCGACACCAACAGCGGTGTCGCCTGGCCCGCGTACTGGGACAACAAGTGGTTCATCGGTGACGAGTCCAACGCCAACAACCGCGTCGCGGTGACCGTCGATCCGGACAAGGTCAAGGACCAGGGTCCGCCGGCCTTCGGCGAGGACCTCCGCCAGATCCTCCCCGGCGGCATCGGGGACAACAAGGTCCAGAGCTGGATGGACGCCAAGTTCGGCCCGGACGGCGCGCTCTACATGCTCGACTACGCCGGCGGCTTCTTCAGCCTGGACCCGAACCAGAAGCTGGTCCGCGTCTCCTACCACGGTGGGCCGGCCACGCCGAACCCGAGCGACGCCTCGGGGCGCCCCGTCGCGCAGAGCAAGCCGCGGACGATCCAGTTCTCGGCCGAGAAGGCGGGCGGCGTCTCCTGGGAGTGGGACTTCGGCGACGGCAGCAAGCCGTCGCACGAGGCCAACCCCACGCACACCTACGCCTCTTACGGCACCTACCACGCCACCCTGAAGGTGGCCTACGCCGACGGCGAGCACTCCACCGGGAAGATCGACGTGACGGCGGGCTGCACGGCGCCCGACGGCCGTTCCACGGTTTGGCTCCTCGACAGCGACACCGGCGTGGCCAACCACAAGGTCGGCGGCGGATGCACCGTCAACGACCTGATCGACGACGAGGGCACCTGGCCGAACCACGGCGCCTTCGTCAGCCACCTCAACGATCTGGTGGACCAGTTCCGCAAGGACGGCGTCATCGACAACCGCGAGGCGGCGACGCTCAGCAAGGAAGGTGCCCAGTCGCCCATCGGCAAGACACCCGGATACAAGCCCATCTTCGACGGGTCGGCGACCAGCCTCGCTGGCTGGAGCCAGGCGGGCGCGGGCCAGTTCTCGCTCAGGCCGGACGGCACCATACGCAGTTCCGGCGGCATGGGCATGCTCTGGTACAGCAAGCAGCAGTTCAAGGACTACTCGATCCGGCTGCAGTTCCGGGATGTCGCTCCGGACGGCCACCGGGCCAACAGCGGTGTGTTCGTGAGGTTCCCCGATCCGCGGACGCCGCTGGACCAGCGGCCTGAAGGCTGCAGCACGCAGGGAGCGGCCCGCACCGCTCCGGAGTGGGTGGCGATCTACTGCGGCAACGAGATCCAGATCTACGACGGCGACACCGGTGAGCCCCAGAAGACCGGCTCGGTGTACAACTTCGACCCACGAGACCTGGCCCAAGCGAAGGTCACCCCGAAGGGCCAGTGGAACGACTACGAGATCCGGGTCGTCGGGCAGCACTACACGATGATCCGCAACGGCGTGGTGATCAACGAGTTCGACAACACGCCCGGCAAGTCGTCGTCGCGTGCGGGCGATCCGCCCACGGACCTGCGTCAGTTCGTCAGCGGCTACGTGGGGCTGCAGAACCACAGTGACAACGACCTGATCGAGTTCCGCAACATCCGGGTGCGGAACCTGTAGCAACGAGCGGTCGGTGCCGGGCTCGGGGCGGTTGCCCCGAGCCCGGCACTGGCGCGAGTCGTCGTGAAACCACGCACCACAAACCTTTTCATGTAAAGCACATCAATACAGCGGCGCAACCCTTGACCGTGCGCACGCGATCAGTTACCCAGGCTACTTGAACGTTACAAGCGATTGACGGCCCCACGGTCGATCACGGGTTGTGGCCTCCGATCCGGACGGCGGCCTCCCCCGAGTTCCCTGCCGGCCGCACTCGGCGAAGGAGGACGGAAGTGTCCACGCTCAGCTACGAGACGGACCGGCGGACCCAGCCCAACAACCCGTGTCTGCGCAGCGAGGAGGTGCACCTGCTGTCACTTCTGGCAACCGGCCTGCCGGTCGAGTCCGTCGCCCGACGGCTCCACGTCTGTCCCCGCACAGTGCGACGACGGTGCCGAGGCGTGTGCGACAAGATAGGCGTCAGCAGCGTCATCGAGGCCGTCGCCTGGGCGGCGCGGCGCGGACTGATCTGAACCCGCCGCTGCGGCCCCTGAAGTCCCGCACCGCGCTCCGCCGCGCCCTGTCCCGCCTCGGGGCTGCGCAGGGCGCGGAAACGTAGGCGCGGTCGGACGCGGCTGTCCCCGCACGAGTGCCACGGGCGGCCGCGACCCAGGGCGCACCTACAGGGTTGCCGTAGGCCGGCTCACGTGGGATCGGCAGGTCACCGGAGGGGGGGCGGCAGCGCTTTTCGAGGGGACTTCTTGATCGCATCCTGCCCGCGCTGAGCGGATGCCGCATCGTCGCTGCCGTCGGCGTGCTGTACGTCCTGCTGCTGACACTCGGCACAAGGATGGGCGTGTCGTTGGTCGGGGTGCGGTGACCCGCAAGGGCGCTCCAGTTGCCAGGACCGCGTCTCGGTAGCCGACAGCCCGTCTACGCTTCGCGACCTTCGTACGGGGTGATGCAGGTGTGCCTGATGGGGTGGACTGTTCGAGGTCGAGCCGGTCGAGAAGAAGCAATCGCAGGACCGTCCGGCCCGGGTGGACAAGCGGTCGCGGGTGTTCGACCCGCATCAGGCCCTGCTGCTGGCCCGTCGGTGGACGATTGGCTGCCTCAGGACCACCTCGCCCGGTTCGTCGCCGACCTGGTGGACGAGGTGCTGGACCTGGGGCCGGTCCTGGCCGACTACACCGACAAGCGCGGCTGCCCGCCCTACGATCCGCGGCTGATGCTGCGCCTGCTGGTCTACGGCTACCCACCGGGGTTCGCTCTCCTCGCGGGCGATCGAGCGCAAGTGCGCCGACGACATCGCGTTCCGGTTCCTGGCCGCTGACCAGGCCTCGGACTTCCGCTCGATGTCGCGGTTCCGCCCCCGTCACCTGGACGCCCTCGCGGACCTGTTCACCCAGTCGCCGCACCCTCGCGCAGAAGCTCTGCATGGTCAAGATGGGTCGCGTCGCCCTGGCCGGCCCACTCTCGAAGCTGACGCCTCCAAGCACAAGGCGATGAGCTACGGCCGCCCGGTCGACAAGGAGGAGCGGATCGAGGCGGAGACCATGCGGCCTGGAGGCCCAGGCCACCGCCCTGCCCACAGACGCCGCGGCCGGCGACACCGCCGAGGACCCGAGACCATCCACCACAGCCTCACAGGCGCCGACGGGGCGACCGCGACCGATCCCATCGATCGCGATCAGCAGGCCCTTGCTCTTCTCCGACCCACGCTCATAGCCAGCACGACCCAAGCATTTACAGGGCCATGACAAATAGCAATCCCCGTCCCCCGCTCACCCGGCACCAACCGGGAAAACGGGGGCAGAGGACGCTGACGGCAAGTCAGGAAAGCAGGTCCGCGAGCGCCGCGTAACTGCGCTGGGCGGCACCGAGCGAGCCGGGCGGGTTGGGCTGGGTGTCGGGGGCGGTGTCCTGCTCCCAGATGCCGTGGTGGTTGCCGAAGGGACCGATCGCGTGGATGAAGCGCTGGTAGGGCATGTCGCCGGCGCCGAATTCGGTCATGTCGTAACCGTCACCGACGTTGGGGTCGGACTTGCCGTCCTTCATGTGGAACAGCGTGTATCGGTAAGGGTGGTTGCGCACGTACGCGGCGGGGTCGAAGCCGGGGTAGCGGAACTGGCCGACGAAGGCCCAGTACACGTCCATCTCGAGGTAAACGTGGGCGGGGTCGGTGTTCTGCAGGAAGACATCGTACAGACGCACCGCCGGCTGGTCCTTGGCGAAGGCGAACTCGCCCGAGTGGTTGTGCTGGTAGAGCTTGAGACCGCGCGCCGACGCGGCCGCGCCCCAGCGGTTGAAGTCCTCCGCGGCCGCCTGGTACCCGGCGACCGTGGGGGTGTCCGAGGGGGCGTTCGGGGTCCCGATGTTCGGCATGCCGAGGATCTGGGCGTTGTCGAGCTCCTGCTGCAGGTTGCTGCGGAAGCTGCCGATGCCGATGTGGCTGCCGATGGCTCGCAGGCCGTTGTCGTCGAGCAACGTGCGGACCTCCTGGACGGTGATCTGCCGACCGAGGATGGAGGGGTCCTGGGTGTATCCGGCGAACTCGATTTCCTTGAAGCCCATCCGCGACAGTTCCTCGAAGACGACGCGGAAGCCGAGTTGGTAGACCTTGTCGCGGACGCTGTAGAGCTGGATGCCGATGGCGTTCTTGGGGATGCTCAGGCTGGCGCCGTCGGGCGGGGCATCCGGGGCGGGCGTCTGGGCGGCGGCGGGGACCGCGCCGGCGAGGGTTGCCACACCGATGGCCACGGTGCCTGCGGCTGCCGCGCGCAGGAAGCCCCTGCGGTCGAAGTCATGGGCGAACTGACCCATCATCACTCCTTCGTTGTGAAGCGCCTGGCCGCGGCGGTGCCGCGGTGAGGGACTGTCAAGGGGAGCCGCCCTCGCCCGGTGTCCGGGCGGCGAGTGGTACAGGCGTTCATCGGCCTGAACGTCTGGCGGACAGGCGGTCGGCGGAACTGGTAGCGGGGCAACCGGAGTCGGGCTCGGTGGGCGAGGGCGGTGCGGGCTGCCGAGACGCAACTCCCCGCAGCTCGCGCGATGGCAGCAGGAGCGCCTCGACGAGTCCCTGGAGGACGAAGAACGCCTGAAGCCGTCGATAGTTGAGCACAGCCCTTGGCTACTTTTCACTATATGAGCAAAAGATGTGTCCACTTCAGGGCGCAAAACGCTGCTACTGAGCAGTACCTCCTTGACGAGCCATGGTCATGGAGCCACGCTCATGACGCTTCACCAGGGGGCCGCAAACCCTCCGAGCCCTCTCTTCATCCCACGGCCACCCGCCCGCCCCCCGATTGCCCGGCTCACGCCGGCCTGGGCATCCGAACCCGGCCGGCCGGCCTCGCGCGACGCGACCGCTCGTGCGACGTCCATCGCAGTGCCCCAAGAGAGGTAGGCAGTACGTGCGTAAACCAGTAAGCCGAGTACTCACCGCCACGTTGAGCACAGTGCTCAGCGTGGGGGTCGCGGTGGTCGGATCGACGACGTCCGCGCATGCGCGGACCCAGGCATCGGAGAGAACGGCCGCGGCCGCCTCCACCGCCGTGACGTCCGACTTCCAACAGGTCACCCTGGCCAAGGGACCGGACCAGGTGGGCGAGCCGATGGGGCTCGCGGTGCTCCCCGACGGCAGCGCACTGCACAGCTCCCGCGACGGCACCGTCTACCACACGACTCTCGACGGTCTCACCGACGTGGCGGCGAAGCTTTCGGTCTACACCCATGACGAGGACGGGTTGCAGACCATCACGCTCGACCCGCACTTCGCCAAGAACCACTGGGTCTACGCGTACTACGCGCCGAAGCTCGACACCCCCATGAGCAACGCCCCGGACAACGGAACGGCCGCCGACTTCGCGCCCTACAAGGGCTACAACCAGCTGTCCCGGTTCACCTTCACGGGCGGCAAGCTCGACCTGTCGAGCGAGAAGAAGATCATGCGGGTCAACACCGACCGCGGTCAGTGCTGCCACGTCGCGGGTGACATGCACTTCGACGGCAACGGCAACCTGCTGCTGAGCACCGGCGACGACTCCAACCCGTTCGACTCCGACGGCTACGACCCCATCGACCGGCGACCGGACCGCAACCCGGTCTACGACGCCGAGCGCTCCACGGCCAACACCAACGACCTGCGCGGCAAGCTCCTGCGGATCAAGGTGCACAACGACGGGACGTACACGACCCCGGACGGCAACCTGTTCCCGAAGGGCACCCCCAAGACCCGTCCCGAGATCTACGCGATGGGCTTCCGCAACCCCTTCCGGTTCAACGTCGACAAGGCGACCGGCGTGGTCTACCTGGCGGACTACGGCCCGGACGCCGGGAGCGCGAACCCGCTGCGCGGGCCGGAGAACACCGTCGAGTACAACCGGATCACCAAGGCCGGCTACTTCGGATGGCCGTACTGCATAGGCAACAACACGCCGTACACCGAGTACGACTTCGCCACCGGCAAGTCCGGCAAGACCTTCGACTGCGCCCACCCGGTGAACGACGCTCCGCTCAACACCGGCCAGCAGCACCTGCCGCCTGCGCAGCCCGCCTGGATCTGGAACCACTACGCGGGGAACCCGCAGTTCCCTCAGCTGGGCGGCCAGGGTGCGCCGATGGCCGGGCCCGTGTACCAGTACGACTCTTCGCTGAACTCCTCGGTCAAGTTCCCCCAGAGCTACGACGGCAAGTTCTTCGCGTACGAGTTCAGCCAGCACTGGGTCAAGCCGATCACCTCTGGCAGCGACGGAAAGATCCAGTCGATCGACACGCTGACCGACGGGAACGACTGGG
This sequence comes from Streptomyces sp. NPDC096012, assembly GCF_040426375.1. Classification (NCBI taxonomy): domain Bacteria; kingdom Bacillati; phylum Actinomycetota; class Actinomycetes; order Kitasatosporales; family Streptomycetaceae; genus Streptomyces; species Streptomyces sp. NPDC096012. The sequence continues at coordinate 365,108 of NZ_JBEOTD010000003.1, forward strand.
CGAAACTGGTCGAGCCCATCGACACCGAGTTCGGGCCCGACGGCTCCCTCTACGTCCTCGACTATGGCAGCGCGTGGTTCGGCGGATCGCTGGACGCCGCCCTGTACAAGATCGAGTACTCGCCGGGTGACAAGGCGCCGACCGCGGTCATCAAGACCGATGCCTCCTCCGGCAAGGCGCCGCTGGCCGTTCAGTTCGACGGCACCGGCTCGACCGACCCGGAGAACGACAAGCTCACCTACGCGTGGGACTTCGACAACGACGGCAAGGTCGACTCCACCAGCCCCAACCCCACCTTCACCTACACCTCGAACGGCCAGTACCACGCCAAGCTCACAGTGACCGACCCGAGCGGCAGGACGGGCGTCGCCGCCCTCCTGGTCACGGTGGGCAACACCGCACCGGTCCTGTCGTTCGCCCAGCCGCCGAACGGTCTGACGTTCAAGGACGGGGACCAGGTCGCGTGGAAGATCAACGTGACCGACCCGGACGGCACCCCGGTGGACTGCTCCAAGGTTCAGGTCAACTACTCCCTCGGTCATGACATGCACTCCCACAACCTCGCGCAGGCCACGGGGTGCAGCGGCACCTTCTCCATGACCACAGCGGGCCACACCGACGCCGACGACTTCTACGGCATCTTCACCGCCAGCTACACCGACACCTCCCCGACCGCCGGCGTGCCCGGCCTCACCGGCACGACGCAGATCGTCCTGCAGCCCAAGGGCAGGCAGGCGGAGGTCTTCCGCACGCAGTCCGGCGTGCAGACGAGTCCCGACGCCAACGCTCAGGCCAAGGTGGCGGTCACGTCGATCGACAACGGTGACTGGATCGAGTTCGACCCGTACGACCTCCAGGGTGTGAGCAAGATCGACTTCCGGGCCGCGTCGAACGGTGCCGGCGGCACCATCGAAGTCCACACCGACGCCCCCGACGGCCCCCTGGTCGGCACAGCGACGGTGGGCGACACCTCCGGGGCGTACACGACGGTCAGCGCGCCGGTGACCGACCCGGGCGGGACGCACAAGCTGTACTTCGTCTTCAAGGGCGGCAGCAGCGACCTGTTCCGCCTGGACTCCTTCACGATGAGCTGACAGGCAACAGCCCGTCCCTGCCCCGCCGAGCCGTCACCGACAACCCGGCGGGGCAGTCGTCGCCAACGGGTCGACCCGGAACAGATCAGAGGGATGGCCGACAGTCTTGGAGATATTGCAGAGGGCATCCCCATCAGCCGCCCCTGCCGAGAGGGGCCCACTCGACAAGGCTCTGGGCATCACCATCAGCCACGAACATGCAACGAGGACCGCGACCCTGAGGTCGAGGCCCTCGTCATCGTATGGTCAGTGGTTCTGTCCGAGGAGCGAGTTGACGGCCGACGATACGTGACACAGGGGAAGCTCTGCCTCGGAAACCGCTGCCAACGCATCCCAGTAATCGACGCACCGCGCCGGCTTTCGCGCTGCTGGCCGTCGGAGCGATCCGAGCGCGGCGCTTCCCACAGGTCAGAGACCCTTTGCAGCGGGCTCCAAAATAGCCACGCACTCCACGTGCGAGGTCATCGGGAACAGGTCGAACGCCCGCAGCGTCCGTACCCGGTAGCCGCCCTCGCGGAAGTAGGCGAGGTCCCGGGCCAGGGCGGCGGGGTCGCAGGCGACGTAGGCGATGCGGCGGGCGCCGAGGGTCGCGAGGTGGGCGACCGTCTGGCGGCCGGCGCCCGCGCGGGGCGGGTCGAGGACGACGAGGTCGACCTCCGTGATGCCGGTGCGCGGCAACACCGACTCGACCTTGCCCTGCTCGATGCGCACGCGGTCGAAGCCGGCCAGGTTGTGCCGCGCGTCCTCCACGGCCCGCTTGCCGGACTCGATGCCGAGGACCGCGCCCTTCTCGCCGAGGCGGTCGGCCAGCGCGCCGGCGAAGAGCCCGACGCCGCAGTAGAGGTCCAGGGCCATCTCGCCCTTGCGCGGCAGCAGGCCCTGCATCACGGCCTTGACCAGGGTGTCGGCGGCCTGCGGGTGGACCTGCCAGAAGCCGCCGCTGCCGACGCGGTAGGTGCGGTCGTCGGCCCGCTCGCGCACGAACGCGCGGCCATGGACGCGGTGGATGCCGCCGTCCTTCTCGTCGACGCGCATGACGGAGACGGGCCGGTCGAGCTCGACCAGCGGCAGCCGGGCGCCGGGACGCGGCTCCAGGATCACCATGCGGTCCTGGGAGCCGGTGGCGGCGATCGCCTCGACGGAGGCCATGCCGGACCAGTCCCGGTCCTCGATGCCCAGCTCGCTGACACCGGCCGCGGCGATCATGCAGTGGTCGATCGGCTCGACCTCGTGCGAGCGGTGGCGGCGCAGGCCGGCGTTGCCGTCGGCGTCCACGGCGTACTGCATCCGCGTCCGCCACTGCGGCACCTGGCCCGCCGGCAGCTTGTCGCCCTCGACCGGCATCACCGTGCCGTCCCAGCCCGCCTCCTCGGGCGTGAGGCCCGCGAGCCGCTTGAGCTGCTCGGCGATCACCTCGCCCTTGAGACGGCGCTGGGCGCCCGGCTTGGCGTGCTGCCAGTCGCAGCCGCCGCAGCGGCCGGGACCGGCGAACGGGCAGGGGGCTTCGATGCGGTCCTTGGAGGCCTGCAGGATCTCCACCGCGTCCGCGCGCAGGAAGCGGGCGCCCTCCTCGCCCTCGGTCACCCGGGCCACCACCCGCTCGCCGGGCAGTGTGTGCCGGACGAACAGCACCTGGCCCTCGGAGGTACGGGCGATGCAGTGGCCGCCGTGGGCGACGGGGCCGATCTCGACCTCGTACTCCTCGCCCACCAGCGACTTCGTCGGTTCTGCCTGCATGGTGGGGTGACTCCAGATCGAAGAAGGAACTCGGGAAGGGCTCAGGGAAGGGGCTCAGGGAGAGGGGCGAGCCCAGGGTGCGGAAGGTCGTGACGCCGCCGCCGCGAGCAGGCCGTACCCCGTGGGCCGGACAACAGCCCACCAGTCTACGGCCTCCGCACGGTGCCCCTTCGCACGTGCCTCGGTCCGGACGGCCTGGGCGCCGGTACCGCCCCCGCGACCGCCTGGACCGCACTTCAGCCCCGGCCGCCCGCGTCAGAGCCACGCCTCAGCCCAGCCGCCCCCGCGACCGCCCGCGCCAGGCCGCCTCAGTTCCAGCCGCCCCCGCGACCGCCCGCGCCAGGCCGGCCTCAGCCCCAGCCGCCCGCGACCGCGGCCCCCGCGCCCCCTCCCCGCCGGGCCGCGACCACGTCGCCCCTCGCCCGCGGCTTACTCCCGCGTCCCCTGTGACTCCTTGGGGCGTTCCGCCGCCGGTCCGCGCCGGACCGCGCCCGGGGCGTTCCATTCCTGGCGCTTGCGGGCCCGCAGCTTGGCCGCCTCGGAGGACTGCAGCTGGTAGGGCACCGAGGTGACCATGACGCCCGGGGTGAACAGCAGGCGGCCCTTCAGGCGCAGGGCGCTCTGGTTGTGCAGCAGGTGCTCGTACCAGTGGCCGACCACGTACTCGGGGATGATCACGGACACCGCGTCGCGCGGGGACTCCTTGCGCAGGCTCTTGACGTACTCGATCACCGGCCGGGTCACCTCGCGGTACGGCGAGTCCAGGACCTTCAGCGGGACGTCGATGCCACGCCGCTCCCACTCCTCGCGCAGCGCCCTGGTCTCGGCCGGGTCGACGTTGACCGTCAGCGCCTCCAGGGTGTCCGAGCGCATCAGCTTGGCGTAGGCCAGGGCGCGCAGCGTCGGACGGTGGATCTTGGAGATCAGTACGACGGAGTGCACGCGGGAGGGCCGGACCAGGTCGTCGGAGGGGCCCTCGGGGGCCGCGATCTCCTCGGCCACGCGGTCGTAGTGCTTCCGGATCGCGGTCATGGTCGCGTAGAAGATGCACATGCCGAGCAGCGCCACCCAGGCACCGTGGGTGAACTTGGTGACCAGGACGACGACCAGCACCAGGCCGGTGAAGAAGGCGCCGAACGCGTTGATGGCACGGGAGCGGACCATGTGGCGGCGCTTGGCCGGGTCCTTCTCGACGGCCAGGTGGCGGTTCCAGTGCCGGACCATGCCGGTCTGGCTGAGCGTGAAGGACACGAACACGCCGACGATGTACAGCTGGATCAGGCGGGTGGAGTCGGCGCCGTAGATGACCACAAGGAGGGTCGCCGTGCCGGCGAGCAGCACGATGCCGTTGGAGAAGGCGAGGCGGTCGCCGCGGGTGTGCAGCTGGCGCGGGAGGTAGCGGTCCTGGGCGAGGATCGAGCCCAGCAGCGGGAAGCCGTTGTACGCGGTGTTGGCCGCGAGGAACAGCACCAGGGCGGTGGCGGCCGCCAGCAGGATGAACAGGAAGCTGCCCTTGCCGAACACCGCCTCGGCGACCTGGGAGATCACCGGGTTCTGGACGTAGCCGGAGCCGACCGGGCTGCCGTTGTGGATCAGGTCGGTGGCCGGGTGCTCGGCCATGCGCACCTTGGTCGACATCGCCAGGGCGATGATGCCGCAGAACATGGTGACGGCCAGCAGGCCCATCATCGCGAGCGTGGTCGCCGCGTTCTTGGACTTGGGCTTGCGGAAGGCCGGGACGCCGTTGGAGATGGCCTCCACGCCCGTCAGGGCGGCACATCCGGAGGAGAAGGCGCGCAGCAGCAGGAAGACGAGCGCGAACCCCGCGAGCCCCTGGTGTTCGGCCCTGATGTGGTAGTCGGCCGTCGGGGCGCGCATGGTGTCGCCGAGGACCAGGCCCCGGAAGGCGCCCCACGCGACCATGACGAAGACGCCGCCGACGAAGACGTACGTCGGGATCGCGAAGAGCTTGCCCGACTCCTTGACGCCGCGCAGGTTCATCAGTGTGAGCAGGACGATCACGGCCGTCGCGCAGAGCACCTTGTGCTCGACCACGAAGGGGACCGCGGAGCCGAGGTTCTCGATGCCGGAGGCGATGGAGACGGCCACGGTGAGCACGTAGTCCACGAGCAGGGCGCTGGCGACCGTCAGGCCCGCCTTGGGGCCCAGGTTGGTGGTGGCGACCTCGTAGTCGCCGCCGCCGCTCGGGTACGCGTGGACGTTCTGCCGGTAGGAGGCGACCACGGTGAACATCAGCACGACGACCGCGACGGCGATCCAGGGGCTGAAGTGGTACGCCGACACGCCCGCGATGGACAGGACCAGCAGGACCTCCCCCGGCGCGTAGGCGACGGAGGACAGCGGGTCGGAGGCGAAGACGGGCAGTGCGATGCGCTTCGGTAGGAGCGTTTCGCCCAACCGGTCACTGCGCAGTGCGCGCCCGATCAGAATCCGTTTGGGCACGTCGGTCAGTTTGGACACGAGAGAGGATCGTAAGCCTTCGAACAGGCAGCCGCCCAGTCGCCGTCCCGTATCTGCCCCACGAGTGAACTCCACCCTCACAGGAACTGCGGATTCCGCGGTGCGCGCACCTTCCGTGCCTAGATGGCAGACCCCGCCTGTCTTCGCACTTCGGAGGTTCCATGCCCGCGACCGCTGAGCTGATCGGGGCCACGGTCGCCCTCGTCGGCCTCGGAATCCTCACCCTGTTCAGCGTGCGCAGCATCACTCGCCGGTGGGCGAGATCGGTGCTCACCGACGGGGACCGGCGCCGCTGATCGCGCGATCCCCGACCCGGGGGTGCACAGCCCTCACCGCGCGTGTGTAGCTTTGGGCGTCTGTCTGAGACCCTGATGCTGAGCAGTAACTTTTGGACACCGGAAGGACGGTCGTGCACATCGTCATCATGGGCTGCGGACGAGTGGGTTCCGCCCTCGCCCAGACCCTGGAGCAACAGGGACACACGGTCGCCGTGATCGACCAGGACCCCACCGCCTTCCGTCGGCTCGGCCCGGGATTCGGGGGCCGCCGGGTCACCGGTGTCGGCTTCGACCAGGACACCCTGCGCGAGGCGGGCATCGAGGAGGCCGGCGCCTTCGCCGCCGTCTCCAGCGGGGACAACTCCAACATCATCTCCGCGCGCGTGGCCCGCGAGATGTTCGGTGTGGAGAACGTGGCCGCCCGCATCTACGACCCTCGCCGGGCCGAGGTCTACCAGCGCCTGGGCATCCCCACCGTGGCCACGGTCCGCTGGACGGCCGACCAGATGCTGCGCCGCCTGCTGCCCTCCGGGGCCGAGCCGTTGTGGCGCGATCCCACCGGCGGTGTCCAGCTCGCCGAGGTGCACGCCTCCCCCAAGTGGGTCGGGCACAAGATCAGCAAGCTGCAGGAGGAGACGGGCGTCCGGGTGGCGTTCCTGACCCGGCTGGGAGAGGCGATCCTGCCCACCTCGCAGACGGTGCTGCAGGAGGGCGACCTCGTGCACGTGATGATGCGGACGGACGACGTGGAGAAGGTCGAGGCGGCGTTCGCCGAAGGCCCGGAAGAGGAGGGCGGTCACTGATGAGGGTCGCCATTGCCGGTGCCGGCGCCGTCGGCCGCTCGATCGCGGGCGAGCTGCTGGAGAACGGCCACGAGGTCCTGCTGATCGACAAGGCCCCGACCGCCATCTCGGTGGAGCGGGTGCCGCAGGCGGAGTGGCTGCTGGCCGACGCCTGCGAGATCACGTCGCTGGACGAGGCGGCGCTGCAGCGCTGCAACGTCGTCATCGCCGCGACCGGCGACGACAAGGTCAACCTGGTCGTGTCGCTGCTGGCCAAGACGGAGTACGGCGTTCCGCGCGTCGTCGCCCGGGTGAACAACCCGAAGAACGAGTGGCTGTTCAACGAGTCCTGGGGCGTCGACGTGGCCGTGTCCACGCCGCGTCTGATGTCCGCCCTGGTCGAGGAGGCGGTGAGCGTCGGCGACCTGGTCCGGCTGCTCCGCTTCAGCCACGGCGACGCCAACCTCGTCGAGCTGACCCTCCCCGAGGAGTCGGCCCTGGCCGGCACCCAGGTCGGTGACGTGGAGTGGCCGCAGGACACCTCCCTGGTCACGATCATCCGCGGCACGCGGGTGCTGACCCCCTCCAAGGAGGACTCCCTGGAGGCGGGCGACGAACTGCTCTTCGTGGCCGCGCAGGCCCGGGAGGAGCAGTTGGAGGAGCTGCTGTCGGTGCGGCGCGAGCAGGCCTGACCACACGGCGGAGGCGATCGGGCCCGGCCGCGGAAGAGACGCGAGCGGGCCCGGCCGCGGAGGAGCGGAAGAGACGTACACCGGACCGACCGCGGCGCGACGCGCGTCGGTCCGGCCGCGGAGCACGAAGAAGGGCGCCCTCGGCAGCGAGGGCGCCCTTCTCGGTCGTACGGCTGCTCACGCCTCCCGGCGGTGGCGTCCTCCGGCCGCTTCGCCGCCCTCGGCGGCCAGCGCGGTGTCGCGCTCCCGCTCGGCCTTGCGCTGCTCCTCGGCCTTCTCCTCGGCCTCCATCTCCGCGAACACGTCGATGGGGGCGGGCGCCTTGGCGAGGAAGACCCAGGTGAGCCAGACCGCCAGCAGGAACGGCGGGATCTTCAGGGCGACCAGGATCCAGCCGAGCGAGGTGGTGTCGGCCCACCAGTACAGCGGGAAGAGGATGGCGCACTTGGCGAGCAGGATCAGGCCCCAGGCCCAACTGGCCTTCGCGTACGCCTTCTTGCGGCCGGGGTTGCGGGTGCGCCAGGAGAGGTTCTCCTTGAAGACCGGGCCCAGGATGAGGCCGATCAGGGGCACGCCGGCGAGGGTGGTGACGATGTACGCCAGCGCCAGGCCCAGGGTGTAGAGCATGCCGGGGAGGTAGAAGTCCTTGGCGTTGCCGGTGAACATCGCGAACACGACGCCGAAGGCCACGCCGAACACACCGCTGAAGGCGTGCTTGACGGTGTCCTTCATGGCCAGCCGGACCACGACCAGCACCAGGGACACGGCCAGGGCGGCGATCGCCGCGAGATGCAGGTTCTTGTCGATGGTGAAGATCGTGACGAACAGCAGGCCCGGCACGACCGTCTCGACCATGCCGCGGACACCGCCGAACGCCTCGAACAGCGCCGCCTCGGTGACCGCGCGGGCATCCGCCGGCGGACTCTGGTCGGTGCTTTCGGTCGGCTTGTCGAGGGACGTCACCGGCTACTCCCGTCCAAGGGGTCGCAGTTCGTATTTCGGGTTGAACAGCACCCGGCGGCCCCGGCTCATCGAGATCCGGCCCGATGCGAGCAGCTTGCGCCCCGGTTCTACGCCCACGATGGAGCGCCTGCCGAGCCACACGACGTCGAGCGCGGCCGAGCCGTCGAACAGCTCCGCCTCCAGGGCGGGGACTCCGGCGCGCGGACGCAGGGTGACCGTGCGCAACGTACCAGTTACGGTGACGATCTGCCGGTCGTGGCAGTCACCGATCTTGGTACAGCCCGCCGTCTCGGAGTCCTCGCGCAGTTCCTCGGACTCCAGGTCCTCCTGTGAGGAGGAGAGCCGGTCGAGCATGCGCCGGAACCGGCCGGCCGGCTTTTCGGATCGAGGAACAGCAGTCATACGTGAAGAGTACCGGGGAGGGCGGACAGCACTGTAAGCCAGCTCACGTCTCGAACCGGTACCCCATCCCCGGCTCCGTGATGAAGTGCTGCGGGCGGGAGGGGTCCGTCTCCAGCTTCCGGCGCAGCTGGGCCATGTACACCCGGAGGTAGTTCGTCTCGGTCCCGTACGACGGCCCCCACACCTCCTGCAGCAGCTGCTTCTGGCTCACCAGGCGGCCCGTGTTGCGGACCAGCACCTCCAGCAGGTGCCACTCGGTGGGGGTGAGCCGGACGTCCTTGCCGCCGCGATTGACCTTCTTGGCGGCGAGGTCGACGGTGAAGCCGGCGGTCTCGACGGCCGTCACGTCGTCCTCGCCGGGGCCCACCGGCTCGGCCCGGCGCACGGCGGCCCGCAGCCGGGCCAGCAGCTCGTCCATGCCGAACGGCTTGGTGACGTAGTCGTCGGCGCCCGCGTCCAGCGCCTGGACCTTCTCGTCGGAGGAGTGCCGGGCGGACAGGACCAGGATGGGGACGCGGGTCCAGCCGCGCAGGCCCCTGATCACCTCGACGCCGTCCATGTCGGGCAGGCCCAGGTCGAGGACCACCACGTCGGGGTGGCGGGAGGCGGCGAGTTCGAGGGCGGTCCGGCCGTCGGATGCCGCGTCGACCTCGTACCGGCGCGCCTTGAGGTTGATCACGAGGGCGCGCACGATCTGCGGTTCGTCCTCGACGACGAGCACCCTCGTGGGGGTCCCCCCATTCGGGCTCAGCATAGGGTCTGCCTTTCTGGTTCTGCGGTGTCCTGGCGGGAGGCGGGCGGCTCCGGACGGGATCCCGCCGCGCGCAGGCTGAGCACCATGGTGAGCCCGCCGCCCGGCGTGTCCTCGGCGTCGAGGGTGCCTCCCATGGCCTCGGCGAAGCCCCGGGCGACGGCGAGGCCCAGCCCGACCCCGGCCCCGCGCGGGGCATCGCCGTACCGCTGGAAGGGCTCGAAGATGCGGTCCTTGGCCTCGTCCGGCACCCCCGGTCCGCGGTCCACCACGCGCACCTCGACCCGGTCGGCCATGGCGCTGGCGGAGACCAGCACGCGCCGCCCGCGCGGGCTGTACTTGACGGCGTTCTCCACCAGGTTGGCCACCGACCGCTCCAGCAGGCCGGGGTCGACGGCGACCATCGGCAGGGTCTCGGGCACGTCGAGGTCGACGCTGCCCTCCGGTACGCCGCCGAGCGCCATCGGGACGACCTCGTCGACGTCGATCTCGCGGATGAGCGGGGTGACGGTGCCGGTCTGCAGCCGGGACATGTCGAGGAGGTTGCCCACGAGGTGGTCGAGGCGGTCGGCGCCCTCCTCGATGCCTTCGAGCAGCTCCGCCCGGTCCTCCTCGGACCAGGCCACGTCGTCGGAGCGCAGGGAGGTGACCGCCGCCTTGATCCCGGCGAGCGGGGTGCGCAGGTCGTGGCTGACGGCGGCCAGCAGGGCGGTGCGGATGCGGTTGCCCTCGGCGAGCGCGCGCGCCTGGTCGGCCTCCTCCTGCAGCCGCCTGCGGTCGAGGGCGACGGCGGCCTGCGCGGCGAAGGCGGCGAGCACCCGGCGGTCCTCGGCGGGCAGCACCCGGCCGGTCAGGGCGAGGGCCATGTGGTCGCCGACGGGCATGTCGACGTCGGCGTCCTCGGGCCGCTGCAGCGGGGGCCCGAGTCCGGCGCGGCCGGCGCAGGTCCAGGGGGCGACGTCGCCGGCCCGCTCCAGCAGCGCGGCCGACTCCATGGCGAAGGTCTCGCGGACCCGCTCCAGCAGCTCCTCCATGCTGGTCTCGCCGCGCAGCACGTTCCCGGCGAGGAAGGAGAGTATCTCGGACTCGGCGCGCAGCCGGGCGGCCTGGTGGGTGCGCCGGGCCGCGAGGTCCACCACCGAGGCGACCGACACACCCACCCCGACGAAGATCGCGATGGCGACGATGTTCTTGGGGTCGGCGACGGTCAGCCGGTGCAGGGGCGGGGTGTAGAAGTAGTTCAGCAGCAGCGAGCCGAAGGCCGCCGAGGCCAGGGCGGGCAACAGCCCGCCGACCAGGGCCGCCGCGACCGTGACGGCCAGGAACAGCAGCATGTCGTTGGCGAGCCCGAGGTCGACGGTGTTCAGCAGGACCGCGAGGACCGCGGGACCGGCCACCCCCACCACCCAGCCCGAGACGATCCGGGCCCGCCCGAGCCGTCCGCCGCGGGCCACGGGCAGTCCGCGGCCCTTCGCGGCCTCCTCGTGGGTGACGATGTGGACGTCGAGGTCGGCGCCGGACTCCCGGGCGACCGTGGCGCCGACACCGGGCCCGAAGACGTACTGCCAGGCCTTGCGGCGCGAGGAGCCCAGCACGATCTGGGTGGCGTTCACGCCGCGCGCGAAGTCCAGCAGGGCGGCCGGTATGTCGTCGCCGACCACATGGTGGAAGGTCCCGCCGAGGTCCTCCACGAGGGTGCGCTGGACGGCCAGTTCCTTCGGGGAGGCGGCCGTGAGGCCGTCGCTGCGGGCTATGTAGACGGCGAGGACCTCACCGCCGGCGCCCTTCTCGGCGAGCCGCGCGGCGCGCCGGATGAGGGTGCGTCCCTCGGGTCCGCCGGTCAGCCCGACGACGATGCGCTCGCGTGAGCCCCAGATCCGGGAGACCCGGTGTTCGCTGCGGTACTGGTTCAGGTACTCGTCGACCCGGTCGGCCACCCACAGCAGGGCCAGCTCGCGCAGGGCGGTCAGGTTCCCCGGGCGGAAGTAGTTGGACAGGGCCGCGTCGACCTTGTCCGACTGGTAGATGTTGCCGTGCGCCATACGGCGGCGCAGCGCCTGCGGGGACATGTCGACCAGCTCGATCTGGTCGGCCCGCCGGACCACCTCGTCCGGGACCGTCTCGCGCTGCCGCACCCCGGTGATCGACTCCACGACGTCCCCGAGCGATTCGAGGTGCTGGATGTTGACGGTCGAGATCACGTCGATCCCGGCGGCGAGCAGTTCCTCGACGTCCTGCCAGCGCTTGGCGTTGCGGGAGCCGGGGACGTTGGTGTGGGCGAGTTCGTCCACCAGGGCCACGGCGGGGGCCCGGCGCAGTACGGCGTCGACGTCCATCTCGCCGAAGGTGGCGTCCCGGTACTCCAGCTGCCTGCGCGGCATCTGCTCCAGGCCGTGCAGCATCACCTCGGTGCGCGGCCTGGAGTGGTGCTCGGCGAAGGCGACGACGCAGTCGGTCCCCCGTTCGACACGGCGGTGCGCCTCGGAGAGCATCGCGTAGGTCTTGCCCACGCCCGGTGCCGCACCGAGGTAGATCCGAAGCTTGCCGCGTGCCATGGCTCCATTGTCTTCCCGTGACTGCCGCCTACGCAGCGTCGACCCTACGGCCGGCAGGCACCGCGTCCGGGCCAGGGGCGCGGTCGCGGCGGCAACTTTGACGCAACCCTGATGAGGGCCCTGGCCGGGCCCGGTGTCCGGACGCCGTGCCTGCCGGCGGGGGCGCTGCCGGGCCCGCGCGGTCCGGACGCGTCCCGCCCGCCGCCCGACCCGTCCGCTCGTCCCACGTCCTCGTCGCCCCTCGTGGGCCGGGCGCGGGCGTCGCCGCGGCGCCCGGGCGTTCGGCGGTTCGGCGGTTCGGCGGTTCGGCGGTTCAGGCCGGGTTGTCGCCGTGGGTGAGGGTCTCCCAGGCGACGAAGAGGTTGTTGCTGCCGGCCGGGCGGTTGTCCTGGGTCAGCGTCTGGGTGTTGGTCATGGCGATGCCGAGGCGGTTGTGCAGGGCGTTGTAGCCCACCTCGGTGACGGGTCCCGGTCCGAGCGTGAGCGTGCCGCCGCACAGCCGGCTCGGGACGGCCGCCCCGAGCTGGTACTTGGCCTGGAAGCCGAGCGCCTGCCGCAGGCGTTCGCCGACGTCGGTGCCGTACAGGTCCTGCCCCTGGATGCGGCTGGTCTCGGCAAAGGGCCGCACCCCGAGGGGTGCGGCCCTTGTGTCGTGCCGGTGTCAGCGGACCTCGGTGATCTCCGGTCCGCGCTGCAGCTGGCCCATGCCGCCGGAGAAGCGCGAGCCCTCCTCCTGCTGGACGCCCTCGGGAACCATCTGGGCGTCGTTGGGCAGTTTGAGGACGATCGGATCACGGGGGGCCATCGGGCCCTCGCCGCGGACCACGACCGTGTCGCGGAAGATCTGCTCCAGCAGACCGGCGGCCTGCGGCTGCACCGCGCCCTGGCCCGAGATCACCCCGCGCAGGAACCAGCGCGGGCCGTCCACGCCGACGAACCGCACGACCTGGAAGCCGCCGGTGCCGTCCGGCAGCTGCACCGGAACCTGGGCGCGCAGCTCCCAGCCCAGCGGGCCCTCGACCTCGTCGACGATGCCACCCTGCTGGGTGATGCCGGAGGCGATCTCCTCACGCACCTCGCCCCAGATGCCCTCGCGCTTGGGCGCGGCGAACCCCTGGAGCTGGATGGCGCTGTCGTGCAGCACGACGGTCGCCGCGACGATGGCGTCACCGGCGACCTCGACCCGCAGCTCCATGCCGTCGACGCCCGGGATGAACAGCCCGCCGAGGTCCACGCGGCCCTCGCCCGGGTCCCGCACCTCGTCGCTGTCCCAGGGCCCGTCGGGCCGGGGCCCGGGCTCCAGCCGAACGCGCTCGCGCCCGGCCTCCACTTCCTCGTCCGCCTCGGTGCCGACGCTGTCGACGACCTGCTCGGCCTCGCCGGCCGCGTCCTTGGCGGCACCCTTCTTGTTGCGACGTCCGAACACGTCACTGTCCTTCCCGGTCGGATACGACCGAAGCGTATCGATTCCCACCCGCCGGACCGCCGTCGGCGACCCGGCCGCTTGTGCCGCTCTCGTCGCCCACCGCGGCATGGCCACCGGTGGACCCGAAGCCCCCTTCGGCCCGCGCGGAGCCGGGAAGTTCCGCCACCTCCTGGAAGCGGACCCTCTCGACCTGCTGGACGACCAGTTGGGCAATCCGGTCGAAGCGCTCGAACCACACGGACTCGCGCGGGTCGAGGTTCACCACGATCACCTTGATCTCCCCACGGTACCCGGCGTCAACCGTCCCTGGGGCATTCACGAGGGCCACACCGCAGCGGGCGGCGAGGCCGGAACGCGCGTGCACGAAGGCCGCGTACCCCTCGGGGAGGGCGATCGACACACCCGTGGGCAGTACGGCACGCTCACCGGGCTTCAGCTCGCACGCCTCGGTGGTGCGCAGATCGGCTCCGGCGTCGCCGGGGTGCTCGTACGCCGGAAGCGGTACGTCCGGATCGACGCGCCGGATCAGCACGTTCAGGGGGGCTCGGCTCACGGGTTCACCTCGAAGGCGCGGGCGCGCCGGATCTGGTCCGGGTCGTTCATGGCCGCCTGGATCTCCTCCGTGCGGCCGTGGTCGATGAAGTGGTCCACCTTGACCTCGACGAACAGGGCGTCGGCGCGGACGGCGACGGGTCCGTCGGGGCCGCCGATGCGACCGGTGGCGGTGGAGTAGATCTTCCGCCCGGCGACGGCGGTGATCTCGGCCTCCAGGTACAGCGTGGTGCCGACCGGCACGGGCCGCACGAAGTCGGTCTCCAGCCGGCCGGTGACGGCGATGGTGCGCAGCAGCCAGTTCAGCGAGCCCAGGGTCTCGTCCAGGGCCGTGGCCAGCACTCCGCCGTGGGCGAGGCCGGGGGCGCCCTGATGGGCGGCCTGGACGGTGAACTCGGCGGTCAGCGAGACGCCGTCACCGGCCCGGGCCTCCAGGTGCAGACCGTGCGACTGCCCGGGACCACAACCGAAACAGTGTTCGTAGTGGGCACCGAGAAGCTGCCCGGGTGCCGGCGCATCGGGGTGCCGTACCGGTTTCACCGCGTCGGCGGGAGGCTGAAGAGCTGCGGAACTACCACTCACAGGCGCAGACCTTACCCGCGCGCCGGCCGACTTCGGATCCCGTGCCAAGCTTGGCTCCATGCAGCTCTCCGCCACCCCCTACGAAGAACGCCTCACCACCCCCCGCTCGTGGTGGCTGATCAGCTTCCTCGTGGGTGTCTCCTTCGCCCTGATCCTGCTGCCCTTCGGGACCCTGCCGCTGCTCGGCGGTCTGGTCGGCGGTACGGCCGCCGCGGCGGTGGTGGCCAGCGCGTACGGCTCCCAGCGCATCCGTGTCGTGGGCGACTGCCTGATCGCGGGCGAGGCGAAGATCCCGGTCTCGGCGCTCGGCGAGTCGGAGATCCTGGACGCGGAGGAGGCCCGCGCCTGGCGGACGTACAAGGCCGACACCCGCGCCTTCCTGCTGTTGCGGGCCTACATCCCGACGGCGCTGCGCGTGCTGGTCACCGATCCCGAGGACCCGACGCCCTACCTGTACCTGTCGACGCGGGAGCCGGAGAAGCTGGCCGCGGCGATCGAGGCGGCCCGCGCGGCGAACGCCTAGAGCTCCCCGGGCAGGCCGCCGGGTGGTTCGCGCATCGTCAGGGGCTCGGCCGGCTCCTCGAGCGGCGGCAGCTCCGGCAGCTCGTCCCACGGCACCTGGATGTCGCGCAGGTCGGCGCGGATGCGCGCCGCGAGTCTTCTGGTGTCCCGGCGGTTCATGACCGCTCCGACCGCGGCTCCCACCATGAACGGCGTCAGGTTGGGCAGGTCGCGGACCATCCGCTTCATGATCTGCTGCCGCAGCTGGCGTTTCATCCGGCCGCCGAGGGCCGTGTCGTACGTCGACGGCTTCATCACGTCGATCCCGCGCTCCCCCGACCAGGAGGACAGATACGCGGTGCTGCGGGTCTTCAGGTTGCCGGGCGGACGTACGCCGTAGACCTCGTGCAGTTCGGCGATGAGCTTCAGCTCGACCGCGGCCACACCGGTGATCTCGGCGGCCAGTTCGGTCGGCATGGCGGGCGGTACCGGCAGCATCGCCGCCGCCCCGACCCCGGCCCCGATGGCCGACGTCCCGGCCGCGGCGCCCGCCACCAGCTTGTCGGCCAGCTCTTCGGGGCCCAGGCCCGGGAACTGCCGGCGTAGGGCCGCGAGGTCGCGTACGGGTACACGCGGGGCCATCTCGATGATCCGGTCCGCGAGGTACGCCAGCCCCGCCCGAGCGCGGCTGCCGCCCTTCCTGGCCCCTTCCCGGGCTCTTTGGCGCAGCACCGCCGCCCGTCGCCTCGTGACGGGCGCGGGGTGCCGCTCCGGCGCCGGCGGGTCCGCCCCGGCGGCCGCCGTTTCGAGCGAGGCTCCCGCACCTGCTGAGCCCCGCCCGTCGTCACGTGCGTCCTGCGGGCCGACGGACGGCCCATGGTCCGCTCTCCGCAGGGAGAAACGGCGCTTCCGCGGAGGGGTCGAGCCAGACACGGCCGACCCGTCCTCAGTCGCAGTCGCGGCAGATCGGCTGACCGTTCTTCTCGCGGGCCAGCTGGCTGCGGTGGTGCACCAGGAAGCAGCTCATGCAGGTGAACTCGTCCTGCTGCTTGGGCAGCACCCGGACGGCCAGTTCCTCGTTCGACAGGTCGGCGCCGGGCAGTTCGAGGCCCTCTGCGGCCTCGAACTCGTCGACGTCCACCGCCGAGGTGGACTTGTCGTTCCGCCGGGCCTTCAGCTCTTCAAGACTGTCCGAGTCGACGTCGTCGTCGGTCTTGCGTGGAGTGTCGTAATCGGTTGCCATAGTCGCTCTCCCCCTCTGGGTGTCTGCGGTGTCTCCAGCGCACGTAACGCGTGAGAGGCCGGACTTGTGCCCGACCTGAGGCGGAGATTTTGCCTCACATCAAGGTCTGTTACTCAATCGACACCCAACCCGAACCCCCGAGAGTGATCGGCTTGGATGGCGGTGAGGACCGTACACGGTTCGAATGCCGCACCTCAAAGGCGCCTCCCCGTGTACTTCCCGTGATCAAGAGCCCTGAAAACCAGGACTTTCCCGGCTTTCCACCATGCATCATGATCACTCTGAGTACATGGCGAGAAATCTTCCCATGTGATCGATCACACAAGGACAACCCGGTTCGGTACCTGGAAAATTCCGCGCCGAGCGAACATCCTCCGCGTGTGTCGGTCTCCGGTCACAAAGGAAGCGTGACACGCATCACCAGTCCACCGCCTTCGCGAGGCCGCGCGGCGATGTGGCCACCGTGCGCGCGGGCCACGGAACGGACGATGGACAGGCCGAGGCCCACGCCCTTGTCGCTGCCCGTGCGCTCCGTGCGCAGCCGTCTGAAGGGCTCGAAGAGGTTGTCGATCTCGTACGCCGGGACCACCGGACCGGTGTTCGCGACGGTGAGCACCGCCTGGCCGTGCTCGACCTCGGTGTCCACCTCGACCCAGCCGTCCTCGGGCACGTTGTAGCGCACCGCGTTCTGCACGAGGTTCAGCGCGATCCGCTCCAGCAGCACGCCGTTGCCCCGCACCACGGCCGCCCTGCGCTCCCCGCGGATCTTCACGCCCTTGGCCTCGGCCTCGGCGTGCACCTGGTCGACGGCCTGGGTGGCGACCTCGGCCAGGTCGACGGGCCCCCGCTCGACGATCTGGTTGTCGCTGCGGGCGAGCAGCAGCAGGCCCTCGACCAGCTGCTCGCTGCGCTCGTTGGTGGCCAGCAGCGTCTTGCCGAGCTGCTGCAGTTCCACCGGCGCGTCCGGGTCGGACAGGTGCACCTCCAGCAGCGTGCGGTTGATCGCGAGAGGCGTGCGCAGCTCGTGGGAGGCGTTTCCGACGAAGCGCTGCTGGGCGGTGAAGGCCCGCTGCAGACGCTCCAGCATGTCGTCGAAGGTGTCCGCCAGCTCCTTCAGCTCGTCGTCCGGGCCGTCCAGCTCGATCCGGCGGGACAGATCGGAACCGGCCACCTGACGGGCGGTGCGGGTGATCCGGCCCAGCGGGGACAGCACCCGGCCGGCCATCGCGTAACCGAACGCGAAGGCGATCACGGCGAGGCCCAGAAGGGCCAGCAGCGAGCGGCTGAGCAGATTGTCCAGGGCGGCCTGGCGCTGCTGGTCCACGCAGTGCGCGATCGCGTCGTTGAAGTCCGACAGCGACAGGCGCGTGGTGTTCATCGCGGGGCAGTTGCCGCTGGAGACCTTCAGCTCCTGATAGCCGACGATCTTGAACAGTGGCTGGTTCCCGGTGCTGATCGCCTGCGCGGCCAGCAGATACATGATCGACAGCAGCAGGATGCCGGCGATCAGGAACATCCCGCCGTACAGCAGGGTGAGACGTATGCGGATGGTGGGGCGCAGCCACGGGAAGGGGGGCTGCGGCCGCCTGGGGTCCCAGGTCGGCTTCGGGGGCGCCTGCGGGGGCACGGGTGTGGCCGCCACGGCGATCAGATCCGGTAGCCGGAGCCGGGGACCGTCACGATGACGGGCGGCTCGCCCAGCTTGCGGCGCAGGGTCATCACCGTCACGCGCACCACGTTGGTGAACGGGTCGGTGTTCTCGTCCCAGGCCTTCTCCAACAGCTGCTCGGCCGAGACCACCGCGCCCTCGCTGCGCATCAGCACCTCCAGCACCGCGAACTCCTTGGGCGCGAGCTGGACCTCCTTGCCGTCCCGGAAGACCTCCCGGCGGTTGGGGTCGAGCTTGATGCCGGCCCGCTCCAGGACCGGGGGCAGCGGCACGCTCGTCCGGCGGCCGAGGGCGCGCACGCGCGCGATCAGCTCGCTGAACGCGAACGGCTTGGGCAGGTAGTCGTCGGCGCCGATCTCCAGGCCCTCGACGCGGTCACTGACGTCGCCGGAGGCGGTGAGCATGAGCACGCGGGTGGGCATGCCCAGCTCGACGATCCTGCGGCAGACGTCGTCGCCGTGCACCAGCGGGAGGTCGCGGTCGAGCACGACCACGTCGTAGTCGTTGACGCCGATGCGTTCCAGGGCGGCCGCACCGTCGTACACGACGTCGACGGCCATGGCCTCCCGGCGCAGTCCGGTGGCCACCGCATCGGCGAGCAGTTGCTCGTCCTCGACGACGAGTACGCGCACGTCGCTTGTCCTTCCTGTGTCCACCCGCGTAGCGCACGCTGGGCGCGCGCGGGCAGGCGTGTTACCGGGTGTGGCCTCCATCCTGCCCTTTTCGGCCGTAAGTCGGCTGTAAGACGGGATACCGGCCCGCGGGGACGGGATCACGGGGCAGGAATGCGAGATTTTCTCCGGCGGTTGAGGTTTCCGGGAAACGGAGCGGGGGGAGGACGGCTTTACACCCCGCGATCACGCTCTGCATGTGCCGCAGCACCATGCGGTACTCCGCCATCCGCTTCCGCAGAGCGGGCGTGGGTGTCCGGCACCGTCGCCGCCCGGCACGGCTGCGCCGGGCATCCGCGAGACGTGATCGCCCCTTCTCAACCGGCACACCCCCGTGCCACCTACCCACGACCCTGGACGAGGGGGCGCAGCATGGACGCTTTCACCGCAGGACTTCTGCAGCGCATAAGGGCGACCGAGTCCGACCTGTCGCGGGCTCGTGACGAGGGCGACGACTTCCTCGCCGAAGTGGAGCAGGCCGAGCTCGACGACCTGCGACGCCTCGCCGCCGAACACGGTGTGGAGGTCGGCGCGTCACGCGTCTGATCGGCCGAGAGCGCAAGAAGGGACCCCGGCGAATCCAGCGCCGGGGTCCCTTTGCGTCCGGCCTCGCGGAGGGGACCCGGGTGTGCCAGGCCGGTCCGGCCCTCGGCAGAGGCGGGGACCGGGCGTGACAGGTCGGTCCGGCCCTCGGCAGAAGCAAGACCCGGTCACGCCAGGAGGGGTCCGGCCCTCGGCCGGGTGCGGCCTAGTCGTGCCAGGCCCCGAACTCCTCCAGCAGGCTCTGCAGCGGCTCGAAGACCCCCGGTGCGGCCGCGACCGTCAGCTCCCGCGACGGCCGTTGTGCGGGCCGTCCGCCGGTCAGCGCACCGGCTTCCCGGGCGATCAGGTCACCCGCCGTGTAGTCCCAGGGGTTGAGGCCCCGCTCGTAGTACCCGTCGAGCCGGCCGCAGGCCACGTCGCACAGGTCGATCGCCGCCGAACCGCCGCGTCGGATGTCCCGCAGCAGCGGGATGATCCGCCCCGCCACCTCGGCCTGGTGGGCGCGGACGCGGGCGACGTAGTTGAAACCGGTGGAGACCAGGGCCTGGTCCAGCGGGGGCGCGGGGCGGCAGCTGAGCGCCTGCTCGCCCTCCCACGCGCCCGTGGCCCAGGCGCCGCCGCCGCGCACGGCGTGGTAGGTCTCCCCGCGCATCGGCGCCGCGACCACCCCGACGACGGTCTCCCCGTCCTGCTCGGCGGCGATGGACACTCCCCAGGTCGGCAGCCCGTACAGGTAGTTGACGGTGCCGTCGAGCGGGTCGATCACCCACCGGACCCCGCTCGTACCCTCGACGGAGGCGCCCTCCTCGCCGAGGAATCCGTCGTCGGGCCGGCGGGCGGAGATCAGGTCGGTGATCAGTTTCTCCGCCGCGATGTCCATCTCGGTCACGACGTCGATCGGGCTGGACTTGGTCCTGGCCACGGCCAGGTCGGCCGGGCGGCCGTCCCGCAGCAGCTCGCCGGCGCGGCGCGCGGCCTCCCGTGCCAGGTCGAGCAGGTCCCGGTGCAGTGGGTCGGTCACGGCTCTCCTCACGCGTAGGGGCTGTCGGCGCCGGCGGCGGCCGGCCGGGGCGTACGGGCCGGGCAGCAGCCGACGGGGCAGACGTCGTGGCCGGCGCCGAGGGCGCCCAGGGCGCACGGGGTGACCGGGCGGCCGCGTTCCGCCGCCGAGCGCTCCACGACCAGCTCGCGGACGGCGGCGGCGAACCGCGGGTCGGCGCCCACGGTGGCCGAACGGCGCACCGGCAGACCCAGCTCCCCGGCCTTGGCCAGGGCCTCGGTGTCGAGGTCGTAGAGGACCTCCATGTGGTCGGAGACGAAGCCGATCGGGGCCATGACGACGGCCGGGGCGCCGGCGGCGTGCCGCTCCTCCAGGTGGTCGCAGATGTCGGGCTCCAGCCACGGGATGTGCGCGGCACCCGAGCGGGACTGGTAGACGAGCCGCCAGGGGTGGTCGACACCGGTGCGCTCACGGACGGCGTCGGCGATCAGCTGCGCCACGTCCAGGTGCTGCTCGACGTAGGCGCCGCCCTCGCCGTGGGCCTCGACCGGACCGGAGGTGTCGGCGGCGGCGGTCGGGATGGAGTGGGTGGTGAAGGCGATGTGGGCGCCGTCGCGGACGTCCTCGGGGAGCTCGGCCAGGGAGCGCAGCACGCCGTCGACCATGGGCTCCACGAAGCCGGGGTGGTTGAAGTAGTGCCGCAGCTTGTCGACGCGCGGCGGCTCGACACCCTCGGCCTCCAGGGCGGCCAGCGCGTCGGCGAGGTTCTCGCGGTACTGGCGGCAGCCCGAGTAGGACGCGTACGCGCTGGTGGTGAGCACCAGGATGCGGCGGCGGCCGTCGGCGGCCATCTCGCGCAGGGTGTCCGTCAGGTACGGCGCCCAGTTGCGGTTGCCCCAGTAGACCGGCAGGTCCAGGCCGTGCTCGGCGAAGTCCTTGCGCAGGGCGTCCAGCAGGGCGCGGTTCTGGTCGTTGATGGGGCTGACCCCGCCGAAGAGGAAGTAGTGCTGCCCGACTTCCTTCAGGCGTTCCTTGGGGATGCCTCGTCCGCGCGTGACGTTCTCCAGGAACGGAACCACGTCGTCCGGGGCTTCGGGGCCGCCGAAGGAGAGCAGGAGCAGGGCGTCGTACGGAGTGGCTTCGAGCGCGTCTGGCATGTCTCGATCCTGCCACTGGGCACCGACAGCCGGGCAACGGCAGGGTGAAGAGTCGGGTTCCATACGGTTTGTGCCGGTTCTCCCCATGGGAATCCCGGTGCGCTAAGGGTGTCCTAATCGTAAGCTGTATCAGCCGCATTCGCGCCTTACTGAGCCGCCTCGGAGACCACGTGTCCAGCCCCTACAGAGCCCTGTTCACCGCGCCCGGCACCAAGACCTTCTCCGCCGCCGGCCTGCTCGGCCGGATGCCGCTGTCGATGATGGGCATCGGCGTGGTCACGATGATCTCCCAGATCACCGGGAGGTACGGGCTCGCGGGCGCCCTGTCGGCCACCATCGCGCTGTCCGCGGCGGCGGTCGGACCGTGGATATCCCGGCTGGTGGACCGGCACGGACAGCGCCGGGTGCTGCGCCCGTCGACCGCGGTGGCCCTCCTCGCCGCGGCCGGGCTGCTGCTCACCGCGCACTTCCGGTCGCCGGACTGGACGCTGTTCGTCTGCGCGGCCGGGATCGGCGCGGTGCCGAGCCTGGGCGCCATGGTCCGGGCCCGCTGGGCGGCGCTGTACCGGGGCACGCCGAAGCTGCACACCGCGTACTCGTTCGAGTCGGTCGTCGACGAGGTCTGCTTCATCTTCGGCCCGATCATCTCCATCGGGCTCTCCACGGCCTGGTTCCCGGAGGCCGGGCCCCTGCTGGCCGGCTGCTTCCTCGCGGCCGGCGTGTACTGGCTGACCGCACAGCGCGCGACGGAGCCCGCGCCGCACCCGCGCACGCCCGACGGCGAAGGCGACGGCAGCGCCCTGCGCTCGACCGCGCTGCAGGTACTGGTGGCCACGTTCGTGGCGACCGGCGCGATCTTCGGCGCGGTGGACGTGGTCACCGTCGCCTTCGCCGACGAGCGCGGCCACAAGGGCGCGGCGAGCCTGGTCCTCGCCCTGTACGCGGCCGGCTCCTGTGCGGCCGGGGTCGTCTTCGGGCTGCTGCGGTTCACCGGGGCGCCGGAACGCCGCTGGCTGCTGGGCGTGGCGGCGATGGCCGTGAGTATGATCCCCCTCCTACTGGTCGGAAACCTGCCGCTTCTGGCCGTGGCGCTGTTCGTTGCGGGGTTGTCCATCGCGCCGACGATGATCACGACCATGTCCCTCATCGAAGAGCACGTACCACGCGCGAAGCTCACCGAGGGCATGACCTGGGTGAGCACCGGCCTCGCGGTCGGTGTCGCGCTCGGCTCGTCCGTGGCCGGCTGGGTGATCGACGCAGCCGGCGCGCGTGCCGGGTACGGGGTTCCGGCCGTGTCCGGGGCCGTCGCGATCGCGGTCGGTTTCCTCGGGTACCGCCGGCTGCGCAGGCCGGCCGCGGGGCGGGGAGGCACCGTTGAGCAGCACAGCGAACGGGAAGAACGGCACCTGGCGTAACTGGGGCGGCAACGTCTCCGCCCGGCCCGCCCGGCAGGTCGCCCCGGCCTCCGTGGAGGAACTGGCCGCGGCGGTGCGGCAGGCCCGCGAGGACGGCCTGAAGGTGAAACCGGTCGGCACCGGACACTCCTTCACCGCGATAGCCGCCACCGACGGCGTGCTGATCCGCCCTCAACTGCTGACCGGCATACGCGACATCGACCGGGAATCCATGACGGTCACGGTGGAGGCGGGCACGCCGCTCAAGAGGCTGAATGCCGCTCTCGCGCGCGAGGGCCTCTCGCTCACCAACATGGGCGACATCATGGAGCAGACCGTCTCCGGGGCCGTCAGCACCGGCACGCACGGCACCGGCCGCGATTCCGGCTCGATCGCCGCGCAGATCAGGGGACTCGAACTCGTCACGGCCGACGGCTCGGTGCTCTGCTGCTCCGGGACGGAGAACCCCGAGGTCTTCGCGGCCGCCCGGACGGGCCTCGGCGCCCTCGGTGTCATCACCGCGATCACCTTCGCCGTGGAGCCCCTGTTCCTGCTCAGGGCACGCGAGGAACCGATGCCCTTCGACCGGGTCATCGCCGAGTTCGATCAACTGTGGGCGGAGAACGAGCACTTCGAGTTCTACTGGTTCCCGCACACCGGCAACACCAACACCAAGCGCAACAACCGCAGCGCCGGGCCCGAGCAGCCCGTGGGGAAGCTGGCCGGCTGGATCGAGGACGAGTTCCTCTCCAACGGCGTCTTCCAGGTGGCCCAGTGGGCCGGCCGCGCCGTCCCCGCCGCCGTCCCGGCGATCGCGCAGATCTCCAGCAAGGCCCTGTCCGCGCGGACGTACACGGACATCCCGTACCGGGTCTTCACCTCGCCGCGCCGGGTGCGCTTCGTGGAGATGGAGTACGCCGTCCCGCGCGCGGCCCTGGCGGACGCGCTGCGCGAGCTGAGGGCCATGGTCGAGCGTTCGCGTCTGCGCGTCAGCTTCCCGGTGGAGGTGCGCACCGCCCCGGCCGACGACATCACCCTGTCCACCGCCTCCGGCCGGGACAGCGCCTACATCGCCGTGCACATGTTCCGGGGGACGCCGTACCAGGCCTACTTCACCGCCGCCGAGCGCATCCTCACCGCGCACGAGGGCCGGCCGCACTGGGGCAAGGTGCACACCCGGGACGCCGACTACCTCGCCCGGGTGTATCCGCGCTTCGCCGAGTTCACGGCGCTGCGGGACCGCCTCGATCCGGACCGGCTGTTCCAGAACGACTACTTGCGGAGGGTCCTGGGGGCGTAGGCGTCGCGGCCGAGCCGCCGGGCGTGGCGGTCGCGGACGGACTCGGGGCGTCGCCCGACCCCGTGAGGGCGGAGTCGCCCGGCGTGGGCGCCACCCCCTGGCTCGCGCCCTCGCCGGACCCGGACCGCGGCCCGCCCGGCGTCCCGGAGGACGACGAGGACGGCGAGGACGACGAGGAGGACGAGCCGCCGTCGGACCGGGAGGAGTCCGGTTCCCGGGAACCGGACTCGGCGGTCCCGGACTTCGAGGGGGAGGAGTGGCGGCCGGTGACGGCGTCGCTCATCGTGGTGCCCTTGCCGCCGCTGAAGCTGCTGCCGGACACCAGCTCGTACCCGGTGATGCCGGCCATGGTGACGCCGAAGACGACGGCGGCCGCGAGCACCGGGCGCCGCCAGCTCTTCACCCGCGCGCGGTAGACGGTGCCCTCGCCGAACTCGACGGACTCGACGGACTCGACGGACTCGACGGACTCGGCAGTACCCGCGCCGAACTCGGCGGACTCACCCGACGCGTCGGACCGACCGGACCGGACCGGCCCACCGACTTCGCCGAACCCGTCGGTCCCACCGATCCCGCCGGACGCGCCGGTCTCGCCGGGAGACGGCGCCCGCCGCTCCCTCGGCCGGACCGGGACGGTGGACCGCTCCTTCAGCTGCTCCCCGGTCCGCTTGAAGAAGTGCTGGAACACCGTGCCGCCGCAGGTGGCCACCACGCTGACGACACCGGCGCCGAGGATCGTGCCGTACACCCCGAAGTACGAAGCCAGTTTGGCCGCCACGACCGCCGCCAGGGCACCGCCCGCGACCTGCGGGACGTTCAGCTCGATCCGCTTGCGGCCCGCGTCGGGCGTCTCACGCATACCCGGAACCTGCCTGCCTCTCCCGTGCTTGACGGCTTGCTCGACGGGGCACTGATCCATCGCCCGCACGAGAGAGGGACGTACGAACGAAACCATTAGTTCCGTTTCGGGGGATTACGTGAAATTCGCCACGATCGTGTTCAGAAAAACCGGTTGCAGGCGGCCAAGTCCCAACCCTTGCAAGAAGTTGGGCGGCGCGCCGATCCACGCAGGTGGTCCGAATGGAGTACTGTTGCGAGCCCTGGGTCCGGTCCCCCACCAGGGTGTCCGCGGCCTTCCAGGACCGCCGGGAGGGGGGCTAGTTGCACAGGGTGACGGAGTTGGTCACTTAGCGTTGCGAACAGGTAACCGTGCCATAACGGCGATCCAGGGCCCGTGCCCGACACGCCGGGCAACTCGGCAAGGTTGTGGCAGGCTGCACCCGGGCAGGCCACACTCGACTAGCGGAAGCAGCGACGCACGTGACGTCGGCAGGCACCACCCGGGAGGTCCCCATGCCCGAACTGCGTGTCGTGGCCGTCTCGAATGACGGCACACGACTGGTGCTCAAGGCTGCCGACGCCACGGAATACACGCTTCCGATCGACGAACGGCTGCGTGCCGCCGTGCGCGGCGACCGCCCCCGGCTCGGCCAGATCGAGATCGAGGTCGAGAGCCATCTCCGGCCCCGCGACATCCAGGCGCGTATACGCGCGGGTGCCACGGCGGAAGAGGTGGCCCAGCTCGCCGGCATCCCCGTCGACCGGGTGCGGCGCTTCGAGGGCCCGGTCCTCGCCGAACGCGCCTTCATGGCCGAGCGCGCCCGCAAGACCCCGGTCCGCCGTCCCGGCGAGAACTCCGGCCCGCTGCTCGGCGAGGCCGTCCAGGAGCGCCTGCTGCTGCGCGGGGTCGAGAAGGACACCGTGCAGTGGGACTCCTGGCGGCGCGACGACGGCACCTGGGAGGTACTCCTCGTCTACCGGGTCGCGGGAGAACCGCACTCGGCGGTCTGGACGTACGACCCGCCCCGGCGGCTCGTGCAGGCCGTCGACGACGAGGCCCGCTCGCTCATCGGCGAGTCCGACGACCTCGCCGTAGCCGAGCCGAGCTTCCCGTTCGTCCCGCGCATCGCCCGGCTGCCGCGCGAGCGTTCGATGGACCGCGCCCTCGAGCGGGTCGACCGGGAGCGGCCCGGCCTGCCCGCGCAGCCGTCCGAGCCGCTCGAGGAGAGCCCGGCCGAACGCGACTCGCTGACCAGCCTGCTGGAGGCCGTGCCGAGCTTCCGGGGCGACCTGGTCGTCCCGGAACGCCCGTCGGAGGCTTCTGAGGAGCCCGTCGAGGAACCCCTGGAGGAGGAGCCCCCGGCGCCCGCCGCATCGGCCGGTTCGGCGTACGCGGACGTCCTCATGCCGCGCTCGGTCGGCAGTCACCGCGACCGTCTCGTCGGGGCCACCGACCGGCAGGCCGAGGCCGACGGCGTCCGCCCGGGCCGCCGCGCCGCCGTGCCCAGCTGGGACGAGATCGTGTTCGGCACCCGCCGCAAGAAGCAGGAGTAACGGGCCGCGAAGCGCAGGACGAGAGGGGGGCACGCGCGCGTGCCCCCCTCTCGCGGGCCGCGACAGCGGGTGCGCGCCCCCCCCCCCCCGGCCGGTCGGGTCCGCGGACCCCGCGGGCCAGGACACGACGTAGACCGCCGCCGGCATGACCG
>NZ_JBEOTD010000004.1:0-294029 GCF_040426375.1 Streptomyces sp. NPDC096012
CGTGGCTGAACTTCTACAACACTCGACGCCGACACACCGCGCTCGCAGGCCAGCCCCCGATCAGCCGACTGTCACCAACGTCATGACCGAGTACATCTAGGTCCTGGCGCCGGCCCCGCCCCCGCCTGCCCCGGCCCGTTCCCGGCCGCCCGGCCGGGTCGGCCGGGTTCGGCCGGGTCGGCCGGGTTCGGCCCGGTCGGCCAGGTTGGCCCGGTCGGCCAGGTTGGCCCGGTCGGCCTCTGGGGAGAGCACCGGCCTGGGACGGGGTCGGCCGGTGGGACGGGGTCAGGCGGTGGGACGGGGGCGGGGTCGGCCGGTGGGACGGGGTCAGGCGGTGGGACGGGGCGGGGTCGACCGGTGGGACCGGGTCAGGCGGGGGGACGGCGCGGGTCGGCCAGTGGAACGGGGTCGGCCGCTGGGACAGGGTCAGCCGGTGGGACGGGAGGACGGGGTCGGCCGGTGGGGCGGGTCAGATCACCGCCCTCGCCAGATGGGTGGCCAGGGCCGCCCTGGGACCGCTGTCCGGTGGCCGGCGTCTGGGGTGGACGGTGTTGGCCAGCAGGATGAGGAAGGTGTCCGTGGCGGGGTCCAGGACCAGCGAGGTACCGGTGAAGCCGGTGTGGCCGGCGGCGCCCCGGCCCGCCAGCTCCCCCATGAACCAGGGCTGGTCCACGGCGAAGCCGAGCCCCGGCGGGGTGAGCAGCAGCTCCACGAAGTCGGGGCCGAGGATGCGCGCGGGGCCGTAGGAGCCGCCCGCGAGCAGCGCCCGGCAGAAGACCGCCAGGTCGGGCGCGGTGGAGAAGAGGCCGGCGTGCCCGGCGACCCCGCCGAGCGCCCAGGCGTTCTCGTCGTGGACCACGCCGCGCAGCATGCCCCGGTGGGCCTTGGCCCAGGGCCGCCGCTGGTCCTCGGTGGCCGCCGCGCCCGGACAGGGCCCGAAGGTGGTGGCGGTCATGCCGAGCGGCCGGGTGATGCCTTCCTGGACGAGGAGGTCGAGGGTGCGGCCGGTGATGCGCTCCAGCACGAACTGCAGCAGGATCATGTTCAGGTCCGAGTACCGGTGGGCGCCCGGTTCCGCGGTCGGCGCCTCCGCCCGCAGCATGGCCAGTGCGGCCCGGTCGTCCGGGCAGTCGTACAGGGGGAGGTCGGGGCGCAGCCCGGAGGTGTGGGTGAGCAGCTGCCGCACGGTGACGCCGTGGGCGGCCGCGGCGCGGAAGTCGGGCAGGTAGTCACCGATCCGGGCGTCCATGCCGAGGGTGCCGCGCTCGATCTGCTGCACGGCGGCGACCGCCGTGAACAGCTTGGTGAGCGAGGCCAGGTCGAAGGGCGTGCCGACGGTGGCCGGGACCCGGGCGGCGGCCGGCAGTTCGGCGCCGGAGTCGGTCTCGGGGTCGTAGGAGGCGTAGCGCACCGCCCAGCCCGCGGCCTCGGCCACGGCGATCACGGGGCCGCGGCCGGCCACCGCGACGGCCCCGGCCGCCCAGGGGCGGTCCGAGGAGGTGAGGGCGTGCACCGCGCCGGCCAGATGACCGAGTTCCACCGGGTCGAGTCCGGCCCGTTCCGGTGTGTCGGCGCGCAGTCTCGGTGCGCTCAGTTCCCGTCTCCCTCCGACCGCGCACGTGTGTTCCCGCGCGTACTCCAGGGACGGCACATTCCCACGAAGCAGGCCGCCGCGACCAGTGATCCGGAAAGTTGGACGACGGCCATGGGTACGGCGGTGTCCTCGCCGGCGATGCCGACCAGCGGGGAGGCGACCGCGCCGACGAGGAAGGAGCAGGTGCCGAGCAGCGCGGAGGCGGATCCTGCGGCCTGCCGGGTGCGCAGCAGGGCGAGCGACTGGGCGTTGGGCAGGGTGACGCCCATCGCGGACATCAGGACGAAGAGGGCGGCGGCGACCGGCGGGAGTCCGACCTCGCCGAAGGCACCGGCGGTCATCAGCAGCAGGGCGGCCGCGGCGAGGACGGTCACCGCGAGGCCCGCGGCGAGCACCTTGTCCAGGCCGACCCGGCCGACCAGCACCTTGCCGTTGAGCTGCCCGGCGGCGACCAGGCCGACGGAGTTGAGGCCGAACAGCAGGCTGAAGGTCTGCGGGGAGGCGCCGTAGATCTCCTGGACGACGAACGGGGAGGCGGCCACGTAGGCGAACAGCGCGGCGAAGGCGAAGCCGCCGGCCAGCATGTAGCCGGTGAAGGGCAGGTCGGCGAGGAGGCCGCGCATGGCGCGCAGGGTCTGGGCCGTTCCCCCGCTGTGCCGTGCGGCGGGCGGCAGCGTCTCCGGCAGCCGCACCCAGACCAGGGCGGCGAGTACGGCACCGACGACCGTGAGGACGACGAAGACCCCCCGCCAGTCCGTGACCCGCAGGATCTGCCCGCCGACGAGCGGCGCCACGATGGGGGCGGCCCCCGAGATCAGCATCAGCGTGGAGAAGAAGCGGGCCATGGCGACCCCGTCGTACAGGTCGCGTACGACGGCCCGGGCGATGACGACGCCGGCCGCGCCGGCGAGGCCCTGCACGAGCCGGCAGGCGATCAGGGTCTCGACGGTGGGCGCGAGGGCGCACAGGGCGGTGGCGGTGAGGTAGCCGGCCAGGCCCGCGAGCAGCGGGCGGCGGCGGCCCCAGCCGTCGCTGAGGGGGCCCACGATCAGCTGTCCGAGCGCCAGTCCGGCCATGCAGGCGGTGAGGGTGAGCTGGACGGCGGCGGCGGGGGCGTCCAGGGCCCGCGTGACCTGAGGGAGGGACGGGAGGTACATGTCCATCGCGAGCGGGGTCGTCGCGGTGAGGCAGCCCAGCAGCAGGGTGACGAGGGGGCCGGTGCGGTACGCGGGCCGGCCCGCCGCCGGTGCGGGTTCCGACCTCGGTGACGGAACCGCCGACGGCGCTGCGGAGGACACCCGCTCCGACCCCGGTGCCGGAACCGCCGACGGCACTGCGGAGGACACCCGCTCCGACCCCGGTGCCGGAACCGCCGACGGCGCTGCGGAGGACGCCCGCTCCGGCCTCGGTGGCGGTGCCGCCGCGTGCTCGGGCATGTGCCCCTCCCTCTCCCGCTGAACCGCCACCTATGCTCTCAGCTCGTACGGGCTGCCGGGGAACACTTGAGCGAGGGGGGGCGGGATGGCGGAGCGGAGCGTGCGCTGGGGGATCCTGGCGACGGGCGGGATCGCGGCGGCGTTCGCGGCCGACCTGGTCGATCTGCCGGACGCGGAGATCGTGGCGGTGGCCTCGCGCCGGCCGGAGTCGGCGCGGGCGTTCGCGGAGCGGTTCGGGGCGGAGCGTGCCTACGGGGACTGGGAGTCGCTGGCGGCGGACGCGGAGGTCGACGTCGTCTACGTGGCCACCCCCCACTCGGCGCACCGGGCCGCGGCCGGACTGTGCCTGACGGCCGGGCGGAACGTGCTGTGCGAGAAGGCGTTCACGCTCAACGCCCGTGAGGCCGCGGAACTGGTGGCGCTGGCCGAGGAGCACGACCGCTTCCTGATGGAGGCGATGTGGATGTACTGCAATCCGCTGATCCGGCGGCTGAAGGCGCTGGTCGAGGACGGGGCGATCGGCGAGGTGCGGACCGTGCAGGCGGACTTCGGGCTCGCCGGGCCGTTCCCGCCCGCACACCGGCTGCGGGATCCGGCGCTGGGCGGCGGGGCGCTGCTGGACCTCGGGGTCTACCCGGTGTCGTTCGCACAGCTGCTGCTGGGTGAGCCGGACGGCGTCGCGGCGCACGCGGTGCTCTCGGCGGAGGGCGTCGACCTGCAGACGGGAGCACTGCTGTCCTGGGCGAGCGGGGCGCTGGCCTCGGTGCACTGCTCGATCGTCGGCGGTACGGCGGTGACCGCGTCGGTGACGGGCTCGCGCGGCCGGATCGACATCCCCGCCGGCTTCTTCCACCCGGACCGGTTCGTGCTGCACCGCGACGGCCGGGACCCCGAGGAGTTCGCAGCCCGCCCCGCCGACGGGCCGCGCACCACGCTGCGGCACGAGGCCGTCGAGGTGATGCGGGCCCTGCGGGCGGGCGAGAGGCAGTCCCCGCTGGTCCCGCTGGAGGGCACCCTGGCCGTGATGCGGACGCTCGACGCGATCCGGGACCGTGTCGGCGTCCGCTACCCCGGTGACCTGGGCGAGCCGCGGCTCACCCCGGCTTGAGCCCCGGCTCCCCGGCCTCCGTCGCGAAGGACGCGGCCGTGGCGAGCGGCGCCCCGGGCCTGGTCGCACGGAGTTCGGGGGGCCGCCGTGACGGTCGGGTGCCGGAAGTCATCCGGCCCTCCCCGCCTCGTGGACGCGCAGGCGACGGGAGCGGCCGGGGAAGGCTGCCCGGTTGGCGTGTACGCAATGTCCGGATGGCGGATGAGTGAGTTCCGGATGCTGGACCCCCCGTACGCTGCCGGTCCATGAACGCCATGCGAACTGCCAGGGATTCGAGGGTCGCGGTGGTGACCGGTGCCGGTTCCGGCATCGGACGGGCCGTCGCCGTGGAACTGCTGCGCGCCGGCTGGTCGGTGGTCCTGGCCGGCCGGCACACCGAGACGCTGGAGGAGACGGCGGCACTGGCACCACGGGGCGCCGCGGCCGGGCCGGAGGAGACGGCGGCGCGGAAAGCGCAGGGTGCCGCGCCCGGGGTGGAGGAGACGGCGGCGCGGAAAGCGCAGGGTGCCGCGCCCGGGGTGGAGGAGACGGCGGTGCGGGCGTCGCCGGGTGCCGCGCTCGCCGTGCGCACCGACGTGTCCCGGCCCGAGGACGTGGAGGCGCTGTTCACCGCGACCGTGGAGCGGTTCGGGCGGGTGGATCTGCTGTTCAACAACGCGGGGACGTTCGGCCCGGGCGGGGTGGCCGTCGAGGACCTGTCCTACGACGCCTGGCGGCATGTGGTGGACACCAACCTCAACGGGGCGTTCCTGTGCGCCCAGGCGGCCTACCGGAGGATGAAGGAGCAGGAGCCGCGCGGCGGCCGGATCATCAACAACGGTTCCATCTCGGCGCACACCCCCCGCCCCCACTCGGTCGCCTACACCGCGACCAAGCACGCGCTGACCGGCCTGACCAAGTCACTGTCGCTGGACGGGCGCCGGTACGGCATCGCGGTCGGCCAGATCGACATCGGCAACGCGGCCACCGACATGACGGCCCGGATGCAGACCGGCGCGCTGCAGGCGAACGGCGAGGTGGCCCCGGAACCGGTGATGGACGTGGCCGACGTGGCACGCACCGTACGGCACATGGCGGAACTGCCGCTGGAGGCGAACGTGCAGTTCGCGACGGTGCTGGCGACGGCGATGCCGTACATCGGGCGGGGCTGACCCGACTCTCACATACGGAATTCAGGCATCCGCGGTATTGCGGCCGGTCGGACGCATATGCTCAACTCTCCTCCACGAGAGCTTCACAGTTGGAGCACATGCGTCCCATGGCCACACCGAGGGGGGAGGCGGCGGCTGTTCCACCGGACCGGAGTCAGGGGTGTACCTCGCGCAAGCCCGCGAGGCACACACGGCCCGGCGGAACGGCCGCCGCACCACTCAACTCCGCCGCCTGCCACCAAGCTCCGCACGCTCGCGCAAGCCCGTGGGGCACACACGGCCCGGCGGAACGGTCGCCGCACCCCTCAGCGCCGCCGCCTGCCACCGGGCGCCGCGCGCTCCGGCCGCGTCTCGGGCGGGCCGGCCGGCCTGCCCGTGCCGGCCCCACCCGGCTTCCCGCCCGCATCGGCCGCATCCGCCGCCTTGCCGAGTCCGGGCGTACCGGGTGCCTTGCCCGGTCCCGGCGTACCCGTCGCGCCCGCCGCGCCGGTCGCCCTGCGCCGCCGGCGTAGCGCCCAGGCCCCGGCTCCGAGGAGTGCGAGCGTCCCGGCGGCGCCCTCCGCGAGGTGCCATGGCGAGTCGCGTTCGGACGCCGAGCCCGCGGGACCGGCCGCTGCCCGGGCCTCCCTGTGCCCAGGCGCCGGGCTCGCGCCCGCGCCGCCCTCGCTGAGCGGATCGACGAGCTGCCCCACGGCCTGTGCCGAACGCCCCGCCCCGAAGCCCCAGTCGAGCAGCGCGGCGGCCTGCTCGTAGACGGCGTTGCTGCCGTCGGCCGGATGCATCACGGTGACCAGCAGGGTGCGTCCGCCCCGGACGGCCGCACCGGTGTAGGTGTTGCCGGCGTGGCTGGTGTAACCGTTCTTGACGCCGATGAGGCCGTCGTACGCCTTCAGGCCCCACGCCCCGGTCAGCAGGCGGTCGGTGTTCTGGATCTGGAAGGTCTTCTTGCCGTCCGCCGGGAAGTCGGCGGTCCGCGTGGCGCAGTAGCCGCGGAAGTCGGCGTCCTTCAGGCCGTGCCGGGCGAAGAGCGTGAGGTCGTACGCCGAGGAGATCTGCCCCTTGTGGTCGAAGCCGTCGGGGCTCACCACCTGGGTGTCCAGGGCCTGCAGGTCCTGCGCCATGGCCTGCATCTCGGCGACCGTCCGGGCGATGCCGCCGTTCATGTGGGACAGCACGTGCACGGCGTCGTTGCCGGAGCGCAGGAACACCCCCTGCCACAACTGCTCGACGGTGTAGGTGATGCCGGGCTTGATGCCGACGAGGCTGGAGCCGGCCGGGATGTCGGCGAGGTCGGCGTCGGTGACCGTGTACCGCTCGGTGCGGCCGAACTTCTTCAGCACCGTGTCCGCGAAGAGCATCTTCAGCGTGGAAGCGGGCGCCAGGCGCCGGTGCGCGCCGAACGAGGCGAGAACCTCGCCGCTCGCCCAGTCGGCGACCAGCCAGGAGCGGGCGGTGAGTTGCTTGGGCAGTCCGGAGGCGCCGCGCACCTGGACGCCGCTGCGGGCCAGACGCTCGCCACCGATCACCGTCGCCGCGGAGGCGTCGGTGGCCGTGGACAGGGAAAGGGCGGCTGCCGTCAACCCGAGGGCGGCACGCCGGCTGATCCGGGAACATTCACGCACCCGGGGACCGTACACCGCTTCAAGCTGCGGTTTCCTTATCGCAGGGCAGGCACGGGTCGGAATTTGCCGCGTTATGAAAATCCGATGAACCGGTGGGGTTTCTGTGGCCGACGCCCACGCGTGAGGCGCTCGGCCGGGCCGCGGAGTGGGGGGGCGGTCGTACTCGTCCGAGGGCGCGGGTGGTGGGGCGGTCGTGCTCGTCCGGGCCGCGGGTGGTGGGGTGGTCGTACTGGGCTGGGCCGCCAAAGACCCCGTGACGGCCGTACTCGTCGGGGCCGCAGGGTGCCGGATGTCGTACTCGTCCGGGCCGCAGGGGGCCTGTGACGGCCGTACTCGTCACGGCCGCGCGCGGGGTGCCGGAACGGCCGTACCGGGTGCCGGAACGGTTCAGGCCTGGCTGGTCTCGAAGCGGGAGATCCGGCCGTCGTCCTCGACGGTGAAGCGCCACTTGGTGCGCATCTCGCCCCAGGTGTCGTTGCTGTAGCGGGCGAGGAGGACACGGCCGCCGCCGGACTCGTTGTCGACCTCCATGTGACCGTGGGACGAGAAGATCTCCCGGTCGGCCCAGTCGGCGAGGTCGCGGTCGGAGCCGTCGTCGGACATGGTCGCGCCGGGTGTGAGGAGCGACATGAACTCCTCGCGGTCGTGGGCGTTGACGGCGCCGACGAAGGCCCGGACGGCCGGGTCGCTGAGCTTGGCTGGCTGGATCGTCATGGCGTCAGGCTCACACCGCCGTCCCGCACCCGCCACCCGAACGCCCGCCAGGACGGGCCCGGTGGTGTCAGAGCTGCGACGGTGGAACGGCGGAGGGAACCGTTCGTCCGTCCGCATGTCCTCGCACATGTCTGCTTGGGAGCCGCCGTGACGTGTTACGACCGACGTGATCTGGGCCTACTGCTACTCCGGCTGTCGACCGGCGGGGTGCTGGCCGCGCACGGTGCGCAGAAGCTGTTCGGCTGGTTCGGCGGACACGGCCTGGAGGGAACCGGCCAGTTCATGGAGTCCGTCGGCTATGTGCCCGGCAAGGTGAGCGCCGCGGCGGCCGGTCTCGCGGAGATGGGCGGCGGCACGCTGCTGGCGCTGGGCCTGGCGACCCCGGCGGCGGGCGCGGCGGCGGCCGGCGCGATGGCCGGGGCGGCGGCGGTACACGCCCCCAACGGCTTCTTCGCCCAGGAGGGCGGCTACGAGCACCCGGCGACCATGGGCCTGACCGCGGCCGGCCTCGCCGTCACCGGCCCCGGCCGGCTCTCCCTCGACCAGGCCCTCGGCAACGTCCTCAACCGCGACTGGATGGTCCCGGCGGCACTGGGGGTCGCCGCGGTGGCCACGGCACTGGTCGTGGGGGCGCGGAACCGACGGGTGCGGCGGGGGATGGAGGGTGAACAGGAGGCCCTGTTCGAGGAGTTCGACGAGTAGCCGGTACGCGGTCGCTGTCACGGGCGCGGTGCGCGGGGGCTCTCACGGGCCTGGTGCGCGGGCGCGGTTCGGGCCCGGTGCGCGGTCGCCGTCACGGGCGTGCGCGGACGCTGTCACGGGCGCGGTGCACGGGGGGAGCTGTCACGGGTGTGGTGCGGGCACGGTCCGGACCCAGTGCGTGGGCGCCGCCACGGTTCTTCTGCGCGGGCGCGGTCCCGGCCCGGTGCGCGGGCGCTGTCACGGGCCCGGTGCGCGGGCGCCGTAGGCCGTGGCAGGCTGCGCTGCATGACCGACCACCCCGACCGGAGCGACCACGACGACCGGACCGACCGGACCGACCGGACCGACCGGCCCGAGCAGAGCCACCGGACCGCCCAGAACGCCACCACCGCCACTACGGCCAGCGCCGCCACCGCCACCGCTTCCAGTGCCCGCACCGCCGCCGACCTCTGGCCCGCCATCGACGAGCTCTTCTCCCGCCTGGAGGCGGCCCGCACCCACACCGGCACCGAGGGCGTCCTGCTGCGCGTCCTCAAACTGTCGGAGGAGGTCGGCGAGGTCGCGGAGGCGATCATCGGGGCCACGGGGCAGAACCCGCGCAAGGGCGTCACCCACAGCTGGGAGGACGTCCAGGCGGAACTGTGCGACGTGGCCGTCACCGCACTGGTGGCCCTGCGGACACTCACACCGCGGGCACAGGAGGTCTTCGACCGGCACGTGACGAGAGTGCGCGCCCGCCCCCTCGAACCGGGGCCGGTCCAGGGCTGACCGGGCGCCTCACCCTCCGACGCCGGCGAGGGCGGCACGGACCGCGGCGAGGATGGTCGCGGGGTTGGCCGGCACCGCGACCCCCTGGACCGCCACGGTCGGTGTTCCGCCCACGCCCCGCTGGATGGCCGTCGCCGTCACGTAGGCGCTCCAGTCCAGGTAGACGCCCTGCCGGACGCACTCGGCGAACGAGCTGTCCGTCAGTCCCACCGCGCGGCCGAGTTCGATCAGTTCGTCATCGGACAGGCCCGGCCCGCCCTCGGGGGGCTGGTTGGCGAACAACGCGTACAGGTACTCCATGAAGTGACCGCCGTCGGACGCGCAGCCGGAGGCCGCCGAGGCGCGGGAGGAGTACCGGGTGGTGGACAGGTCGTCGAGGAAGCCCATCGGGTGGTAGACGAGACTGATCGCCTTGTCGGCCACCAGCTCGTCGAGGAGTGGCCCGCTCTTCCCTTCGAACTGCTTGCAGAACGGGCACAGAAAGTCGATGAAGGCATCGACCTGTACCGGGCCGGCTCCGACGACGATGCCGTCCCCCGTCGGCGAGGCGCCGGCCGGAACCCGGGAGGGCGAGCTGATGTGGGGCGTCTGAGAACTCATGCCAGGTCCCCTGTCGTAAAGTCGATGGAATTCGCGTCATCACACGTGACTGGCATGGCGAACCGGCCACGTGCGCCGGGCCCTCGAATGCGGCACCGGAAAGGCCCACATGCCGCGCCACCGCTTCTTCCAAGCCTCCCACCGGCCCGGTGGATGTCAAAACAAGCGCTTGCGAGCGATTCTCATGGCGTGCGCGCAGCCGTGTTCCGGGCGCCGGGATGTCCGACGCTAGATGTTCTGGAACTCGTTGGGCAGTTGCGCCATCAGATCCTCGAACTCCGTGCCGGGGACGGCTTCTCTCAGAGTCATGAAAACCGCCGCAACGCCCCTGCGCGCCACGGTCTCGTCGACGCCCGCACGCTCGCTCACCCGCCGGACGAACTCGGCAACGCCGAATTTCTGGGCGACATCCTCGGGTGGGACCAGGGGCGGCGCGATCTCGGCGGGCAGGACACCGGCCAAGTGCCTGGCCTCGCCGCCGGTGATCCGCTCGGCCAGCGTCAGCATCGTGGTCCGGGTCAGCTCCCTGGCCTGCTCCTCGGGCACGTGGGCCCGCTGGCTGACGAGCCGGATGAACTCGTCGCTGTCCATGGCGCCTCCAATCCGGCAGCCCATCACGGATACCGCGCATGCACTGCCCCAAACGGTGATCGAAATGCCGGGGCGAATCCGGCGGCCGGTGCCGAAAGCGCCGGTCACCGACCGTTCTCTTCGCCTTCCTCGGTAAAGGGGCGCGCCGCCTCCAGCAGGGCCCTCAACGCGCCGGTGAGTGCCCCGACCTCGGCGAGGCACCGGGCGTAGGGATCCTCCGGGTACTGCCGCTCCGCCTGCTCGGCGGCGTTCGCCAGAATCTGCTCGGCGGCCTGAACCGCGGCGCGCAGGGTGGCACGTTCGATATTGCCGGGCATGTGGTCTCCCCTGGATTCCGCCGCCGGGCACAGGATTCTCCTGAATGCCTCGCCGTCCCCGACAGCCGGTTCCGCCGGGAACGCCATGGACGGCACGGGCCGGTACGAAGTGCCCCGGGACAACAACTGCGAAGGAGGCATTGCCTTCTGCAAGCGTACGGACGTTCTGGACGCGCTGCAGGACGTCGACTTCTCTGCGGGCGACGACGAACGGGTCCGGGCCGCCGGGAATGCCGGGGCGCCCAGGTGGCGGGGTTCTCACCGGCGGGGAGCAGACTGAGCGGCCCGCGGCCCGCGGATGCCGGCCGACAGCGTGATCGGGCGTCGGGAGACACCGTGGCACCGGCAACGGCCCGCCCGGGGCGTCGTCGGGAAAGCGGTGGACCTCGCGGTACGCACGGCGGCGGGAAGCGGACACGTGCCCAGCGGGCGCGATCCGGATCTCACGCATATGATCGCGATATGTCCGTCTTCATCAAGCTCGTAGAGGTCGGGGATCCCGACGGTTACACCAACCGCACCATCAGCGACGTCACCTACGAAGACGTGGTGGACGAACTCAGCTACGCCTACGACCTGCATCCCAGCGGCGCTCTGCGGGTGATCCGGCTGCCGGTCGGACTGCCTGCGGCAGTGGAGTCCGTGTTCAGCCCCGGAGTGTGGTTCAGGGTGCAGGGCCGCTGGCACGGGGCGGACGGCTCCGGCGCCTTGTAAGGGCGGCGGCTGAGCCGCAGGTGGGGCAGACGAGTCGGGCTGTACGCCGGGTTCTGTTCCCCGGTGTCCTTGCGGGCACCGGGGCGACGGCCATCCATCTAGGGCCGGTGTTGCCACCGGCCTCGTGCGGTCTACCCGCGGACTCGGGCGGGCAGCCCTCGAACGTCCGCGCAGAGCGCTTTTCACGGCGCTCCTTCTTGACCTTGCTCCGGGTGGGGTTTACCTAGCTGCCCAGGTCACCCTGGGCACTGGTGGTCTCTTACACCACCGTTTCACCCTTACCGAGGACCGAGGTCCCCGGCGGTCTGCTTTCTGTGGCACTGTCCCGCGGGTCACCCCGGGTGGCCGTTAGCCACCACCCTGCCCTGTGGAGCCCGGACGTTCCTCGGGAAGCCCCCTGAGGGGCTCCACGCGGCCGTCCGCCCGGCTCGTCTGCCGTACCGGACATTGTACCGGGCGTCCGCCGCACCGCGGACCGCGAGCGCCCCGCCCCCGTTCCGGCCGGGGCGGGTGGCGGGGTCAGGCCGGCAGGATCCCGGCCGTCGCCGGGTCGGCCTGTGTGAGTCGGACCCGCAGGAGCTCGCCGGGCGAAAGCCGCTCGCCCTCGATGCGGCCGATGACCGCCGGGGTCCGCACCTCTACGGTCCCGACGCTCGGCCGCTGCTCGTCGACGTCCACCACGCAGCCGTCGAAGACGTCGCCCGCTCGGCCTCCTCCTGGACCTCCGGCGGGAATCCGTCCGGGGCGCCGAGCGCGGCACGCAGTGCGGCGAACGCCTCCCTCAGGGATGCCTCGGGGGCGCCGGTCACACGGATCTTGCGGCCGGGCGTACAGCGAGCGTAGGCCGGGGGCGGACCGGGGGCACGCCGTACCCTGGCGCGGAGGTCTACGTGAGGAGTATGTGGTGCTGGTCCTGCTGCCGCCCTCGGAAGGCAAGGCGAACTCGGGCGGGGGCGCCCCGCTGGAGCCGGAGTCGCTGTCCCTGCCGGGGCTCACCGCCGCGCGCGAGGCCGTGCTCACCGAACTGGTCGAGCTGTGCTCCGGCGACGAGGAGAAGGCGCGCGAGGTGCTCGGGCTGAGCGAGGGGCTGCGCGACGAGGTCACGAAGAACGCCGCACTGCGCGCGGCCGGCGCCCGCCCGGCCGGGGAGATCTACACCGG
Organism: Streptomyces sp. NPDC096012; assembly: GCF_040426375.1. Taxonomy (NCBI): domain Bacteria; kingdom Bacillati; phylum Actinomycetota; class Actinomycetes; order Kitasatosporales; family Streptomycetaceae; genus Streptomyces; species Streptomyces sp. NPDC096012. Next base: position 12,479 of record NZ_JBEOTD010000004.1, read on the forward strand.
GGTCCTGTACGACGCCCTCGGCCTGGCCACGCTGGACGCGGCGGCGAAGCGGCGCGCGGCGAAGTCGCTGCTGGTCTTCTCGGGGCTGTGGGGCGCGGTGCGGGTGACGGACCGGATCCCCTCCTACCGCTGCTCGATGGGGGTGAGGCTGCCGGGACTGGGCGGGCTGGCGGGGCACTGGCGGAAGCCGATGGCCGAGGTGCTGCCCGAGGCGGCCGGCAGCGGTCTGGTGCTGGACCTGCGCTCCTCCGCGTACGCGGCGGCCTGGCGGCCGAAGGGCGAGGTCGCGGGGCGGACGGCGACCGTACGGGTGCTGCACGCGCCGACGCGGAAGGTCGTCAGCCACTTCAACAAGGCGACCAAGGGGCGGATCGTGCGCAGCCTGCTGTCGGCCGGGGCGGCACCGAAGGATCCCGCCGGGCTGGTGACGGCGCTGCGCGAGCTGGGCTACGTCGTGGAGGCGCAGGCGCCGGGCAGGGCGGGTGCGGCGTGGTCCTTGGACGTGCTGGTGGACGAGGTCCACTGACGGAGCCGCCGCACGTACGTTGCAACATGCGCAACGCTCATTGCACGGAGTGGGGCCGCTGGGCACGATGAGGGCATGACCTCACCGCTGCCCTCCTCCCCGGCTGCCTCCGTGCTGGACCTCGCGCCCGTCGTGCCCGTGGTCGTGCTCTCCGACGCCGCCGACGCCGTACCGCTCGCGCGGGCCCTGGTGGCGGGCGGGCTGCCCGCGATCGAGGTGACGCTGCGGACCCCGGCGGCGCTGGACGCGATCCGCGCGATGGCGGAAGAGGTGCCGGAAGCGGTGGTCGGCGCGGGTACGGTGATCACGCCGGAGCAGGTGGGCGCGTGTGTGGCGGCCGGGGCACGGTTCCTGGTCAGCCCGGGCTGGACCGAGGTGCTGCTGGCGGCGATGCGCGGGTCCGGGGTGCCGTTCCTGCCCGGGGTGTCCACCACCTCGGAGGTCGTCGCCCTGCTGGAGCGCGGAGTGCGCGAGATGAAGTTCTTCCCTGCGGAGGCGGCAGGCGGCACGGCCTATCTGAAGTCCCTGGCCGGACCGCTGCCGCAGGCCCGCTTCTGCCCCACGGGCGGGATCGGCCCGGCGACCGCCCCCCAGTACCTCGCCCTGCCCAACGTCGTTTGCGTGGGCGGCAGTTGGATGATCCCCGCGGACGCGGTGGCGGCCCGGGACTGGGCCCGGATCGAGAAGCTGGCCCGGTCCGCCGCCGGACTCGGGGACGCGGGCGGGACGGCCTGACCTGCCGGGCTCCGGGGGCGCGGGCGGGACGAGGCGTGCCGGGCTCCCGGGGGTGCAGGTGGAACGCAATTGACCTGCGGGGGCGGGCGCGGGCGCGGATGGAGATGAGGCGTGCCGCCGGGCTCAGGGACGCAGGTGGCACGTGTCGTTGAAGAGCCGGAGGCTGGCGTTGCCGTCCGCGTAGTAGGCCACCGCCGACAGGGAGGCCGCCGAGAGCTCCATCCGGAACAGGGACTCGGGCGGGGCGCCCAGGGCCAGCCGCACCAAGGTCTTGATCGGCGTGACGTGGGTGACCAGCAGGACCGTGCGGCCCGCGTAGGCCGCGGCCAGCTTGTCGCGGGTCACCGCGATCCTGGCCGCCGTCTCGGCGAAGCTCTCGCCGCCGCCGGTGGGGTGGGCCTCCGGGTCGGCGAGCCAGGCGTTCAGGTCGTCCGGGTGACGCTCGCGGACCTCGCCGAAGGTCAGGCCCTCCCAGGCCCCGAAGTCGGTCTCGCGCAGGCCTTCCTCGATCGCCACGTCCAGGCCCAGCCGGTCGGCGACGATGGCGGCGGTCTGCCGGGTACGGGCGAGCGGCGAGGCGACGATCGCCTGGATCGTGCCACGCCGGGCCAGCGCCTCCGCCACCCGCCGGGCCTGCTCCCGTCCGGCGTCGGAGAGGGAGGGGTCCGTGCCGCCGCTGCCGGAGAAGCGCTTCTGCGGGGTGAGGGGGGTTTCACCGTGCCGCAGGAGCACGAACGTGGCGGGGGCACCCAGGTCCGGAGCGGCGCTCCAGCCGGGCGCCGAGGTGACCGCGGGAGCGCCGGCACGCCCGTCCGCCGGCGCCGCCGTCGAGGAGGCCGGAGTCGTGGAACGCCTGCCCGCCGGAGCCGCCGTCGCCTCGGCAGCCGGAGCCTCGGCACGACCGTCCGCCGCCGCCGCTGAAGAGCCCGAAGCCTCCGCACCACCGTCCGCCGCCGCCGAAGAGCCCGAAGCCTCCGCACCACCGTCCGCCGCCGCCGAAGAGCCCGAAGCCTCCGCACCACCGTCCGCCGCCGCCGAAGAGCCCAAAGCCTCCGCACCACCGTCCGGCCCCGTCGCCGTGGCGCCCGGAGTCGCGGTACGACCGTTCGTCAGGGCCGCGCGGGCCTTGGCCGCGCCCGCTGCCGCGTCTCCGGGCGGCCCCGTCGGCTCGGGCGCGGCGGGCGGGGTGTCCAGGGCAGCGCGGGACTGCGACGGCGACCACCGCTCCCCCTTCGCGCCCGCGTCCATCGCCTCGTTGGCCAGGCGGTCGGCGTGTTTGTTGCGCTCGCGGGGGATCCACTCGTAGGTGACCCGGTCGGGCGGGAAGAGCGCCCGCGCCTCGTTCGCCAGCGGCTTCAGATCGGGGTGCTTGATCTTCCAGCGGCCGGACATCTGCTCGACGACCAGCTTGGAGTCCATGCGGACGTGGACCGTCGCGGTGGGGTCGAGGGCATGCGCGGCGCGCAGGCCGGCGAGGAGACCGCGGTACTCGGCCACGTTGTTCGTGGCGACGCCGATGTACTCGGCCACCTCCGCCAGCGTCTGGCCCGACGCCGCGTCGCGCACCACGGCGCCGTAGCCGGCGGGCCCCGGATTGCCCCGTGAACCGCCGTCGGCCTCGACGATGAACTCCCTCACCCCGGAAAACCCCCTACAGACCGGATTCGGCCGTACGCACCAGGATGCGGCGGCAGTTCTCGCACCGGATCACCGTGTCCGGCGCCGCCGCGCGGATCTCGTTCAGCTCGGTGATGGCCAGTTCCTGACGGCAGCCCTGGCAGGTACGGGCGTACAGCTTGGCCGCGCCGATGCCGCCCTGCTGCTCGCGCAGCTTGTCGTAGAGCTTCAGCAGGTCCGCGGGGATCGAAGCCGCGATGACCTCGCGCTCCTTGGTCACGGAGGCGACCTCACGGTCGATCTCCTCGAACGCGGCGTCCCGGCGGCCACTCGCGTCGTCGATCTTCGCCTGCGCGGAGCCGACCCGCTCGGTCAGCTCGGTCACCCGCTCCTGCGCGGCCTCACGGCGCTCCATGACCTCCAGGACCACGTCCTCCAGGTCGCCCTGCCGCTTGGCGAGAGAGACGATCTCGTGCTGGAGGTTGGCCAGGTCCTTCGGCGAGGTCACCGCGCCGGAGTCCAGGCGCTGCTGGTCGCGGGCGGCACGCTGGCGCACCTGGTCGACGTCCTGCTCCGCCTTGGTCTGCTCGCGGGCGGTGTCGCTGTCCTGCGTCTGCGCGGCCACCAGCAGGTCCCGCAGCTGGGTGAGGTCCTTGGTCAGCGTCGCGATCTCGGCGTGCTCCGGCAGGGACCTCCGCCGGTGCGCGAGCTGCTGCAGGCGGACGTCGAGGTCCTGGACGTCGAGGAGTCGGATCTGGTCGGCGGGCGCGGCGTTCAGTTGGGGGCTCCCAATGGGCTAGTGGTGACGGAGGACGCCGCGTGGGCGGTCCAGGGGTCGGTGACCGTCTTCGAGACGTGCACGCGCAGGTCCCAGCCGTGACGGTCGGAGATCTCGTCGAGCTGGGCTGCGGCCAGCTCGCACCAGGGCCACTCGGTGGCCCAGTGCGCCGCGTCGAGCAGCGCGAGAGGACTGTCGGCGACGGCCTCGCTCGCCGGGTGGTGGCGCAGGTCGGCGGTGAGGAAGGCGTCGACGCCGGCCGCCCGGACCTGGTCGAAGAGGCTGTCACCGGAGCCACCGCTGACGGCGACCGTGCGGACGACGGCCTCGGGGTCGCCGGCCACCCGGATGCCCTGCGCGGTGGCCGGCAGCCGTGCGGCGGCGCGGGCGGCCAGCTCGCGCACGGTGACCGGGTGGTCGAGTGCGCAGACGCGGCCCAGGCCCCGGTGGCCCGCCGGGTCGGTGGGGTCCGGCACCAGAGGGCCGACGACCCGCAGGTCGAGGGCGCCGGCGAGGGCGTCGGAGACACCCGGGTCGGCGGTGTCGGCGTTGGTGTGGGCGACGTGCAGGGCGATGTCGTTCTTGATCAGCGTGTGCACGAGCCGGCCCTTGGCGGTGGAGGCCGCGACCGTGGTCGTCCCGCGCAGATAGAGCGGGTGATGGGTGACCAGCAGGCCGGCCCCGAGCTTCACCGCCTCGTCGACGATCTCCCGCACGGGGTCGACGGCGAACAGGACCCGGGTGACGTCCTGGTCGGGATCTCCCACCACCGTGCCGACCGCGTCCCAGGACTCGGCCCGCTCGGCGGGCCACAGGTTCTCCAGCGCGGCGATGACTTCAGACAGACGGGGCACGGGGAAAGGCTACCTGGCTGTTCGGCGGGGGTGTACCGGATCCGGCCCCGCCCGCCCCGGACCCGGCTCGCGCGAGAGATCGCCGTGGCCCCGCCCGCCCCGGGCCGGGCTCGCAGGCGGAGATCCTGACGGCCCCGTTCAGCACACCCGCCTCGATTCCCTCAGGCGAATCACCGCCGCGCCACCCTTACGTGTGAAGCGGAAGAAGGCCGGTCCCACGCCTGTGCGTACGAAAACTAGCTTCGTCGCCGGAGGTGACCGAACCATGACGGCCTGTGCGATCGAACCCTCTTCGACCGGGGAGTCCGGCGAGTACGGCGGCGCGCCGGGGACACGGTGCGCCCTCACGGCGGACGGCGCGTACGCCGCCCGGCTCGCGCTGGACGGTGAGTCCTGGTACCCCGAGCGCTGGACGCTGGACGGCCCGGAGCCGTACGCGGTGCCGCTGCCGGGCAACCAGCCGGAGGAGCCCGGCACGGAGGTGCAGCCGATGGGCGACGGCCGGGTGCTCATCCACCGGACGGCTGACCGGCGGCACCTCTTCGCGCTGCTCTACCCGACCGGTCCCGGCACCGGTGAGCTGCCGCTGGGCGCGGTGGAGTGCCCCGAGCCCGGTGCCCGGCTGACGCTGCTGCCGCCGGCGCCGGGGGGCGCGCAGGCGTACGCCCTCGCGGTGGGCCCGCGCTCCAGCGTGGTGTGGCTGGTGGCGGGCGGGGCGTTCGGGCCGGAGCGGCTCGCCGAGGTGCCGGGCCGCTGCTCGGGCGGGGTCTGGCTGGACGGCTCCCGGCGGATGCTGGCACTCGACCGTGAGCTGGGCGGGCGCACCAAGACGGTCGTGGTGGACCTGGAGCGCGGTGAGGTCACGCCGCTGCTGCAGATCGCGGAGGAGAGCGACGACCGGCTGCTGCTCGCCGACCCCGACAGCGGGCTGCTGCTCATCTCCTCCGACGCGCCGTGCTCGGGGCAGGAACGATTGGGCTGGGGCGTGCTCGGCAGCACCCTGCCGGTGCGTTTCCCGGAGTGCCTGTGCCTGCCGGACTGCGTGCTGACGCCGTTCGCGATCCAGCCGGGGCAGGTGCTGATGCCGGAGAACTGCACGGTGGCCCTGCGGATCGACGGCGCGCTCGGCACCTGGGTGGGTCTGTGGCGCCCGGCCGAGCGGCAGTTGACGCATCTCCCGGCGCCCGAGGGGTGGCTGGCGGGGGCCGGCCTGGTCACCCGGGACGGGGTGCTGCGGCTGCCGTACACGACGCCGGGCACGCCGTGCGGCGTGGCGGAGCCGACGGGGGCGACGGGGGCGACGGGGGCGACGGGGGCGACGGGGGCGACGGGGGGAACGGTAGCCCGGGGGACCGCGGGCGGCGGTGGGGTTCCGGTGGTCGCGGACGCGGGGGGAGCGGGGCACGCGGGGGCGTCGCAAGACGCGGGGGGACCGGGGATCGCGGGGGCGTCGCAAGACGCGGGGGGACCGGGGATCGCGGGCGGACCGGGGGACGCGGAGCCGGTGGGTCCGGTCCGTGCCGGCACGGCCGGCGGGGTGCCCGAGGTGTCCCGGGGACCGGCGGAACAGGGGCCTCCGAAGCCCGCGCGAACCCGTCCGGTGCCCCTGCAACAGGCCCCTCTGGGACGCCTTGTAACGAAGTAGTGGCGGTTGGCGTGTGCGCCTGGATTCGGCCCGTGGTGCGCCGGTTAGACTCGCTCGGCTGTACGAAAGATCATGTTGACGGGGTGAATACGTCCGATGAGTGACACCAGCACGATGGAGCATCCGTCCGCCGACTGCCACAGGGACACCGGCCACGGCCGGCACCGGGGTCCGGTCGCGGCGCAGGAGAACGAGACGGCTCCGCACGGCCGGCACCGCAAGCCGGCCGAGGAGACGGCCGAGGCCGCTGCCCGACGGTCGTGAAGTGGAGGAGGGGGTGCCCATCGGGCGCCCCCTCCTCCCTTCTCCTGCCGCTGGTCCCGCCACCGGCCCGACGAACGTCGGCCCCGGACGAACGCCAGTCCCCCGCTGAGCGCCAGTCCCCCGACGAACGCCAGTCCCCGACGAACGCCGGCCGACGATTGCCGCCGGCCCCCATGGACTTCGGCCGCCACTCACCGTCGGTCCCGCCCGCCGTCAGCCCCGCTTGAGTGCCAGTACCTCGGCCGCCGCGAAGGTCTCCCCCCGCGGCCGGTCCGCGTAGTGCGGGGTGAGCAGCGCGTCGAGTTCGTCGTAGCTGAACGTCTCCTGCTCGCTGTCGAACTTCGCCCGTACGCGCGGCCGTTCCATGACGGCGACCATGCCGCCGTGGACGACGAGCAGCTGGCCGTTGACGCGGGCGGCGGCCGGCGAGACCAGGTAGCCGACGAGCGGGGCCACGTGCTCGGGGGCGAGCGGGTCGAGGCCCTCGTCCGGTCGCCCGAGGCCCGCGAAGACGTCCTCGGTCATCCGGGTCCGGGCGCGCGGGCAGATCGCGTTGGCCGTGACGCCGTACTTCGCCAGGGCGAGGGCGGTGGAGGTGGTCAGGCCGACGATCCCGCCCTTCGCCGCCGCGTAGTTGGGCTGCCCGGCGGAACCGGCGAGGAACGCCTCCGAGGAGGTGTTCACGATCCGCCCGTACACCGGTGCCCCGGCCGCCTTGGAGCGCTCCCGCCAGTGCGCGGCGGCGAAGCGGGTGGTGTTGAAGTGCCCCTTGAGATGGACGCGGAGCACCGAGTCCCACTCGTCCTCGGTCATGGAGAAGACCATGCGGTCGCGCAGGATGCCGGCGTTGTTGACGAGGACGTCCAGCGCGCCGAACTCGCCGACGGCCAGGTCCACCAGGGCGCGGGCCTGTGCGAAGTCGGCGACGTCCCCGGTGTGCGCGAGCGCCCGGCCGCCCAGGTCGCGGATCTCGGCGGCGACCTGCTCGGCGGGCCCCGGCGAGGCCTCGCCGGTGCCGTCGCGGCCGGGCCGCCCGTAGTCGTTGACGACGACGGCCGCACCGAGCCGGGCCAGTTCCAGGGCCTCGGCCCGGCCGAGACCGCGTCCGGCGCCGGTGACGATCGCGGCCAGCCCCTCCAGTGGCAGTGGCATGGGCGTGTCCTCAGATCTCGATGCAGGTGCGCAGGGCGGTCCCGGTGCGCATCTGGTCCAGTGCCTCGTTGATCTCCGCCAGCCGAACCCGGTGGGTGATGAGGCCGGCGAGGTCGACGCGGCCGGCCCGCCACAGGGCGATGGTGCGCTCGTAGGAGCGCAGCACGTCGCCGCCGCCGTACATGGACGGCAGGATGCGCTTCTCGTCGAAGAACAGCTCGAACATGTTCAGTCGCAGGAAGTCGTCCATGGCGCCCGCGCCGACCACGACCAGGGTGCCGCCGCGCCGGGTGTTCTCGTAGGCGGTGCGGGCGGTGGCGGACCTGCCGACGACCTCGAAGACATAGTCGAAGCCCTCGCCGCCGGTGATCTGCTGCTTGGCGCCGGCCAGTTCCTCCGGTGCGACCGCCCTGGTGGCGCCGAACGTCAAGGCGGACTCGCGTCGGGAGGCGACCGGGTCCACGGCGACGATCTCGGCGGCGCCCCTCAGCCGCGCCCCCTGCACGGTGGAGATGCCCACTCCCCCGCAGCCGATGACGGCCACCGACGAACCCGCCTGCACGTCGGCCGTGTTGAGGGCGGCGCCGAGCCCGGTCGTCACCCCGCAGCCGATCAGGGCGGCGATGTCGAAGGGCACGTCCTCGGGGATGGGGACGGCGCACCCGGCGTCGACCACGACCTCCTCGGCGAAGGTGCCGGTGCCGGCGAAGCCGAAGACGTCACCGCCGGAGCGCTTGAAGTTGGGGGTGCCGGCGTTCATGAACCCGGCCAGGCACAGTTCGGTCTGGCCGCGTCTGCAGGCCGGGCAGGCGCCGCAGGCGGGCAGCCAGCACAGGACGACCCGGTCGCCGGGCTTGAGGTGCCGTACGCCCTCGCCGGCCTCGATGATCTCGCCCGCGCCCTCGTGGCCGGGCACGAAGGGGGCCGGCTGGGGCAGTACCCCGTTCATCGCGGACAGGTCCGAGTGGCACAGCCCGGTGGCGCGCACCCGCACCCTGACCTTGCCGGGGCCGAAGCCCACCGCCTCGACGTCGTCGAGGACCTCCAGCTTCTCCTGTCCGATCTCGTGCAGTACGGCTGCGCGCATGGTGCGGCTCTCCCCTCGAAGGCGGGTTTGCTCAGGAGTGTCGGACGACGGTGTCGGCGAGGACCGGCGCGTCGTCGCGTTCCACGGCGCTGACGGCCACCCGGCTGCTTCCCTCCCGCCGCCACATGCGGATGCGCAGCGTCTCGCCCGGGTACACCACCCCGGCGAAGCGCGTGGTGTAGGAGCGGACGCGGGTGACGTCGCCGCCGAGCAGGGTGTCGACGACCGCCTTCAGCGCGATCCCGTAGGTGCACAGTCCGTGCAGGATGGGCCGTTCGAACCCGGCGAGCGCGGCGAACTCGGGGTCGGCGTGCAACGGGTTCCAGTCGCCGCAGAGGCGGTAGAGCAGGGCCTGGTCCTCGCGCAGGGGGCGTTCGACGGTCCTGTCGGGGTCGCCGGTGGGCGCGTCGAGGCGCTGGGAGGGGCCGCGGTCGCCGCCCCAGCCGCCCTCGCCGCGTACGAAGATCGAGGCGTCGTTGGTCCACAGCGGGCCGTCGGCGTCGGCGACCTCGGTGCGCAGGACCAGGACGGCGGCCTTGCCCTTGTCGTGGACGGCGGCGAGCCGGTTGGTCGCGGTGGCCGTGCCCTCGGCCGGGATGGGGCGGTGGATCTCCAGCGTCTGCCCGCCGTGCAGGACCCGGGCGAGTTCGACCTCCACACCGGGCAGGGACAGCCCGCTGATCACCCCGGGTGCGCCGGAGCCCGCGACGGTGGCGAAGCTCGGCAGCACGTGCAGCCGGGACTCCAGGGTGTAGCGCAGTTCGCCGGGGTCGGTGGCGGGGACACCGGCGCCGATGCCGAGGTGATAGAGCTGGACGTCCTTGCTGGTCCAGGTGATCTCACTCGAGCGGGGTTCGGCCGCGAGCGCCTTGGCCGCGTCGATGGGCATAGGACTCCTGAGGGGCTCGAGACCCCGGCACGGCCGTCCGCACCGTCGGCCGCACCGAGGTCGCCACGGGCCGATCTAGAACGCGTTCCAGTCCGGCGCCCTCTGTATAGCCCAGGGCCCCGCAGTTGTGAAGGCTCCTGACGCTGCGTCAGCTCAGCGGGGCTGCGACCCGCCGGGTGAGGCTCGTGCACCGGGCACCCCGGTCAGCGGGTGGCACCCACCGCCCTCCATCGGCGTGCGTCCGCGTTCCCGGAAACCAGCCGCAGGCTCGGAGGTTTCTCACCCCGGCCCTCCGGCGAAGAAATCCGCGAGACAGGACGCGAGCTCTTCCGGAGCCTCTTCGGCCACGTGGTGCCCGGCATCGATGCCGTGGCCCCGTACGTCCGGTGCCCACTGCCGCCAGATCTTCACCGGGTCCCCGTACAGGTCCTCGAGGTCGTCCCGGAGCGACCACAGGATCAGTGCCGGGCACCGGATCCGCACCCCGGCGGCCCGGTCCTCCTCCTCGTGCCGCCGGTCGACGGTGAGGCCGGCCCGGTAGTCCTCCAGCATCGCCCGCACCACGTCGGGGTTCCTCGTTGCGGCGCGCCACTCGTCGTGATTCTCCTGTCCCATGCTCCGCGGATCGCCGCGGTACCAACTGTCCGGGTCGGCGTTGATGACCCGCTCGGGGATGTCCGGCTGGGCGAAGAAGAACCAGTGCCACCACTGCGTGGCGAACTCGGCCGTGATGCGGGACAGATGCTCGGTGACGGGCAGGCAGTCGATCAGCGCGACTCGCGAGACCGCGTCGGGGTGATCGAGCGCGAGACGCAGCGCGGCGCTGCCTCCGCGGTCGTGCCCGGCGAGTGCGAACCGGGCATGGCCGAGGGAGCGCATCACCTCGACCACGTCACCGGCGACGGCCCGCTTGGAGTACCCGGCGTGGTCCGCGGTGGGCGCCGGGCCGGTGGACCGGCCGTAACCCCGCAGATCCGGGCAGACCACGGTGAACCCGCTGCGGACCAGGAGCGGGGCGACGCGATGCCAGGTCGCGGATGTCCGGGGGTGGCCGTGCAGCAGCACCACCGGCGGCCCCTCCCCGCCGTAGCGAACGAAGATCGACGCCTCGTCGGCCCGAACCCACGTCGCCTCGAAGTCCTCGAACAAGAACTGAACCTCCCGCCGTCGTCGACGCACCGCCGGCCGCACCTGCCGGTCCGGCGACAGCCCCGCACCCACCCGCGAGGACACCGCACCGACAGGCCTCGTCGGTGGGTGCCGAACCGAGCCACCCTTCCTCTTGCCCCGCGGGTGCCGTGGACACGACCGCCCGGCCGAAGCGACAGACGGGATGGGCAAGCGGGGTCGCGCATCCGCCGCGGGCGGGTCGGGTTTTTCACCTACGAAGCGACCTCGGCGGTCGAGGACTGGAGGCGATAGCCGACGAGAACCTGTTCCACATCGGTACGGCAGAGCCCGGCACCCGCGAACGCCGCGCTCCCCGCCCTCGAACCAGGCGCCAGTACTACCCAACCCGGGCCTCGGGCTTCTCGAAGCGGGTCGTCCCGACCCCGGCCGCACAGGCCTTGACGGCGCGTGGACGAGAACGCGTTGCAGCGATCGGCCGGCCCCTGACGGTCGCTCAGTTCCCCATGGGATGGTCAAGGATTCGTTAGAGGCCCGAAGCAACGGAATAGTTGCCCGTGCATACGAGGTTCTCCCATCGCTCAGTCCGTGCGATCACAGCCGTCCCTCGTCCGGCCCGGAGGCCTCACCCAATGACCCACACGACGACCGATCAACCCAACCGGAGGGCCGGCGGGGCCGTGGTCCCGGTGCTCGCCTTCGCGGGCATCGTGGTCGCGGTGATGCAGACGCTGCTCGTGCCGGTCATCAAGGACCTGCCACAGCTGCTGGACACCGCCCCGAGCAACGCCACCTGGGTGCTCACCTCGACCCTGCTGTCCGGCGCCGTGGCCACCCCGATCATGGGCCGGCTGGGCGACCTGTACGGCAAGCGGCGCATGCTGATCCTCAGCCTCGCCGTGATGGTGGTCGGCGCCCTGGTCAGCGCGCTCACCAGCCAGCTGCTCACCATGATCCTGGGCCGTACCCTGCAGGGCTTCGCCATGGGGGCGATCCCGCTCGGCATCGGCCTGATGCGGGACATGCTGCCGCGCGAGAGGCTCGGCTCGGCCATGGCCCTGATGAGCTCCTCCATAGGCGTGGGCGGCGGCCTCGCGCTGCCCGCCGCCGCCCTGGTCGCGCAGCACTCCGACTGGCACGCCCTGTTCTACGGCGCCGCCGGCCTCGGCGTGCTCGCCATCGGCCTGGCCCTGTTCGTCGTGCCGGAGTCCCCGATGCGCGCCAAGGGCTCCTTCGACCTGCCCGGTGCGGCGGGCCTGTCCACCGGCCTGGTGCTGTTCCTGCTGCCCATCACCAAGGGCAGCGACTGGGGCTGGTCGTCGGGGACGACGCTCGGCCTGTTCGCCGCCGCCGTCGTCGTACTGCTCCTGTGGGGCCTGTACGAGCTGCGCGTCCCGGCGCCCCTGGTCGACCTGCGCACCACCGCCCGCCGCGAGGTGCTGCTCACCAACCTCGCCTCGATCATGGTCGGGGTCAGCTTCTACGTCGTCTCGCTCGTCCTGCCGCAGCTGCTCCAGCTGCCGAAGGCCACCGGCTACGGCCTCGGCCAGTCCATGGTCGTCGCGGGTCTGTGCGTGGCCCCGCTCGGCCTGACGATGATGTTCACGGCGCCGGTCTACGCCAGGCTGTCCGCCCGCTACGGGCCGAAGACGACCCTGATCACCGGCATGCTGATCATCGCGATCGGCTACGGCGGCGGGCTCGGCCTGATGGACGCCGCGTGGCAGACGATCGTCACCTCGGTGGTGCTCGGCGCGGGCATCGGACTCGCCTACTCCTCGCTGCCCGCACTGATCGTCGGCGCGGTCCCGGCCTCGGAGACCGGCGCGGCCAACGGGCTCAACACGCTGATGCGGTCCATCGGCACCTCCGTCTCCAGCGCCGTCATCGGCATGGTGCTGGCCAACACGGCGAACGACGTGGGCGGCGTCGCGGTGCCGACCATGCACGGCTTCCACGTCTCCTTCCTGATCGCCACGGGGGCCGTCGCGGCGGGCCTGCTGCTGGCCTTCTTCCTGCCGAAGCCGGTCCGCCCGGCCCAGCACACCCAGCTGCGCGCGAGCAGCGAGGAGGACGCGAACCTCGAGCGCGCCGAGGAGGCGCTGCGCGGCTTCCGCGGCCGGGTCCTGGACGCCGGCGGCGCTCCGGTGGCGCGGGCCAAGGTGACGCTGATCGACCGTCGGGGCCGGCAGGCGGGGGCGACCCTGTCCGCGGCGGACGGTTCGTACGCACTGGCCGTGCCCGCGCAGGGGGCGTACGTCCTGGCCGCGCGGGCCGCGGGGCACGGGCCGCTCGCGTCGTCCGCGACGCATTCCGGGGGGCGGCACGCGGTCGATGTGGACCTTGCGCTGCCGGGCGAGGCGGTACGAGCGTAGCGGTTCGCCGCGTTCCGTCGGCAATCGCGGGGCAGCGGGGGCGGGGCCTGGTGCCGGGTGCGGGGGCGTCGTGGCCGGTCGCGCAGTTCCCCGCGCCCCTTCCAGGGCGCCCTCCGCATCCCTTGCCATGAGGGCCCCTCCAGCCGCGCACGGGGAACCAAGGCCCGTTGCCGGGTGCCGGAGCGGCGTGGCCGGACGCGCAGTTCCCCGCGCCCCTTCCAGGGCGCCCTCCGCATCCCTTGCCATGAGGGCCCCTCCAGCCGCGCACGGGGAACCAAGGCCGGATGCCGGGTGCCGGAGCGGCGTGGCCGGACGCGCAGTTCCCCGCGCCCCTTCGGGGGCGCCCTCCGCATCCCTTGCCATCGGGGGCCCCTCCAGCCGCGCACGGGGAACCAAGGCCCATTGCCGGGTGCCGGAGCGGCGTGGTCGGTCGCGCAGTTCCCCGCGGTCCTTCGGGGGCGCCGTTCGTACCCCCTCTGGTTCGCGGTGGTGGGGGGTGCGGGAGCATGAGCGGGCCCGAGAGGGGCGTCGTGCGATCGAGAGGAACCCATGGCCGCCGTACCCAAGCCCGAGATCCTGGCCGCGTTCGAGGCGGCGAAGGGGTTCATGCCCGTGGACGAGGGGCTGGCGCTGTACGCGGCGGCGGTGGAGGCCGGGCGGCTGGGGCTGCCGTTGCTGGAGGTCGGCACGTACTGCGGCCGCTCCACCGTGCTGCTCGCCGACGCGGCGCGGGCGGCCGGGGTCACGGCGCTGACGGTCGATCACCACCGGGGCAGCGAGGAGCAGCAGCCCGGCTGGGACTACCACGATCCGGCGACGGTCGACCCGGAGATCGGCCTGATGGACACGCTCCCGGCGTTCCGGCGCACGCTGTTCCGGGCCGGACTCGAGGAGCATGTCGTCGCGCTCGTCGGCCGTTCCCCGCAGATCGCGGCGATCTGGAACTCGCCGCTCGGCTTGGTCTTCGTCGACGGCGGCCACACGGACGAGCACGCCACGGCCGACTACGAGGGCTGGGCCCCGCACGTCGCCGAGGGCGGACTGCTGGTCATCCACGACGTCTTCCCGCACCCCGAGGACGAGTTCACCGGCCAGGCCCCCTACCGGGTCTATCTGCGGGCCCTGGAGTCGGGAGCCTTCACCGAGGCCTCGGCGACGGGTTCGCTGCGGATCCTGCGGCGCACGGCAGCGGGCGTCCAGGCCGTGTCCGGCAGGTCTCGGGTGACGAAGCCGTAGGCGGATCGCCGCGCCGGGGGCCTGTCCCAAGCCCTGGTCGAAGCGGTCCGTCCCGGGCCCGAAGGTTCGGATCGTGCTGCCCAGGCCCGGAGGTTCGGACCGTCCTGCCCAGGACCGGAGGTTCGGATCGTCCATTCCGGGCCCGGAGGTGCGGATCGTCCGTCCCGGCCCCGAAGGTCCGGATCGCCCTCCTTGCAGTCCTTCTCGGGACGGACCACGAGATCCGGAAGGCGGGCCACGAGATCCGGGAGGCGGGCCGACCCGACTCGGCCGGACGTGGGAGTCCCGGGGTGTACCGGGTCGTGGCTCCGTTCCGGGGCGGACCGGCCGCTAGGGTGGCAGCGTGTCGTACGCAGGCCCGGACTCCGATTCCCCGCAGCCACGCCGGTCCCGGCGCGGCCCGATGACCGTGGCGCTGGCCGCGCTGGTACCCGGCGCGTTGCTCGGCTGGGTGGTGTACGAGGCGGTGGGCGGTGGTGGTTCCGGCGGCTCGGACCGCACGGGCTCCTCGGCCCCCCTCTCGCACACGGCCTCGGCGTCCGCGTCCCCCCGGTCCGCCTCGCCCGCCGACGACGGCAAGCGGCCCCCCGTGGCCGCCGGCTCCGGGCCGCTCGCGGGCAAGGTCGTCGTCATCGACGCCGGACACAACCCCGGCAACTTCCGGCACGTCTCCGAGATCAACCGCAAGGTGGACATCGGGACGAACTGGAAGGAGTGCGACACCACCGGCACGTCCACCGACGCCGGGTACACGGAGGCGCGGTTCACGCTCGACGTGGCGCACCGGCTGCGCACGCTCCTGCGCGAGCAGGGCGCCACGGTGAGGCTGACGCACGACGGGGACCGCCCGGCCTGGGGACCCTGCGTCGACGAGCGGGCCCGGATCGGCAACGCGGCGCACGCCGACGCCGCCGTCTCGATCCACGCGGACGGCTCCGCGCCCGGCAACCGCGGCTTCCACGTGATCCTGCCGGGGTCGGTGCACTCCGGCGGCGCGGACACCCGGAAGATCGTCGGTCCCTCGCACGACCTCGGGGTGCGCATCGCGGGCGGCTTCCTCCGGGTGACGGGCGAACCGCCCTCCAACTACCTCGGCGGGGGTACCGGTTTCGTCACACGCACGGACCTGGGTGGTCTCAATCTGTCAACGGTTCCCAAGGTGTTCATCGAGTGCGGCAACATGCGCGATAGCAAGGACGCGGCAGCGCTGACCAGCGGCGCCTGGCGGCAGAAGGCCGCGCGAGGGATCTCCGAGGGAATCGTGAGTTTCCTGCGTCGGTCGTGACCGGTGGGCGCAACCGGCCGGACAGCCGGATCTTGCGGACGATAGTGTCTACCGACGACGAGACGACCTACGAAGGACCTGAAGTGAATATCCGCTCCCTCACTAGAGGCGACGGCGTGGTGATCGGAGCAGCGGTGGTGCTGTTCATCGCGTCGTTCCTCGATACGTACGGCGGCGACGGCAGCAACATCCCCAACGCTTGGGACAACCTCGGGCTGCTGATGAGCGTGTACATCGGCGGCATCGCGGGCGCGGCCCTCATCGTGGTCGCACGCGCCCTGCCACAGCCCCGCAAGGTCGTCGGCCTCGACCTCGGTCAGTTCGGCGTGGCGCTGACCGTGTTCGCCGCGTGGACCGCACTGTGGACGATCTTCGACCCGGCGGGGTCGATCGACACGAACGGTTTCGACGTCCAGAGGGGCGCGGGTCTCATCCTCGGCCTGATCGCCGCGCTGGTCCTCGCCGGTGGCGCCGTCGCCACCCCCCTCGTGCCGCCGCTCCAGGCCGCCCTGCTCCCGGCTCCCAAGCCGGTCGCCCCGCAGCCCTACGGCGCTCACCCGCAGGGCGGTTACGGCTACCCGGGCGCCCAGCCGCAGCAGCCGTACGGTGCCCAGCCGCAGCCGGGCCAGCCGTTCGGGCAACAGCCGGCCCCGCACGGGGGTCCGGCCGCACAGGCCGCGCCCGCGCCGGCCGCCGGGGACTTCTCGCCGTTCTGGTTCGCCGTGCCGGTGCCCCGCCAGCTGTTCGCGGAGGACGGCTCGCCGAACCCCATCGCCGAACTGGCCCCCGGCACCTGGTACCTGGCCGTCGAGCAGCGCGGTGCCGCGCTGGTCGCCCAGACCCAGGACGGGCGCCGCGGCGTCCTGCAGGACACCTCCGGCATCCAGCGCGGCTGAGCCGACGCCTCGCCGTACGACGGCCCCTCGCCCTTCCGGGCGGGGGGCCGTTGCCGTACAGTCGCCTACCGCCGTTGGCTGACGCACCGTCAGGAGGCAGTGGCATGCGACTCGGTCTCGCACTCGGTTACTGGGGACGCGCTCCGGACGCCGGACAGGTGGCGCTCGCCCGGGAGGCGGAGCGGCTCGGGTACCACTCGGTGTGGACGGCGGAGTCCTGGGGCTCGGACGCCTTCACCCCGCTGACCTGGATCGCCGCGCGGACGTCAACCATCCTGCTGGGGACGGCCGTTGCCCAGATGGCCGCCCGCTCGCCGGCCGCCACCGCGATGCACGCGCTCACCCTGGACCACCTCTCCGGCGGACGGATGCTGCTCGGGCTCGGCCTGTCCGGACCGCAGGTGGTGGAGGGCTGGTACGGCCGCCCGTTCCCCGAGTCCCCGCTGACCGCGACCCGGGAGTACGTGGACGTCGTACGGCAGGTGCTGCGCCGGCAGGCGCCGGTGGAGCTGGACGGGCGGTTCCATCCGCTGCCGTACCGGGGGCCGGAGGGCACCGGGCTGGGCAGGCCGCTGAAGTCGATCACGCACCCGCTGCGGGCCGATCTGCCGGTGCTGCTCGGCGCCGAGGGGCCGAGGAACGTCGCCCAGACCGCCCGTGTCGCCGACGGCTGGCTCCCGCTGTACTGGGCGCCGAGCCGGCCCGAGGTGTACGGCGATGCGGCGCGCCGGTTGCCCGAGGGGTTCCTGGTGGCCGCGATGGCCCGGGTGAGGGTGTGCGACGACGTGGCGGAGGGGCTGCTCCCCGTGAAGGCCATGCTCGGCTTCTACATCGGCGGGATGGGACACGCGGCGCGCAACTTCCACGCCGCGCTGATGGCCCGGATGGGATACGCCGAGGAGGCGCGGCGGATCCAGGAGCTGTTCCTCGCCGGGCGGCGGGAGGAGGCCGTGCTGGCCGTGCCGGACGCCTTCGCCGACGAGATCTCCCTGGTCGGGCCGCGTGAACGCATCGCCGAGCGGCTGGAGTTGTGGCGCAGGGGCCCGGTGACGGACCTGCTGGCCCTGTCGCCGGACCCGCACACCCTCCGGGTCCTCGCGGAGCTGAACTCCTAGCCCTTGGAGAGCTGGGAGGCCGAGGGCACCTGGTTCTTGACCGGGGCGCCCGCGCTCTTCCCCGCGTCCTTCACCTGGTTGATGACGTCGTCGAAGGAGTTCACCGCGTTCCCGTCGCCCTTGCGCAGCTTGGCCGGCAGGTTCTTCAGGGAGTCGATCCCCGCGCTGAGCGGGGCGAGCGCCTTCGACAGCAGCGGGTCGCCCTTGGCGTTCTTCTGGGCCGCCTTGAGCCGGTTGTAGGCGAAGGCTCCGGCGAGTCCGGCCTTCACCAGAGCCAGCTTGCGGCCCTTGGCGCCCTTCTTGAACTTGCCCGCCTTCCAGGGTTTCACGATCCACTGGTAGGTGGCGCCGGCGGCGAGGCCCGCGTTCGCGACGAACCGGGTCTTGGCGAACTTCTGGCGTTCGGCCGATGTGCTCGGCACGGGGGTGGCCGCTTCCCGGGCGGCCGCGGCGGCGGTGGCCTTGGTGGTGTTCGTACTGGTGTCGGCGCCGTTCCCGCAGGCCGTGGTACCGGCCAGCAGGGCACAGCAGAGAGTCAGCGCCACGCAGAGACGCCGTATCGGTACAGGCACGGGGTCCTCCCGACGTGTCTTTCCGAGTGGGTGCTTCCTACGGCAGCGTCACCCGGACGGCCCACACGCGCCACTCGGGGCCGCGCCGGTCCGGCCCGGGCGCGGTTTCAGCCGCCGGCCGGTCCGGCCCCGGCGCGGTTTCAGCCGCCGGGTTGCGGCAATCCGCTTTGCATGTCTAGATACCGCACGGGAGCGAACCAGGCCGGCACCGTCATAGCGGTGGTCGCCGACATCATGGCCCTGATCCTCGGTCTGTGGATCCTGATGTACCTACTGGACGCGAACCGGGCCAACAGCCTGGTGCAGTTCGTCCATGACGCGGCCTCCTGGCTGGCAGGCTGGTCGCACGACCTGTTCACGTTCGACGAGGCCTGGGCCCGGGTCGTCGCCGGATACGGCCTCGCCGCCGTGGTCTATCTCTTCGTGGGCCACGCCATCGCCAACCGGATGCACCGGCACTGAGTCCAGGGCGTCCTCGGCGTCTTCGGGACGACCGGCGTGCCCCGCGACCTCAGTGACAGCAGTCGGGGTCCAGGCCGGACGGCAGGCGCTCCCCTCCGAACACCGCGCACGTGGCGTCGTGACCGCCGAGTGCGGCCACGGCGAGGAGGAGGGAACCCGCCGTCCAGGTGGTCAGCTCGCGGGGCCAGATCGCGCCGTCGTCGAAGACGTAGCCCGTCCAGTACAGGCCGGAGGCCGGATCGCGCAGGTGCTGGATGGACTGCAGGATCTCCAGGGCGCGGTCGGACTCGCCCACCGCCCACAGGGCCAGGGCGAGTTCGCTGGACTCGCCGCCGGTCACCCACGGGTTGGGGACCACGCAGCGCACGCCGAGGCCGGGCACGACGAACCGGTCCCAGGACTCCTCGATGCGGGTCTTGGCCTCGGCGCCGGTCAGGGCGCCGCCGAGGACCGGGTAGTACCAGTCCATCGAGTAGCGGCCCTTGTCCAGGAAGCGCTCGGGGTGCAGGCGGATCGCGTGCCGCAGCGCCCCGGCCGCCAACTCCCAGTCGGGCTGCGGCTCTTCGCGCTGCTCGGCGATCGCCAGGGCACAGCGCAGGGCGTGGTGGACGGAGGAACTGCCGGTCAGCAGCGCGTCCGCCGTCGCCGTGCCGTCGTCCTCGCGGCGCCAGCCGATCTGCCCGCCGGGCTGCTGCAGCCGCAGGACCCATTCGACGGCCGCGTACACGCACGGCCACATCCGGTCCAGGAACGTGTCGTCCCCGGTGGACAGGTAGTGGTGCCAGACGCCCACGGCTATGTAGGCGACGAAGTTGGACTCGCGGGCGCGGTCGGTGACGTCGTCGTGGGCGCCGTCGGCGTAGGCGGCGTACCAGGAGCCGTCCTCGTTCTGGTGGGCGGCCAGCCAGCCGTAGGCCCGCTCGGCGGCCTCGTACTCGCCTGCGGCGTCCAGGGCCATGGCGGCCTCGGTGTGGTCCCACGGGTCGAGGTGGTGCCCGCGGAACCACGGGATCGCGCCGTCCTCCCGCTGCGCGGCGAGGATGCCGCGGACGGTCGCGGCGGCCTGCTCGGCGGTCAGGACCCCGGGCAGGACCAGGTGCTCTGTCCGGGGGGTGGTCACTTGGCGGCCGCCTCGGCCGCAGCGGCGGTGTCCGCGCCGTGCGCGGTCCCGGGCAGGTGCGGCAGGTGCGGCTTGGTCGCGTAGACCACGAAGCTCTTGCCGATCAGCGGGTTCAGCGCCTGCTCGGCGACCCGGGTGGCGAGCGGCTTCTTCATGATGTCCCAGACCAGCAGCTTGTGGTACGCCCGCACCGGCAGCGCCTTGTCGTTGTCGACGCCGAAGGCGCACTTCAGCCACCAGTACGGCGAGTGCAGGGCGTGCGCGTGGTGGCTGCCGTAGGGCTTCAGACCCGCCTCGCGGACCTTGGCGACCAGTTCGTCGGCCTTGTAGATGCGGATGTGGCCGCCCTCGACCTCGTGGTAGGCGTCGGACAGCGCCCAGCAGACCTTCTCGGGGCCGTAGCGCGGCACGGTGACGGCGATGCGCCCGCCCGGCCGGAGCACCCGGACCATCTCGGCGAGCACGCCCTTGTCGTCGGGGATGTGCTCCATGACCTCGGAGATGATGACGACGTCGAAGGACTCGTCGGGGAAGGGCAGCGCCAGGGCGTCGCCCTCCATGGCGGTGGCGGTGGCGCCCTCGGGGGCCTCACCGGCCTCCTTCATCGCCGCGAACCACTTGGCGACCTCGCGGATCTCCTCGGCGTTCTGGTCGAGGGCCACGACCTGGGCGCCGCGCCGGTAGCACTCGAAGGCGTGCCGGCCGGCCCCGCAGCCGAGGTCCAGGACACGGTCGCCGGGGGCGAGCGGGAACCGGGAGAAGTCGACGGTCAGCACGTGGCCCTGCTTTCGGGATAGACGCCGGTGACACTGGGCGAGGTCGCGGACGGGGCGCTCTCGGACCCCGTGACCGCGGCACTCGGGGAGGCCGCGGTACGGCCGGGAGGCCGGGCCGGCGAGCCGCCGCCGTCCGCGGTGGGGCGGCTCGCGGCGGACCGTGCGATCGCCTCGCGGTAGCGGGCGACCGTGCCCTCGGCGGCGCGGGCCCAGGTGAAGTGCCGCAGCACCCGCTCACGGCCGGCGCGGCCGAGCCGGATCCGCAGGTCGCGGTCGCCGAGGAGGCGGCCGAGACCCGCGGCGAGCGCCCCCGGGTCGCCGGGGGGCACCGCGAGGCAGGTCTCGCCGTCCCGGCCGGCGACCTCCGGGATGGCGCCACCGGTGGTGGCGACCAGCGGGGTGCCGGTGGCCATGGCCTCGGCGGCCGGCAGCGAGAACCCCTCGTACAGGGACGGCACGCAGGCGACCTCGGCCGAGCGGATCAGGTCGACCAGCTCGGCGTCGGAGATGCCCTTGACGAACTCGACGGCGTCCTGGAGGCCGTAGCGCTCGACGGCCTGGGCGACCGGGCCCTCCGTCGGGCGCTTGCCGACGACGACGAGGTGGGCCGCAGGGTGCTCGGTGCGCACCTTGGCGAGCGCCTCCACGAGGAAGACCAGGCCCTTGAGGGGCACATCGGCACTGGAGGTGGTGACGATCCGGCCGGGGACCTCGGGGACGGCCGGATTCGGCGCGAACAGGTCGGTGTCGGCGCCGATGTGGACCACGTGGATGCGGTCGTCCCGGACGCCGAGGTGGTCCACGATCTCCTGCCGGGAACTGCCGGACACGGTGAGGACCGAGGGCAGACGGCGGGCGACACGCTTCTGCATGCGGGTGAAGGCGTACCAGCGGCGCACCGAGTAACGGCGGCGCCGGCCCTCGGCCGCGTCCAGCTCCAGCCGGCGGTCGACGGTGATGGGGTGGTGGATGGTGGTGACCAGGGGCGCGCCGATGTCGCCGAGCAGGCCGTAGCCGAGCGTCTGGTTGTCGTGGACGACGTCGAACTCGCCGCGGCGGGCGCGCAGATGGCGGCGGGCGCGCAGCGAGAAGGTGAGCGGTTCGGGGAAGCCGCCGGTCCACATCGTCGCCACTTCCAGGGCGTCGACCCAGTCCCGGTACTCGTCCCGTCCCGGGGTGCGGAACGGGTCGGGCTGGCGGTAGAGGTCGAGGCTGGGCAGCTCGGTCAGGGTGAGCCGGGGGTAGCCCTCGTCGAGGACGGGGTACGGCTGCGAGCCGATGACCTCCACCCGGTGGCCGAGGCGGGCCAGCTCACGGGAGAGATGCCGGACGTAGACACCCTGGCCGCCGCAGAACGGGTTTCCCTTGTAGGTGAGGAGCGCGATGTCGAGCGGTCGCTCGCCGTCGGACGCGGGGTCCTCCTGGGCACCCGCTTCCCGGGCCTCAGCGGTCACTCCGTGCCCCCTTCTGCCTACGCTGTCCCGCGAGACTACGACGGGACGCTAATCTAGAACAAGTTTCAGACTTGATCATCCAAGAGGCTCTGAATCTACCGGCAGGTAGGGGCGCTGTGAGCAGTGGATCAGGTGATTCGCGCCACGGCGCGCCGCCCTGCCATGCTGTCTGATCACGTGCCCTACAGACGCCCTCACCGACTGTCACGGAACGGGACCCATGCCTGCGCAATCCAAGGCGGAAGCCACTACGCCCAGGTCCTCGGTGTCGCCCTCGTCCCCGCTCACCGAGCGGCAGGAGGCCCGCCGCCGCAGGATCCTGCACGCGAGCGCCCAACTGGCCAGCCGGGGCGGTTTCGACGCCGTGCAGATGCGCGAGGTCGCCGAGTCCTCCCAGGTGGCCCTCGGCACGCTGTACCGCTACTTCCCGTCCAAGGTGCACCTGCTGGTGGCCACCATGCAGGACCAGTTGGAGCACCTGCACGGCACGCTGCGCAAGAAGCCGCCGGCGGGCGACCGGGCCGCCGAACGGGTGGCGGTGACCCTCATGCGCGCCTTCCGCGCGCTCCAGCGCGAGCCGCACCTGGCCGACGCGATGGTCCGCGCCCTCACCTTCGCCGACCGCAGCGTCTCGCCCGAGGTCGACCAGGTGTCCCGGCAGACCACCGCGATCATCCTGGACGCGATGGGGCTGGAGGACCCCTCCCCCGAACAGCTCTCGGCGGTCCGGGTCATCGAGCACACCTGGCACTCGGCCCTCGTCACCTGGCTCTCGGGGCGTGCCTCCATCGCCCAGGTGAAGATAGACATCGAGACGGTGTGCCGCCTGATCGACCTGACGGAGCCGGACGCGCCGCGCTGAGGCCGGGGGGCGCGGTTCGCGGGTGCGGGGCGTGGCTCGCGGCTGCGGGGCGCGGCCTCTGCCGTCACGGGGCTGGGTTCCTCCGCTACGGGGGGGCGGAGTCCACCCTCGCGGGGCGCGGTTCTCCACCACGGAGGGCGGCGTCCACCCTCGCGGGACGCGGTTCTCCACCACGGGGCGCGGCGTCAACGTCGCGGAGCACGGCGTCCACCGTCGCGGGCCGCGGCGTCCACCCTCGCGGAGCGACGCGGCTTCTCCCACCGCGGGGTTCGTCCCTCCCGGCCCGCTAGTCCTCCGGCGGGAACGCCGGCTCCTCGCCGCCCACGAGGGTGAGCGTGATGGCCTCCACGGGGCAGCCCTCGGCCGCCGCCAGGATCTGTTCGCTCGCGTCGGTGTCGGGCTCGACGGGGTGGGACTGGCGGGCGGAGTCGAGACGGAAGCCGTCCGGGGCGTGGTGGAGGCACTGGGCGGAGCCGATGCAGACGGACCGGTCGACCTCGACGTGCCAGCGGTCGCCCATCCCTAGGCTCCCGCCGGCAGGTGGATCATCTTGTGTTCGAGGTACTCGCCGTAGCCCTCGGGGCCGAACTCCCGGCCCAGGCCGGAGTTCTTGTAGCCGCCGAACGGGCCGAGCATGTCGAGGCTGAAGGTGTTCACAGAGTAGGTGCCGGTCCGGACCCGGCGGGCGATCTCGATGCCGTGCTCGACGTCGGCCGTCCACACGCTGCCGGAGAGGCCGTACTCGGAGTCGCCGGCGATGTGCACGGCCTCCTCCTCGTCGCCGTACGGCAGCAGGCAGATTACCGGGCCGAAGATCTCCTCACGGGCGATCCGCATGGAGTTGTCGACGTCGCCGAAGAGGGTCGGTTCGACGTACCAGCCCCTGTCCAGGCCCGCGGGGCGGCCGCCGCCGGTGAGGATCTTGGCGCCCTCCTCCTGGCCGAGCCGGATGTAGTCGAGACTGCGCTGCTGCTGCCGGCGGGTGACCAGCGGGCCGACCTGGGTGGCCGGGTCGAGCGGGTCGCCCACCGTGAGCGCGCCCGCGGCCTGCGCGAAGGCGTCCGCGAACTCGTCGTGGCGGGCGCGCGGGACGAGGATGCGGGTCTGGGCCACGCACGCCTGGCCGTTGTTCATCCAGGCCGCCGGGACGATGCCCGACACGGCCGTCTGCAGGTCCGCGTCCGGCAGCACCACGGCCGCCGACTTGCCGCCCAGCTCCAGCGTCACCCGGGTGAGGTTGCGGGCGGCGACCTCCATCACGCGCCGGCCGGCAGCGCCCGAACCGGTGAAGGACACCTTGTCGATGCCGGGGTGCCCGACCAGGTACTCGCTGACCTCGCGGTCGGCCGGCAGGATCGACAGCACTCCCTCGGGCAGCCCTGCCTCGCGCACGATCTCACCGAGGAGATAGGCGTCCAGCGGGGACTCCGGGGACGGCTTGAGGACGGCCGTGCAGCCGGTCAGCAGGGCGGGCGCGAGCTTGGCGGCGGTGATGAACTGCGGGACGTTCCACGGGACCACGGCGGCGACGACGCCGACCGGTTCGCGGCGGACGAGGAGCGGGCCGAGGACCCCGTCGCGGCGCTCTTCGAGGGGGACGTCCCGGGCGACCCGGATCGCCGCGTCCCACACCATCATCGCGCCGAGCGCCTGGGCGAGCACGCTCCAGGAGTACGGGGAGCCGTTCTCGGTGGAGATCACCCGGGCGATCTCCTCGTGCCGGGCGGCGATGCCGTCCTTGATGCGGGTGACGACCTCGATCCGCTCCTCCAGCGTGGCCCGCGGCCAGGGTCCCTCGTCGAAGGCGCGGCGCGCGACGGCCACGGCCCGGTCCACGTCCTCGCGGCAGGCGTGCGGCACCCGGCCGATGACCCGCTCGGTGTGCGGGGAGATCACCTCGATGACGTCCTTGCCCAGCGGATCGGTCAACTCCCCGCCGATGAACAGCTGTCCGTGTTCCACGAGCTCGGCCACGACCGACCGCCTCCCACCGCACCGCTTGTTTCTGACGCTGTTTCAGAACTGATATCAGTTCTGGTCAGAGGAGTCCACGGAGAAGACGAGAATGCGCCTGACCTGCGGTTTCCCGGCGATCAGGGCCGGAACCCGTGGGCCGTCAGGGGGCATCGGACTCCTGGGCCGTGCGGTACCTCGCGTCGACGGCCTTCCGTGAAGGGGTGGTGCACGGTCTGCCAGTAAGCGCCGGGGATCGGCGGCAGGTGCCACCAGGTGCACCCTGCGTGGCCGCTTAGATGATCGCCGAGAGCACTGCCCGAGCCTCAGCTCTTCGCCGGCCCCGGCCCTGTGGACGTACTGGAGGTGCCGGAACAACCTGCTGAAACATCCCCCACAGCCCATCGGCTACGAGACGCTCCGTTGTTCCCATCCCAGTGACAACGAACGACCACCGTCCGAGACTCGGAGTTGAAGTCCGCGTTTCTGCTGCTCGGGCGTGGGAGCGATGGTCCCGTGGAGTCGAAGACGAAACGCCTGGTTGCGCACGGCCGGCCGGCGCCAAGCGCCTCACGACCACGCAATCGGGGCTCCCGCTCGGCGCCCGCCCCTCAAGATCGGCAAGACGACGGCTTCGCATGAACACCAACGAGTGACAGACCGTTCCCTAGACCCCTCGTCGATGTTTACACGGTGACGCACAGTGAACAGGCGACGGGCAGGACAGGGGAGGCTTGAGACGCAAGCCTCCCGCGCGCGTGGCCTTCGAACGGATGAACGCGGGCAGCGCCGCAGGGCCTCTCGCAGCGAGGAAACAGGAGACCCAGGCATGACGCAGGTGGCGGAAGGCGCGGCGGAGTCGGCCCTTCCCGAGGAGTTGGTGGCCCTGCTGATCGGCCACCTCGATGTGCGGGCGGATGCCGGTGAGTTCTCCGGCAGGACGACGTTCGAGAGTCTCGGCCTGGACTCGCTGTCGCTGATGGAGTTGGTGGTGGCGGCGGAGGAGGAGTACGGGATCGTCCTGCCCGAGAACGCCCTGGACCTGCGCCCGTCTTCGACCCTGGGCGACGCGGCTCGGGCGTTCGAGCATGCGCGCTGAGATCGCGGTCACCGGGCTGGGGCTGGTGACTCCGGCCGGGCATACGGCGGAGGCGAACTGGGCGGCTTTGTGCCAGGGGCGCTCGCTGGCCACGACGGATTCCGACCTGGCGGGACTGCCGGTCGACTTCTCTTGCCGGGTGACGGACTTCGACGCCGAGACGGAGCTCGGCCGGGCGTCGGCGCGGCGCGTGGACCGCTTCATCCAGTTCGCCCTCGTCGCCGCCCGGCGGGCCGTCGCGGACGCGGGCCTCGATCGTCGTACCTGGGAAGCGGAGCGGGTCGGTGTCGTGCTGGGCGTGGGATCGAACAGTTTGAGTACGTACGTCACCGAGTTCGGTCACCTCGGCGCCGGGCGGACGGAGCGGGTCTCGCCACTCGCGCTCCCGCGCAGCGTTCCGAGCATGGCCGCGGGTGAGGTCGCCATCGACCTGGGCGTGCGCGGCCCCAACTTCACCACCGCCAGCGCCTGCGCGTCGGGCGCCACTGCGATCGGAGTGGCCCGGGACCTGCTGCGGTCCGGTACCTGTGACATCGTGCTCGCGGGCGGCAGTGAGTCGGCTCGCTCGCGCATGACGGCCACGTGCTTCACGCGGATGCGGGCGCTGTCCCGGCGCAGGGCCGAACCGGACCTGGCCAGCCGGCCGTTCGACGCGCGACGTGACGGCTTCGTCCTGGGCGAGGGTGCCGGCATCCTCGTCCTCGAACGCGCCTGCGCGGCTCGGGCCCGCCGGGCTCCCGTCCTGGCGCTGCTGCGGGGTTACGGTGCCGGCGCCGATGCGCACCATCCCATCGCCCCGCACCCGCAGGGCGACGGCGCGGTCCGCGCCATCCACGCCGCTCTCGCGGACGCCGGGTGCGGGCCGGGGAACGTCGGCCTCGTCAACGCGCACGGTACCTCCACCCCGCTGAACGACGCGGCCGAGGCACGAGCCCTCGTCCGCGTCTTCGGTGACGACGGGCCGCCGGTCACCGCGTCCAAAGGCGTGATCGGGCACGCGCTGGGGGCGGCCGGGGCGATCCAGGCGGCGTACACGGTTCTCGCGCTGCGCCGTGCGGCCGTCCCGCCGGTGGCGAACTTCGATGGCCAGGACGGGGACCACAAGCTGAACATCGTCGCCGGACGTCCCCGCCCCACACGCGGCGACGCGGGAATCAGTTGCTCCTTCGGCTTCGGCGGCCAGAACGCCGTTCTGCTGTTCACGGCTTCCTAGTGGGAGCCGGACGAAGCGCGGGTCGGATGCAGGACGGAGGCACACGGATGGATGCGGTGCGGCGCCGGGCCTGGCGGGTGGTGGTGAGTGCCCTGCTGGCGGCGGTGTGCGCGGGGGTGCTGACCCCGGTCGCCCTCTCGGCACTGAGCACGGGCGGCGCAGTCGCGACGGACACGGAGGCGACGCGCGCCAGACGGCAGGCAGAGCGGCTCGGCGTGCCCTCACCCGATCTGCTCCTGGCCGTTTCACGGCGCACCGGCGAACGCGAGGCCCGCGTCCGGGACGGCACCACAGCGGTGATCGAGAAGCTGGCTGGGCGGCGCGACGTCAAGACCGTGTGGTCGGCACAGACCACCGGTGACACGTGGCTGCGCTCCAGGGACGGACGGACCCAGCTGATCGCCGTACGGCTGAAGGGGACGGACAAGGAACGTAAACGGGTGGCGCCCGATGTGGTGGCGGCGGCCCGCTCGGCCGCCCCGGGGATGCGGACGGAGCCCAGCGGCGAGGTGTGGGCCGACCGGGAGATCGACGAGACCGTCGAGCGCGATCTGAGCCGGGCCGAACTGCTGGCCGCGCCGGTCCTCTTCGTCGTCCTGGTCTTCGCCTACGGGTCCATGGTGTCCGCGCTGCTGCCCGTGGTCGTGGCTGCGCTGGCCATCGGCTGCACCATCCCGGTCCTGGGCCTGCTGGCGCAGGTGGCGGACGTTTCACGGGTCGCGGTGAACGCCGCCTCGGCGATCGGTTTCGGCCTGGCCGTCGACTACAGCCTCTTCCTGCTGGCCCGCGTACGGGAGGAGACCTCGCGGGGCGCGGACCTGCACACGGCGCTGGCGGCCGCCCGCCGCTCCAGCGGCCGTTCGGTCGCGTTCTCCGCCGCCGCCGTCACCGTATGCCTCGCCGGCGCCTTGCTGGTTCCGGTGCCGATGCTGCGCGCACTGTCCCTGGCGGGCATGATCGTCACCGTGCTCGCGGCGTTGGTCGCCCTGACCGTGCTGCCCGCCTGTCTGCTGCTGCTCGGCCCCCGGGCCCAGGTTTGGGACCCGCTGGCGCGGTGGCGGCGTGCCCATAGCGGGGACGGGAGCCGCTTCTGGCATCGCACGACGTCCACGGTCACCGCACGGCCCCTCCTGACGGGCGGCCTGGCGGTCCTGTTGCTGGCCCTGCTGGCCCTGCCCTTCACCCACGCACGGCTCGGCATCGTGGACGAACGCACGCTGCCTTCGTCGGCTCCGGCTGCCGCCGCGGCCGAGCGTGTACGCGCCGAGTTCACCGCGCCACCGGAGCGGCTCCTCACCGTGGTCGTCACCGGACCGCGGGCGACGGACGGCGCACCCGCTTACGGCGACCGACTCGCCCGTGTCCCGGGTATCACCGGTGTCCGCGTGGTGCGTGCGGCTCCGTCCGGTGAGGCGGTCGTGCTACTGGCGGCCACGTCCGCCGCCCCCGGCACGCCGGAGGCAGACGTCGTGGTGCGCAAGGTACGGCAGACCCCCGCCCCGGGAAGCGTGGCGGTGGGCGGGCGAGCCGCGGACGCCGTCGACACGGCGGACGCCGTCCTCGGCGCCCTCCCGTGGTGCCTGTTTCTGCTGGCCGCGGGGCTCCTGGCCCTCCTCAGCGCCTTCACCCGTACCCTGGTCGCCCCCCTGAAGGCTTTGATCGTGGCCGCCGCCAGCCTCGGGGCGAGCCTCGGCGCGCTCGTCGTTCTCTTCCAGGACGGCCACGGCAGCTCGGTACTCGGCCACTTCACGGCGACGGGAACGCTGGACGCCTCGACGCTGCTGTTCGTCCTGTTCATCGCGCTCGCCCTGTCGGTGGACTACGAGGTCTTCCTGCTCGGCCGTATCCGGGAGGAGTACGACCGCTGCGGAGACAGCCGCACCTCGATCATCGAGGGCGTCGCCCGCACCGGCCGGCTGATGACGTCCGCTGCGGCGGCCGTGGCGATTTCGACCGCGGCCATGGCCACCTCCCACGTCGCCCTGCTCAAGTTCATCGGCATCGGCGTCGCGCTCGGCGCGCTCGTGGACGCCGTCCTGGTGCGGGGAGTTCTGGTGCCCGCCGTCATGGCGGCCCTCGGTCCGGCGAATTGGTGGGCTCCGGCCCGCATCAGGCCTCCGTTGTTGCTCACCACCCCTGTGAAGAAAGGCGGAAGCTGATGTCGATGCGTCAGGCGACACATGACCGCACCCGGCAGTCGGGGGCCGCCGGCCCACAGGTGGCGGCGATCCAGACGGCCTTCCCCCCGTATCGCTACCGGCAGGAGGAGATCCTGGCCGCCCTGGCCCGCACAACGCTGCGGGAGTCCGAAATGGGCGCACTGGTCCTCCGTAAGATCCAGGCCAACTCGGGTGTGGAGACCCGCTCGCTGTCCCTGCCGTTGGACAAGCTCGTCGATCTCGCCCGCCGGGAGGACTTCACCGAGCAGAACCGCGTCTGGCTCGACACCGCCATGGACCTGGGCGAACGGGCGCTGATCGGCGCGCTGCGCACCGCAGGCGTCCGGCCGGAGGAGGTCGACGCGGTGATCAGCACCACCGTCACCGGGCTGGCCGTGCCATCGCTGGAGGCTCGGCTCGCCCGCCGGATCGGGCTACGGCTGGACGTCAAACGCATCCCTCTGTTCGGCAACGGCTGCGCCGGCGGCGCCGCAGGTTTGGCCCGGCTCCATGACTACCTCCTGGCCCACCCCGACCAAGTGGCCGTCCTGCTCGCCGTGGAACTGTGCACACTGGCGTACCAGCTCAAGGACGGCTCCGTGGCGAACATCGTCGCCGGCAGCCTCTTCGGGGACGGCGCGGCCGCCGTCGTCGCCTTCGGAGCTCAGCGGGACGGCCGCCCCGCCGGGCCTGCGCTGGTGGACACGCACAGCCTGCTCGTCCCCGGCACCGAGGACGTCCTAGGCTGGGACATCGGCTCCCACGGCTTCCGGATCCTGCTGTCGCCCGAGGTCCCGACGCTCACAGAGAAGCACCTGCCCACGGCCGTCCAAGGGCTCCTCGCGCGGCACGCACTGTCGCCGCACCAGATCGCGAGCTGGATCATCCACGGTGGCGGACCCAAGGTCTTCACCGCTGTACAGCAGGCCCTGAACCTGCAGCCTGGCGCCTTGGAGCTCACCCGGCGCTCCGTGGCCGAGCGGGGCAACCTCTCGTCCGTCTCCGTGCTGGACATCCTGCACGCGGCCATGGAGACACCACCCCCCGCGGACACACCAGGCCTGGTCGCCGCCATGGGGCCGGGGTTCGCCATCGAATTGGTCCTCCTCCGCTGGTAGGGGCCACCCGCCACCGAAACCCGCCGACCGCATGACAAGAAAGGCGACACGGACCGTGCCCGCCATCCCCGCAGACGTACGCATCCTGATCGACCTCGAACCGGTGGTCACCGACGCTCTCGACACGCACTTCCGGACTACCGTCGACTGGTACCCGCACCAGTACGTCCCCTGGAGCCAGGGCCGTGACTACGACGGTCCCCTGGAAGGGGAGCCATGGGACCCCTCCCAGCGGAAACTGAAGGCGGCCGCTCGGGACGGCCTCCTCTACAGTCTGCTCACCGAGGAGAACCTGCCCAGTTACCACCGGGTGATCGGGGAGATGCTGTCACTCGACGGCCCTTGGGGTGTCTGGGTCAATCGATGGACCGTGGAGGAGGCCAGACACGGCACCGCCATCCGCGACTACCTCGTGGTCACCCGCAGTGCCGATCCGGTGCTTTTGGAGGACGCTCGCGCCACGCACGTGCAGCACGGCTACGAGATCGACTACCGCGGCGACCTCATCGCCTCCCTGGTCTACGTCACCATCCAGGAACTCGGCACCCGCGTCAGCTACCAGGGAATCCGCCGGCTGTGCGACGAACCGGTGTGCGGGGCTCTGATGCAGCGCATCGCCCACGACGAGAACCGGCACATGCTCTTCTACCGGACCACCCTCCAGGCGTGTATGCGAATGCACCCCGACCGAACGCTCCAGGCTGTGGCCAAAGTCCTCAGCACATTCCGTCCCCCCGGCCACGCCGCACCCGGCTTCGGCCGGCTGATCAGCTCCATGGCCAGGTCGGGCATCCTCTCACCGGAGACCTACCACAAGGACATCGCCCTTCCCTTCGTCCGCATGCTCGGCGCCCTCGAGACCACCGGACTCACACCGGTCGGACAGCGCGCCCAGGAGGAGATCGCCGCGCACATGGAGACATCAGCGGACCGTGCGGGCAGATACCGCACCCTGGCCGAACGGCTCAACCGACTCGCGACCGCTTAAGCCAAGGATTCCGCCGCCGGGAGCGAGAAGGACGGTCCGACATGTCCCTGGGCTGCGTAACGATCCCCGTAAGTCTGTTCGTTCTCGTGACCGCAGTGGCCGTCGTGCGCCTGGTCGAACTGACAACCGCCCGTCGCAACGCGCGATGGGCCGTCGACCGCGGCGGCCTCGAGTACGGGCAACGCCACCACCCCGTCATGATCGCCCTTCATGTCTGCCTGCTCGTCGGGACCGTTGCAGAGGTCGCCCTCACCGGACGCGCCTTCGTCCCTTCGATCGGCTGGCCGGCGCTCGCCGTCCTCATGCTCGTGCAGGCAGGCCGAGCATGGTGCATGAGGGCGCTCGGCCCCCGATGGAACACCCGCGTCATCGTCGTGCCCGGGCTACCACCGGTCACCAGCGGGCCATACCGTTGGATGCGGCACCCCAACTACCTCATCGTCCTGTTCGAAGGCATCGCCCTGCCCCTCGTCCATACCGCATGGATCACCGCCGTGCTCTTCACCATCGCCAACACGCCCTGGCTCGCCGTCCGCGTCCGCACGGAGAACGCGGTGCTGTGGCCTCAGGTGGGACCAGCGGCGCGGGGCGGTTCGGGGAGCCGTTCGCCGACCTCGTCGACGGAACCCCGCTGTTCGCGCTGCGCGTCGCCTCCCCGCACATCGTCGTGAGCCTCGATCGGCGAGGCCCCCGCGCGTGGACCAGTGGGATGCCGTCGGCCACTGCGCGCAGGCCGAACCGAGGACGCGCAAGTCGGGGCACGGGTCTTGGTCCGTCCGGCAGTGGACCAGCGTCGACCAGCGGCTACCAGGCAGTGCGCACATCAACGCAGGTCAGCCCAACGCCCCACGGAGAAAGTCGACTTGAGCGGCAACTGAAACCAGTTCTAGTTATAGTGGGCAATGGGCGAGGCCGAGGGCCGTGGGGTGTGGGTGGCGGTGAGGGGTGGAGGGCCGATGGCGGAGACGTTCGATCACGGTGGGGGCGTGCGGTCCGTCCGGGTTCCCATTCCGGACAATCCCCTGGGCCACACCCTGGTGTACGTCGTGGACACCGATCGCGGACCGGTGCTGATCGACACGGGGTGGGACGATCCCGCCTCCTGGGACGCGCTCACGGCGGGTCTGGTGGCCTGCGGTACGACGGTGGCGGAGGTGTACGGGGTCGTCGTCACGCACCACCACCCGGACCACCACGGCCTGTCGGCGCGGGTGCGCGAGGCCTCCGGCGCCTGGGTGGCGATGCACGCGGCCGACGCGGCGATCGTGCGGCGGGCGCGGGAGACCCGACCGGAGCACTGGTACGCGTACATGGCGGCCAAGCTGACCGCGGCGGGGGCGCCCGCCGAGCACGTCGCCCCGCTGCGCGCCGCCCGGGGCCGCCGCGCCCTGCCCGGCCTCTCCCCCGCCCTCCCTGACCGGGAGATCCTCCCCGGCGAGCTGCTCGACCTGCCCGGCCGCCGGCTGCGCGCCGTCTGGACGCCGGGCCACACCCCGGGCCACGTCTGCCTGCACCTGGAGGAGACGCATCCGGCGCAACCGCGGGGCACGGGCCGCCTGTTCAGCGGCGACCACGTGCTGCCGGAGATCACCCCGCACATCGGTCTGTACGAGGATCCCGACGACGCCACCGTGACCGATCCGCTCGGTGACTACCTCGACTCACTGGAGCGGGTGGGCCGGCTCGCCCCCGCCGAGGTGCTCCCCGCCCACCAGTACCCCTTCACCGACGCGGCCGCGCGGGTGCGGGAGCTGCTCGGCCATCACGAGGACCGGCTGGCCGGGCTGCTCACCCTGCTCCGCGAGCCCCTCACCCCCTGGCAGCTCGCCGAGCGCATGGAGTGGAACCGCCCCTGGGCCGACATCCCCTACGGCTCCCGCAACATCGCCGTCTCCGAGGCCGAGGCCCATCTGCGCCGCCTGGTGAAGCAGGGCCGGGCGGAACCGGTGCCCGGGAGCGAGCCGGTGACGTACGTGGCGGTGTGAACCCGCCAACGACGGCCTGCAGTCGAGAAGAAGGCGATGTGGCGGGGTGAATGAACCCCCCGACCACAGACACCGGCCACGACGAAACTCACGTGACGACGAGACCACACCCAGCCCAGCCGACCAGCCACGACGAAGCCGGCTGACGGCGTGACCGCCTGACCGCGTAACGGCGTAACGGCGTAACGGCGAGACCACGCCCACCCCAGCCGACCAGCCACTACGAAGCCGACGTGACGGCATGACCGCGTGACCGCGTGACGGCATGACGGCGTGACCGCCTGACCCCGCAACGGCGTAACCCCATACCCGCGCCCGCCTCAGTCGACCGTCGCGAGGAACGCTCGTTCCGTGCTGGTCAGTGGCGGTCCCGGCAGCGGGGGCAGCAGGGGGCCGGTGAGTGCGGCCAGGACGGCGTCCGGGCGCAGCAGGCGGGTCGGGCCCGTGCGCAGGGTGGTGATGTCCCACAGGACGGACGCCGCCGTGTAGGAACCGGTGGCCGCGCTCGTCAGGCGGCGCGCATACCTCGCGGTGAGCCGGTCGGCGACGGTCGGCGTGCCGCCTTCGACGCCCGGATACAGCACGTCCGTACTGACGGCCGTGGTCCAGGCCGCCTCGACGGACCGGGCCATCGCACGCTGGACGCCGCGGGCCAGTCCGGGCGTGTCGATGCCGCGCCGGCCGAGCGCCTCGGCCAGCGCCCCGGCCCCGATCGCCGCGACCGACATGCCCTGCCCGTAGAGCGGGTTGAAGGTGGCCGCGGCGTCGCCGAGGGCGACGAAACCGTCGGGCCAGACCCGGGCCTTCTCCAGGTACCGGCGCGCGTTGCTGGTGCTGCGGCTGGTGAAGACCGGGGTGAGCGGCTCGGCGCCGGCGATGAGCCGGCCCACCAGCGGGCTGGGCAGGCCGAGGGCGTACCGGAGGAAGGCGTCGGGGTCCTTCGGGGGCTCGCTGCCGCGCATCCCGCCGAGGCTGACCATCCACTGGTCGCTCTCGATGGGCACGATCATGCCGCTGCGCCCGGGCCGGCCGCTGTACGGGTCGGGCTGGACCAGGGTGAGGGGCCAGTCCCGCGCGCCGGGCGGTGTGCGGTAGACGCGGGTGGCGTTGGCCAGACCGCAGTCGACGTTCTTCTCGCCGATGTCGTGGATCCCGAGAGCCGCGAGCCACGGCACCACCCGGGTTCCCCGGCCACTGGCGTCCACCACCCAGTCGGCGTCGAGTTCGCCGTGCCGGCCGTCGGCGGACAGGCGGACGCCGTGGCCCGTCACGAAGCGGGGGTCGAAGCCGGCGTTCGTACCGGCCTCGAGGCGTACGCCGAGAACCCGCCGCGAACCGCCGAGCAGCCCGGTGACCTGGGCCCGGTGGATCTCCACGTTGCCGTGGCTGCGCAGCACCGCACGGCGCACGCCCCAGTCCAGCAGGGGCCTGCTGCAGCTGATGGTGACGAAGGTGTGGTGCCGCCAGCGGCGGAACCAGCCCGCCGGGGTCAGGGCCAGCATGCCGGAACTCAGCGCGACTTCCCTGGCGCCCGCGGCCAGCAGGTGCTTGCGCAGCTCCGCCTGGGGCAGCAACCGCTCGATCGCCTCCAGGCCACCGGGCATGAGCAGGTGGGCGTGGTGGCCCTGGGGGACACCCCGGCGGTGCCCGGGTGTGTCGGGCAGCTCGTCGCGGTCGAGCACGACCACGTGATCGACGGCCCGCGACAATGCCGCGGCGGCGAGCATGCCGGCCGGACCGGCACCGATGACAACGGCTCTGGGCGACATCACGGCTCTCTTCCTTCAGCTGCGGGCGGCTCTCGCCGCGCCCTCGCGAGCTGCTCTGACGACGGGTGACTTGGCCAACGCACGTGATAATTGGACCAGTTCACCGGTGTCCGAGAACACAGTGGTGTGCAGGCGGGAGGTTCCGGCCGGCTCGGGGCACAGGGACGGGTGGGGCTGCCGGGCCTGGTGCGCGGCGTCGACGACCATGGCGGCGGCCGCCACGAAGTGGGCTTCGCCGGGTGCGCTTCCCTGGGTTCGGGCCTGCCGGTACGCCGTCTCCCGGACCCGGCCGTCGCAGTGGGACTGCAGCACGAGCAGGGCGTCGAGGATGCGCACCTCGCGGTAGTACAGCCGGCCGCGGGGCAGTTGCCAGCGCGGGGGCGCGGGCTTGGGAGCGGTGGGGACCTTGCGCAGTTCGGCCCAGAGCGGGGACAGTGCCCGGTAGTCCCAGATGCTGTGCCACTGGTCCAGGGCCGCGGGCAGGAGCCGGGGAAGCGCGAAACCCGCGCTGAAGATCAGGGCGGCCAGGGCGGATGCCGGCGGAGCGAGGTCGGTGGAGAGCCGGTCCAGGTCGTGCGCCGTCCACCTGGCGACGACCGCCGCGGCCTTCGCGCACTCGAAACCGATCATGTCGATCACCAGCCCCGTCATGATGAGCCGCAGGCCCACCCGCAGGATGCCGGTCACCTCCCGCGACCACCTCAGGCACACCCACGACGTGATCAGCACGCAGGCGCCGTGCCCGAAGAGGTACAGGACGATCATCTCGCGCATGTACGGCGTGTTGGCGTAGTAGGTGTCGAGATCCCGGAGCCGCTCGACCGGCGCGCTCGCCAGGGTGAACAGCGTGATGATGGCGGCGATCAGCACGCTGTACAGGATGGCGACCCCCACGACCCAGCGCCGGACCTGCCCGGCGGGGCCACCGCGCCAGTTGATCAGCAGGATCAGCAGGGAGGCGCTGTACGCGGAGATGACGCTGTAGGTCATCGGGGCACCGAAGTTGGGCGTGCCGGTGATCCCGTTGACCGCGGCCAGGGTGACGGGGGCCGAGCAGAAGAAGCAGAGTCCGCCGAGGAAGATCGAGACGCAGGTGGAGGCGGTGAGGGGATCGCGCAGGGCGGCACGCGGCCTGCGGAAGAGGAGCAGGGCGGTCATGGCGAACAGACACGCCGCCGAGTACACGACAAGGCTCATGGGTCGGTAGCTCCGTTCAGCACATGGCCAGGGCACGTTCGCCGCGGCTCTCGGCCAGCGCGTCGGCGATGCGGAGGAGAGCCGGGAGGTCGGGGCGTTCCGGTAGCGGCACCGGTTCACCGGCGACCGCGAGGCGGGGCCGGCCGCCGGTCACGGTCCGGGCCGCGTCGGTGATGGCCCGGGCCCAGGCGGCGGCCTCCGCCTGGCGCCGGTCGCCCGTCGTGCGCAGCCGGTCGGCGTACGCCTGCCGGTACAGCCCCTCGTCGAAGTACCGCTCGAGGTAGTGCAGTCCGTTGTAGATGGTGCTCTGCCGCCAGGTCAGCCAGCGGCTGGGCGAGGGCCACAAGGGGCGCGGCACGCTCAGGTACTCGCGCCGCAGCAGCTCGACCAGCTCCTGCTCCAGCGGGCCGAGGCGCGTGTAGGCCCGCCAGCACCGCGCGCGGGCCGCCAGGAAGGGCCCGATCAGCGGGGTCACGGTGCCCACGGCGGTGAGCACCGCCCCCAGACCGGCGCAGGCCGGCGAGAGCGTCGTACCGAGGGCGGACCAGTCGCGGCCGAACCAGCGGGCGACCACGGCGACGAGTTTCGAGGCGCTGTACCCCGCACCGATGACGGTCCCGGCGCCCATGGTCAGGAGTCCCGCCCGCAGGGCGCCGCGCAGCTGCCGGGCCCAGGTGAGCGACCGGTACGCGGTGAACACGACGGAGGTGAAGTGCCCGACCAGGTACAGCACGATCATCTCGGCGACGTACGGCGTGCCGGCGTAGTAGGTGTCGAAGTCCGTCCGGCGCTCCACCGAGGTGTCGCCCAGGGCGAACAGGATCGCGATGCAGCCGAGGACGCCCGCGTATCCGAGGACCCAGCGCCGGACGGCGCGGGCGGTGCCCGGCCCCCCGCGCCAGCTCACGACGAGGACGAGGGAGGAGGCGCCGTAGGCGGTCACGGCCGCGTAGGTAAGGGGGGCGGCGAGGTTGGGCACGCCGCTGACGTCGTTGATGAAGCCGACCGTGTGCGGGGCGCCGAAGAGGAAGCACAGCGAGGCGAAGGCCAGGACGCTGCTGATGGCCAGCAGGAACGGGTCGCGCCAGCTGCGGACGAGGTCCGGCGCCTTGGCCAGCAGCCCGAGCCAGAGCAGCCCGCAGCTGGCGTAGTTGATGAGGTCACTCACCGCCCGGCCCCGCGGTAGTTGAGGGCCGCACCGATGCGTCCCGCGAGGTCGTCGTTGTAGGCGGTCTGCGCCGCGTACACGGAGTCGGGTGCCGCTTTCAGCCACGGCCGCAGTCGGTCGCCGATCAGCATGCCGAACAGATCGGCCCGCTGCTCCGCGGCTTCGTGGAACCGGGTGCGGGCGGCGGCCGGGGTGGCGCCGGCGCCGGCGGCGGTGGGGATCGCGTCCATGGCGTGCGCGGCCGGATGGGACGGGTCGTCGTCGGCCATGTGCCACAACTCGTGGCCGAGGATGACCAGTTTCATCCAGGGCGGGGCATCCGCCTCGATGACGATGTCGTCGCGTGTGCCGCGGTCGATCCACAGCCCGGTGGCGGAGGTGTGCGGCGGGAAGTTGGACAGGTGGACGACGATGGGGCGGCCGCGCCACCGGGACGCCGACTCCACCAGGGCGGCCAGCAGATCGCCGGGGTCCGCGGGGATCGGGACCCTGAGGGGATCGATGAGCGCGTCGGCGAACCGGCGCATCTTCCGGGTTGTGCGCACCATTCCCCCGAGGGCCTTCGGCTGACGTGGAAGGAGCGGCGGTGTGGTCGGCGTGCCGCTGCCCGACGCGACCGGAGGGTCACGCCTGATCGCCAATATGCCAACTCCCCGTCCCTTCGGCCACCTTCGGCATCGGCGCACGCACGGGAGGAAAGGGACGTTCGACGGAAACGGGGTGCGGCGGTCCCCGAGGGGTGACCGAAAGCCGTACCCGGGTCCGGGGCGCCGCTCCCTCGCCGGCACCACGCAGGCGGTGCCGGCGTCGGCGGGTGCGGGTGCGGGTGCGGGTGCGGGTGCGGGTGCGGGTGCGGGTGTGGACTCTCTGATGCTCACGATGCGGGCGGTGTCCCACCGTCGGCTGGCGGGTGTGGGACTCCCTGATGCTCACCGTGCGGGCGGTGTCCCACCGTCGGCGGGCAGGACTGGGCCCTCTCGTGCACACCGCGCGGGCCGTGCCCCACCGTCGGCGGACGGGTCTGGTCCCTCTCGTGCACACCGTGCGGGCCGTGCCCCACCGTCGGCGGACGGGTCTGGTCCCTCTCGTGCGCACCGTGCGCGCGGTGTCCTCCGGCGGGGCGGGAGCGGGCGCTCCGACCCCGCCGCGCGGGGCGGGTGCGGGCGCTGCGACCCCGCCGCGCGGGCAGTGACCCCCGTCACCGGCGGGGTGTGCCCACGGCCACTGGTCGGGGCTGGTGGGGGTGCCGGTAAGGTGGCGGGGTCGTCATCACACTCGTACGGGGGGAAGCCGGTGCAATTCCGGCGCTGACCCGCAACCGTGAGCCGTACCGGATCCGTTCCGGGCGGTGAGCCGGACCGCCCCGACGAGACGTTGACCGGCTCACGTGCGCCGGCGGTCCGCCGCGCACGGCACCGTCGAGGTTTACGGAGCCGAGCCGCCCGGGGTCTTCCGGTGCGCCACCGGCTCCCCGCAGGAGAGGCTGTCGCCGATCATGAACGTACGCCGCAGTGCCGCGGTGCTGGCCGCCGTGGGCGTGCTGGCCGCCGCCGCACCCGCCACGGCCGCCGATCCGTCCCCGTCCCCGAAGGTGACGGTCCCGTCCGGCCTGTACGGCAAGGCGGACCCGACGTACGACGGCGTGTGGCGCCAGTCGCTGACCCTCGTCGCCCAGCGCACGCTCGGCTACCGCCCGGCCACCGAGGCCGTGGACTGGCTCGCCGGGCAGCAGTGCGCGAACGGCGCCTTCGCCGCCTTCCGCGCCGACCCCGCCAAGGCGTGCGACGGCAAGGTCGTACCGGACACCAACAGCACGGCCGCCGCCGTCCAGGCCCTGCAGGCGGCCGGCGGGCGCGGCGCCGCGGTCGGCAAGGCGGTCGCCTGGCTGAAGTCGGTGCAGAACAAGGACGGTGGCTGGGGCTACAACGCGGGCGGCCCGAGCGACACCAACTCCACCTCCGTCGTCATCGGCGCGCTCGCCGCCGTCGGCACGGACCCGGCGGCCGTCAGGAAGGCGGGCCGGTCCCCGTACGACGCGCTGCCCGGCTGGGTCATCCCCTGCGGCCAGGACGGCGGCGGCGCCCTCGCGTTCCAGCCGGACAAGAAGGGCAAGCTGCTCGCCAACGCGGACGCGACGGCGGCCGGTGTGCTCGGCGCGCTCGGCAAGGGGTTCGCCGTGACGGCCGGCAAGGCCCCCGCGAAGGCCGGCTGCGTCAAGGCCGACCACCCGGCTCCGGCCCAGGTGGCGGACAACGCCGGCGCCTACCTGGCGTCGGCCGTCGCCAGGACCGGCCATCTGAAGTCCGCGCTGGCCGGCGCCGAGGACCAGCCCGACTTCGGCAACACCGCGGACACGGTCGTCGCGCTCGCCGCGGACGGCCGCACCGAGCAGGCGAAGAAGACGTACGCCTGGCTGGAGAAGAACGCGACCCAGTGGGCGGCGCAGAGCGGTCCGGCCGCGTACGCGCAGCTGATCCTGGCCGCGCACGCCGTCGGCGCGCAGCCGGGCGACTTCGGCGGCACCAGCCTGGTCGACTCCCTCAACGCGCAGGGTCCGGCCCCGCACATGGAGAAGTCCGCCGGGCACGGGGCCAAGGCGTCCGACGGCGACTCCGGCACCGGCGTGTGGTGGATCGTCGGTGTCGGCCTCGTCGCGGGCATCGGCATCGGGTTCCTGCTCAGCGGCCGGAAGAAGCGGCAGCGGTGACCGCCGTCCGCCGTGCCGCGCCCGTGCTGCTCGCCGTGTCGGTCCTGCTGCTGGTCGCCGCCCGGGCGCATGCCACCGGCTACCGGTACTGGTCCTTCTGGGAGAGCACCGGCGGCCGCTGGACGTACGCCACCCAGGGACCGTCGATGGTGCGCCCGGACGACGGCGCCGTCGAGGGCTTCCGCTTCGCGGTGAGCGCGGACTCGGCGGACGCGAGCCGGCCGCGCGGCACGGCGGACTTCACCGCGATCTGCGCGGGTACGGCGGCGAAGCCGGGCAGCAAGCGGGTCGCGCTGGTGCTCGACTTCGGCACGTCCGCGGACGCGCCCTCCGGCGAGCGGCCGCCCGCGCACCGCACGGCGTGCGCGCGCGTGTCGCCGGACGCGACGAGTGCCGACGCGCTGGCCGCCGTCGCCAAGCCGCTCCGCTACGACGCCAACGCCCTGCTGTGCGCGATCTCCGGGTATCCGCACCAGGGGTGCGGCGAGCAGGTGGCGTCCGGCCGGACGCCGACGACCACCGCGAAGGAGAAGAGCGAGCCGGGCAGCGGGCCCTCGCTGGGTCTGCCGATCGGCGCCGGAGTGGTGGCGGTGCTGGCGGGAGCGGCGCTCTGGCAGGCACGGCGGCGACGCGGGCATGAATAGCGGGGGGGACGGCGCGTGCGAGTGCGGGCCGGGCGACGCGTGCACCTGCGGGCCGGCCCTGGCCGGGCGCGCAGTTCCCCGCGCCCCTGAGGAGTCGGCGGCGCCGGTGGCTGTGACGGAACCGGCCTGCCAGCGCGGGCCGGGCGACGCGTGCACCTGCGGGCCGTCCCTGGCCGAGCGCGCAGTTCCCCGCGCCCCTGAGGAGTTGACGGCACCTGTGGGTGTGAGGGGCTCGGCGGGCCGTCGGCGGCCTGGGGGGCGGGGGGCTTATCGGGGGGCGGTGCATCCTGGGGCCTGGTGGGTCTGGGCTGTGGGGCTCGGTGTCGCGGCCAGCCGTACCACCAATCCCCTGCTCCTCGCCCTCCTTGTCGCCGCCTCCGGTTACGTCGTGGCGATCCACCGCTCCCCCGCCCCCTGGGCGCGTTCCTACGCGGCCTTCGTCCGACTCGCCCTCGCCGTCATCCTCGTCCGCGTCGTCTTCGCGGTGGCGCTGGGCTCGCCCATCCCCGGCACGCACACCCTGTTCGCCCTTCCGGAAGTCCCGCTCCCCCGCTGGGCGCAGGGCATCCGCCTGGGCGGCAAGGTGACCGCCGAGGCGCTCGTCTTCGCCGCCTACGACGGCCTGAAACTGGCCACTCTGCTGATCTGCGTGGGTGCGGCGAACGCCCTCGCCAGCCCCTCACGGCTGCTGAAGTCCCTGCCCGGCGCGCTGTACGAGACGGGCGTGGCCGTCGTCGTCGCGCTCACCTTCGCGCCCCACCTCGTCGCCGACGTCCAGCGACTGCGCGCCGCCCGCCGGCTGCGCGGCCGTCCGGACCGGGGCGTACGGGGCCTGCTCCAGGTCGGGTTGCCGGTCCTGGAGGGCGCGCTGGAACGCTCGGTCGCGCTCGCCGCCGCGATGGAGTCCCGCGGTTACGGCCGCACCGCCGACGTCCCCGCCCGGGTCCGCCGTACGACGGCCACGCTCACCCTCGGCGGGTTGCTCGGCGTGTGCGCGGGCACGTACGGGCTGCTCACCGCGGAGGGCGGTACGTACGGGCTGCCGGTGCTGTTCGCCGGGGTGGCCGCCGCGCTCGCGGGTCTGCGGCTGGGCGGCCGCCGTTCCCTGCGCAGCCGCTACCGTCCGGACCCGTGGGGTGTACGGGCCTGGCTGGTCGCGGGCTCGGGCGTCGTGGTCGCCGGGCTGCTCGCGCTCGCCTCCGCGCGGGATCCGCAAGCGCTGCACCCGGGTGTCGTACCGCTGGTCGCGCCCACGCTTCCGCTGTGGCCCGCCGCAGCGGTCCTGCTCGCCCTGCTGCCCGCCTTCGTCGTACCGCGGCCCCTCGCGCCGGCCAGGACCGCCGAGGCGTCCCCCCACACCGAGGAGCCGTCGTGATCCGCTTCGAGAACGTCGGCGTGACCTACGAGGGCGCGGCCGAACCCACCGTCCGGGGTGTCGACTTCGAGGTGCCGGAGGGTGAACTGGTGCTGCTGATCGGCCCGTCCGGGGTCGGCAAGTCGACCGTGCTCGGCGCGGTCAGCGGGCTGGTCCCGCACTTCACGGGCGGCACCCTGAGCGGCCGGGTCACGGTGGCCGGCCGGGACACCCGTACCCACAAGCCGCGTGAACTGGCCGACGTGGTCGGCACGGTGGGGCAGGACCCGCTCGCCCACTTCGTGACGGACACCGTCGAGGACGAACTGGCCTACGGCATGGAGTCGCTGGGTCTCGCTCCCGGGGTGATGCGGCGCCGGGTGGAGGAGACCCTGGACCTGCTGGGCCTGGCCGGACTCCGGGACCGACCGATATCCACGCTGTCCGGCGGGCAGCGGCAGCGGGTCGCGATCGGCTCGGTCCTCACCCCGCACCCCGAGGTGCTCGTGCTGGACGAGCCGACGTCGGCACTGGACCCGGCCGCGGCGGAGGAGGTGCTGGCCGTGCTGCAGCGGCTGGTGCACGACCTGGGGACGACCGTCCTGATGGCCGAGCACCGCCTGGAGCGGGTGCTCCACTACGCGGACCGGGTCGTGCTGCTGCCCGCACCCGGCGCCGCCCCGGTCGTCGGCACCCCGGCCGAGGTGATGGCGGTGTCCCCGGTGTACCCGCCGGTCGTGGACCTGGGCCGGCTCGCGGGCTGGTCCCCCCTCCCCCTGACCGTGCGCGACGCCCGCCGCCGAGCCACCCCCCTGCGCGACCGCCTGACCACCCACGCCACGGCCGGTCACGACAACGACTCGGCTGCGGGCAGTCGTGCCGCTGGGCCGGCACGGGTGGGCGCGGCGGCCCCCCGCCGGCGCGGGCAGGCGACCCCGTCCACCCCCGCACCAGCAGCCGCCGCCCCGGGGAAACGCCCCCGTCACCCCCTCGCCCTCTTCCGGCGCCGACCCTCCGCCACCCCGCAGACCGCACACCCGAAGGCCGCGCGGGCGGATACCGCCGCCGCCCCGCACGTCGCCGAAGTTCACGCCCTCGCCGTTCGCCGGGACCGGGTCGACGCGCTGCGGCACGTGGACCTGACCGTGTCCCCGGGCGAGACGGTCGCGCTCATGGGACGCAACGGGGCCGGGAAGTCCACCCTGCTCGGCGCGCTCGTCGGACTGGTGCGGCCGAGCGCCGGCTCGGTCCGCGTCGGCGGAGCCGTCCCGCACCGCACCCCGCCCCGCGAGCTGGTGCGCCATGCCGGACTCGTCCCGCAGGACCCGCGCGACCTGCTGTACGCCGACACGGTGGGCGCCGAGTGCGCGGCCGCCGACCGGGACGCGGGCGCCGAGCCCGGTACCTGCCGGGCCCTGGTGTCCGAACTGCTGCCGGGGATCAGCGACGGCACCCACCCCCGTGACCTGTCCGAGGGCCAGTGCCTGGCGCTGGCGCTGGCCGTCGTGCTCACCGCCCGGCCGCCCCTGCTCCTGCTGGACGAGCCGACGCGCGGCCTGGACTACGCGGCGAAGGCCCGGCTGGCGGCCGTACTGCGCGACCTGGCCGGGCGGGGGCACGCGATCGTGCTGGCCACGCACGACGTGGAGCTGGCGGCCGAGATCGCCCACCGCGTGGTGCTGCTCGCCGAGGGCGAGGTGATCGCCGACGGCCCGACGGCCGAGACGGTGGTGTCGTCGCCCTCCTTCGCCCCGCAGGTGACGAAGATCCTGGCCCCGCAGCGATGGCTGACGGTGGCCGAGGTACGAAGGGCACTGGCATGAGCGCCGCCCCCGCACCCGACCCCGCCCCTGTCCCCGCTCCCGCTCCCGCCGCCTCGCGGATCCGGGCGGTGCGCCTGCGCCCCCGTTCCCTCGCCGCCCTCGTGCTGGTCAGCGCGGTCGGCGTGGTGGCCTTCGGCTGGCCCTTCCTCGCCCCGCCCAGCACCCGGCTGAGCGCCCACGCCCAGGACGCGCCCTGGCTCTTCGCGGGCCTGCTGGTGCTGCTGGTCGCGGTCGTGGCGGCGACGATCTCCGAGTCGGACCTGGGCCCGAAGGCCGTGGCGATGCTGGGGGTGCTGGCCGCGACGGGGGCCGCGCTGCGCCCGATCGGCGCGGGCACGGCCGGGATCGAGCCGATGTTCTTCCTGATGGTGCTCAGCGGGCGGGTGCTCGGCCCCGGCTTCGGCTTCGTGCTCGGCTCGGTGACGATGTTCGCGTCCGCGCTGCTCACGGGCGGGGTCGGGCCGTGGCTGCCGTTCCAGATGCTGTCGATGGGCTGGTTCACGATGGGCGCCGGCCTGCTGCCGGGCCCGGTGCGGCTGCGCGGGCGGGGCGAGTTGCTGCTGCTGGCGGCGTACGGCTTCCTGGCGGCCTTCGCCTACGGAACGATCATGAACATGGCCGGCTGGCCCTTCCTCGGTAGGGCGGCCACGAACATCTCCTTCGACCCGCATGCCGCACTCCCCGCGAACCTGGCCCGCTTCGTCGCCTACTGCGTGGCCACCTCCCTCGGCTGGGATCTCGGCCGGGCGGTGTGCACGGTGCTGCTGACCCTGGCCCTCGGCCCGGCCGTGCTGCGCGCGCTGCGCCGGGCCACCCGCCGGG
Source organism: Streptomyces sp. NPDC096012 (assembly GCF_040426375.1). NCBI lineage: Bacteria > Bacillati > Actinomycetota > Actinomycetes > Kitasatosporales > Streptomycetaceae > Streptomyces > Streptomyces sp. NPDC096012. The sequence continues at coordinate 57,306 of NZ_JBEOTD010000004.1, forward strand.
CCGCGTTCGAGACCGCGGTCACCTTCGAGGACCCCACCGTGTGACCGGCGTCTCGGTCAGCCGCGCCTCCGCGTGAGGACTCGCCTCCCGTCCGTGCGCGGGGTGGTGAAGCGCCCCACATGACGCAGGTCACCTACGACGGAGGGCCGTAGTCTGATTTGTCCGATACGCACCACATGACACCCTTCCTGACCTGCACTTTGAGAGCCACGCCACATCGGCGACGCTTCCCCTGGATCCGGCCACAACTAGTAAAAGGGGTCATTGCGGACAGGTCGCGAGCCTGTTTCTCTGGACGACGTCGCCAGGCACCCCGAGCCCTTCCGGGTCGAGGAGCCGACGCATACGGCCACAGCGCGTGGTCCATGCCATGCGGGCGACCCCCTGTCCCCGACGCAAGAGGTTCTCCGTGTCCGTCTCCTTCATCCGCCGCATCGCTTCCCCGAAGAAGGCCCTCACCACCGTCGCCGTGGCCGCCGCCACCGCCGGTATGGCTCTGGCCGCGGCGCCCGCCCAGGCCGCTCCCACCGCGGCCACCTCCGCTCAGGCGATCGCGCACAAGATGATCCCGGACTCCGCGCAGTACAACGCCTTCAGCAGGATCGTCGAGCACGAGAGCGGCTGGAACGCCTCCGCCACCAACAGCTCCTCCGGTGCCTACGGCCTGGTCCAGGCGCTGCCGGGCGCCAAGATGGCCTCGGCCGGCGCCGACTGGAAGACCAACCCGGCCACCCAGATCAAGTGGGGCCTGGACTACATGAACTCCCGCTACGGCAGCCCGACCCAGGCCTGGAACTTCTGGCAGGCCAACGGCTGGTACTGAGCCGCATCCCCAAAACGCCCGCGCACCCTCGCCTTTCGCTCGGCGAGGGTGCGCGCGCATGTCCGGGCACGGCCCGGTGGCCCGTGGTGGAGTGGTCGTGGACCTGTCCGTCCGGCACCACGGAGGATTCATGACGACGGCACCGAGCGAGGCGGCACCCGCACCCGACCCGGAACTGCGCGGGCTGCGGCTGGTGGTCGTGCTGCTGGTCCTCACCGTGGTCAGCGGACTGATCGACGCCGTCAGCTACCTGGGCCTCGGCCGGGTCTTCACGGCCAACATGACCGGGAACGTGGTCGTCCTGGGCTTCGCGGCGGCCGGTGCGCCCGGCTTCTCGGTGCCGCACACGGCCACCTCGCTGGCGTGCTTCCTGCTCGGCGCGGTGGTGGGCGGCCGGGTGGCGGCACACGCCGGGAGCGGCTCCCGGCGCCGCTGGACCCGGCTGACGCTGACGGCGGAGGCGGTCCTGGTCGGCGCGTCGGCGGCGGTCGCCTTCGCCTGGCCGGACACGACCGGCACCCGCTACGCGCTCATCGCGCTCACCGCCTTCGCGATGGGCCTGCGCAACGCCACGGTACGCAAACTGGGGGTCGCCGACCTGACGACCACGGTCCTGACGATGACCCTGACCGGCCTGGCCTCCGAGTCCCGGCTGGGCGACGGCACCGGCCGCCGCTCGCCGCGCCGCACGGCCTCCGTGATCGCCATGCTCGCCGGCGCCTTCCTGGGTGCCTGGCTGGTCCTCCATCACGGCCTCGGCATCCCGCTGCTGGTGGCGGCGGTGGCCTCGGCCGTGCTGGCGGTGGTGGCGTCGGGCCGCGAGTGAGCGGCACCGTCGGGCCCGGTCGGTGCGTCAGCCGGCGGTGACCCGCAGTTCCTTGACTCCGTTGATCCAGGCCGAGCGCAGGCGGCGCGGGGGCTCGGCGAGGCGGAGGCCGGGCATCGCCTCGGCGATCGCGTGGAAGATCAGGTCGATCTCCAGGATCGCGAGGGACTTGCCGAGGCAGAAGTGGGGGCCGCCGCCGCCGAACCCCAGGTGGGGATTGGGGTCGCGGGTGATGTCGAAGGCGTCGGGGTCGGTGAAGACCTCGGGGTCGTGGTTGGCGGAGGCGTAGAAGAGCCCGACCCGGTCCCCCGCCCTGATCTCGACCCCGCCCAGCTCGGTGTCCTGGGTGGCGGTCCGCTGGAAGGAGTTCACCGGGGTCGCCCAGCGCACGATCTCCTCGGCCGTGGTCGGCGGACGCTCGCGCGTGAACAGGTCCCACTGCCCGGGATGGGTCAGGAACGCGTGCATGCCGTGGGTGATGGCGTTCCGTGTCGTCTCGTTTCCGGCCACCGCCAGCATCAGCACGAAGAAGCCGAACTCGTCGGAGTTCAGGTTGCCCTCGTCCTCCGCCGCCACCAGCGTCGTCACGATGTCCTGAGCGGGGCACCGCTTGCGCTCGGCGGCCATGTTCATCGCATAGGCGATGATCTCGGCGGCCGACTGCGCGCCGACCTCCTCCGTGATCGCGTACTCGGGATCGTCGTAGGCGATCATCTTGTTCGACCAGTCGAAGATCTTGGTCCGGTCCTCCTGCGGGACGCCTATCAGCTCGGCGATGGCCTGCAGGGGCAGTTCGCAGGCGACCTCGGTGACGAAGTCGAAGGGGCCGGTGCGGGCGCGGGCGGCGGCGGCGATCGCCTCGGCGCGGGCGCGCAGCCGGTCCTCCAGGGCGCGGATGGAGCGTGGCGTGAAGCCCCGCTGCACGATCTGGCGCACCCGCGTATGTTCCGGAGGGTCCATGTTGAGCAGGATCAGCCGTTGCGCGTCGATCGCGTCGCGCCGGATGTGCTCGTTGAAGCGGATGATCGCCGTGTTGAGGGTGGAGGAGAACAGCTCCGGGTGCGTGGAGACGTACTTGACGTCGGCGTGCCTGGTCACGGCCCAGTAGCCGGTGTCGGCGAAGCCCGCGACCCCGTGCTGCTGCGGGATCCGGCGGACCGGCTCGGTACGGCGCAGCTCGGCGAACTCCGGGAGGGGCACACGGTGGTGCAGCAGATCGGGGTCGGTGAAGTCGAACCCGTCGGGCAGCGCGGGGCAGTGCATGGGTGACTCCCAGCCATCTGACGGACCATCAGCAAGTGCCGTGAACGTAATAACGGGTTCTAGAACCCGCAAGGGGTACGACCCTTCCAATCGGTGTGGAGTTCGCGCAGATCACGGCTTCGAGACCTGCAAGACTCTTGCGGTGACGGACATCACGTCCGCAGACTGCACGGAGAACTAGAACGCGTACCAGTTCTGGAGGAGAGCCCTCTCGGAGAGGACCAGCACCCATGGCCGCCGAACCCGTGATCGTCGAAGCCGTACGCACCCCGATCGGCAAGCGCGGCGGCGCGCTCGCCAACCTGCATCCCGCCTATCTCCTGGGCGAGACCTACCGTGAACTCCTCGGGCGCACCCGCATTCCCGCCGACGCGGTCGAGCAGATCGTCGGCGGCACGGTGACCCACGCCGGCGAGCAGTCCATGAACCCCGCGCGCACGTCCTGGCTGGCGATGGGGCTGCCGTACGAGACGGCGGCCACGACGGTCGACGCCCAGTGCGGTTCCTCCCAGCAGGCCTCGCACATGGTGGCCAACATGGTCGCCGCGGGCGTCATCGACGTCGGGGTCAGCTGCGGCGTCGAGGCGATGTCCCGGGTGCCGCTCGGTTCCGGCTCCAAGCACGGTCCGGGCAAGCCGTTCCCCGACGAGTGGAACGTCGACCTGCCCAACCAGTTCGAGGCGGCCGAGCGCATCGCCCGGCACCGTGGCCTGACGCGCGCGGACGTCGACGCGCTGGGCCTGCGGTCCCAGGAGCGGGCGGCCCACGCCTGGGCGGAGGAACGCTTCAAGCGCGAGACCTTCGCCGTGCAGGTGCCCACCACGGAGGAGGAGCAGCACGCCGGGCAGGGCATGTGGCGGCTGGTCGACAAGGACGAGGGGCTGCGGGACACGTCCCCGGAGGCGCTGGCGGGGCTGAAGACCGTGATGCCGAACGCCATCCACACCGCGGGCAACTCGTCCCAGATCTCCGACGGCGCGGCGGCGATCATGTGGGCGTCGAAGCGGATGGCTCGCGCCCTGAAGCTGAAGCCGAGGGCACGGATCGTCGCCCAGGCGCTGGTGGGTGCCGACCCGCACTTCCACCTGGACGGCCCGATCGACGCGACCAACGCGGTGCTCGGCAAGGCGGGCATGTCCCTGAGTGACATCGACCTCGTGGAGATCAACGAGGCGTTCGCGTCCGTGGTGCTGAGCTGGGCCCAGGTCTTCGAGCAGGACCTGGAGAAGGTCAACGTCAACGGCGGTGCGATCGCGCTGGGCCACCCGGTGGGGGCGACGGGCGCCCGCCTGATCACCACCGCCCTGCACGAACTGGAGCGCGCGGACAAGGAGTTCGCGCTCATCACCATGTGCGCGGGCGGTGGCCTGGCGACCGGGACGATCATCCAGCGGCTGTAGCCGACGTCCAGGACAGGAAGCGGGTGAAGGTGGCGGGGCCGACGGTGAGCATCGGTCCCGCGGGGGTCTTGGAGTCGCGGATCGCGATGGCGGCGCAGGGGGATTCGGCGATCTCTACGCATTCGCCGCCCTGGTCACTGCTGTAGGACGACTTCTGCCAGCTCAGCCGACCGAGGGGCGCGCATTCGATGCAGTCGCCGCCCTGGTCCCCGCTGTAGCTGGACTTACGCCACTTGCTCCCCATAGCGGTCCTCCATCACCCGTCGGATCATCCCCGCCGAGTCCTTGATCGAGAGCGCGGCGGCTCGGAGGTGATCGTAACGGAGCGAGCAATCCCTGACGGTGTCTGGATTCGCGGTCGGGTGCCCACTGCCATAGCCCTCGGTATAGACGATGGCCGGGTCGCTGGCGAAGCGGTAGACATTGAACGCGCCTTGCAGCCCCGCGTGTTCCCCCACGGAATACGGCAGGATCTGGATATTGATCCGGGAGTCATCCGCGAAAGTCAACAGGTGGGCGAGTTGTTCGCGCATGACTTCACGACCGCCGATCTCCTGGTGCAGCGCGGCCTCACTGAGGACCATCCAGAAGACCGGCGGCTCCCCCTTCTCGAAGATGCACTGGCGAGCCAGTCGTGCAGCGGCACGGTCGTCGAGCTTGTCCCGGTCTAGCACTCCGAGCACCGAGCGCATGTAGAGCTTGCTCTGTAACAGGCCGTGAACCATGTGGGTTTGGAAGGTGCTGATCTCAGTCGCCCGCACCTCCAGCTCGGCCACCTGCTGGAACCACGCCGGAAGTTGGCTGCGCATCACCAGGCCCACGAGTCGGGACAGTAGGCCGCCCGTGCCCAGTGCCGCGTCCACCCGTTCGCTGAACTCCTGCGTCGGCAGCTTTCTGGCCGTCTCCACCTGGCCGACCAGCGACCCCGTGTAGTTGACGATGTCGCCCAGTTGCCGCTGGGTCAGGCCGGCCGCCTCCCGGTGGCGACGCAGCTCGAAGCCGTAGTAGTCGAGCGGTGAGGCGCCCGGGTCGAGGGTGTTGATGTGGGCCACGGTCGGTCCCCTCTCAGGCAACTCGGTCCACGGCGGGACCCGTTGTATCCGTCCTGTAGCCGAGAGTAGTTGCGAGGGATCAGCCTCGTACCGTGAACCTGAACATTCCCCACACCCCCCAGTACCGCGTGCAGCTCACCGCCGGAGAGCACTCGGTACGCCACATCCGCCGGATCGTCCGCTCCCTGCTGGACGAATGGGGCCTGCCCGAACTGGTCTTCGCCGTGGAGCTGGGCGTCAGCGAGCTGGTCTCCAACGTCGTCCGGCACGTGCCCGACCGCCGCTGCACCCTCGTCGTGGCGCGGCGGACGGCGGGCGTGCGGGTCGAGGTGAGCGACGGGTGCGGCCGGCTCCCCCGGTGCTCGGAGCCGGCTCCGGAGGCGGAGAGCGGGCGGGGGCTCGCGCTGCTCGACGTCGTGGTCGGCAAATGGGGCGTGACCCGGCGGACCGAGGGCGGAAAGACGGTCTGGTTCGAGTGCGGCGGGCGGTGACCGTCCCTGCGGCGAGCGGGGACCGTCGGGCCGGTGCGCGGTGACCGTGGGCCGGCCGGGCCGTCAGCCGCTGCCGACGGCCACCTCGCGGGGCTCTCTCGCACCCGCCGCCGTCATCGTCCTGGCCCGCGGGCCCTGGAAGACGTACGACAGGCCGAAGCCCGCGCCCACGACCACCGCGCCGCCGACCGCGTCCAGCACCCAGTGGTTGCCGGTGGCGACGATGGCCGAGACGGTGAAGAGGGGGTGCAGGAGGCCGAGGGCCTTCATCCACCACTTCTTGGCGATCACCGCGATGACCACGCCGCACCACAGGGACCAGCCGAAGTGCAGGGACGGCATCGCCGCGTACTGGTTGGTGAGCGCGGTCAGGGTGCCGTAGTCCGGCTGGGAGAAGTCCTGGACGCCGTGGACGGTGTCGATCATGCCGAGGGACGGCATCAGGCGCGGCGGGGCGAGCGGGAAGAGCCAGAAGCCGATCAGGGCGAGGAAGGTGGCGAAGCCGAGGGAGGCGCGGGCCCAGCGGTAGTCGACGGGGCGGCGCCAGTACAGGACGGCGAGGACGCTCAGCGGGACGACGAAGTGGAAGGACTCGTAGTAGAAGTCGAAGAACTCCCGCAGCCGGCCGATCCTCGCGACGGCGTGGTTGACGGCGTGCTCGATGTCGATGTGCAGGAACCGCTCGGCGTTCAGGACCAGGTGCCCGTGGTGTTCGGCGGTCGCCCGGCCCCCGGAGTTGGTGCCGCCGGTCGCGGCCAGGCGTACCTGCTGGTAGGCCGCGTACGTGACGCGGAGCAGGAGCAGTTCCAGGAGCAGGTTCGGGCGGGTGAGGACGCGGCGCAGGAAGGGCAGGAGCGGGACGCGACGGAAGCGGGCCGGCACCCGCGGGGCGCTCTCCGCGGGGACCGGGACCTGGTAGTACGGCGAGGTGCGGGAAAGGAAGGGGACGGCCGTGGCGGCGGCGACGGCCGCGAGCAGGACGAGGTTGTCCCGCAGCGGGTACATGGCCGGCATGTTCGGCAGCATCATCTTCGCCGGGAGCGTGGTCACCAGCAGGACGGCCACCGGCCAGACGTAGCGGTCGGAGGCGCGCCTGCCGACCCGGCCGACCACCGCGAGCGACAGCCACAGCAGCTGGTGCTGCCAGGCGGTGGGAGAGGCGACGATCGCCGCACAGCCGGTGAGGGCGACGGCGAGCAGCAGCTGGCCGTCGTGGGCGTAGCGGACCGCCCGGCGCAGGGCGAGGACGGCGACGCAGGCCGCCAGGAGCAGGAAGAGGCCGATCTCCAGCGGGCCGGTCAGGTCCAGGCGGAGCAGGGCGCCGTGCAGGGACTGGTTGCCGAGGGCGTCGGCCTGGCCGCCGAGGCCCACGCCGGCCACGTGGTGCACCCAGTAGGTGTGGGAGTCGTGCGGCATCGCCGCCCAGGCGAGCGCGGTGCAGGCGGCGAAGGTGCCGGCGGTGCCGAGCGCGGCCCTGCGGCGGCCGGTGAACCACAGCAGCGGGGCGAACAGCAGCAGTGGCGGCTGCAGGGCCGCGGCCAGGCCGGTGCACAGGCCGCTCGCCCGTTCCCCGCGCACGGCGAAGCAGCCGAGCAGGACGAGCAGCACGGGCATGATGCTGGTCTGTCCGAGCCACAGGGTGTCGCGGACCGGCAGCGAGAGCATGAGCAGGCTGACGGCGACCGGGGCGGCCAGCAGGGAGGTGCGGCGGCTGACCGGCTTGGGCAGCGCGCGGGCGGCGATCAGGCCGAGGGCGACGACCAGCAGCAGCGTGCCGAACGTCCAGCCCCAGCCGAGGGCCGCCTGCGCCGAGCGCGTGAGCGGCTTGAGGACCAGCCCGGCGAAGGGGGTGCCGGTGAACCGCGGCGAGTCGTAGAGCGAGCCCTTCACGTGCAGGACGCCCTGGGGGCCGACCCAGGTCTCGAGGTCGGTGAGCCGCTCGCCGCTCGGGGTGGTCAGGACGACGGCGCACTGCCGCACCGCGAGGATCGCGGCCACCGCCCACAGCCCGAGACGGGCCGCCCGCAGGCGCGCTCCGGCCGCGGCCGGTGCCAGGACATCCGTAGGTCGCCCGCTGTGCTCCACGTTCGCCACGCCCCGCCGGCCTCCCGCCCCGCTCGCCCCCCGGCACGACGTGTGCCGGGTTCCCTGCGCGAACCCCGAGAGGCGCGCAGACCCTCTTGGAGGGACGCAGGCCATCCCCGCGCCACCTGACATCCGCCCGCTTTTGTCCGAAAGAAGATGGTCGAAAAGGGGCGCGGTTGCGCCGGAGGGGGGCGAGAAGCATCACACCGAGCTGCAGGAATGGCGCCGCGTGAGTGGGCAGACATGCCTGCTTAGGCGCCATTTAGCTGCACTATGCATCGACTCGCGTACGGGACGTAGGCAGCCGAACGGCACCTATGGTCGTTTTTCGGCCCGATTCTCGGCAGCGCCGTCGCCGGGCCGCGTACCTGTCCCCGTCGAAAGGTAGGCGAGCCTCGTTTTGGCGACCGTCACTGCCGTCACCCCGCCCCTGAAGGCCCACCGGGCCACCAGGTCCCGCGACGTCACCGTCACCGACCCCGCGCTGGTCAAGCGCGCTGTGAAGGCGGCGGCGCTCGGCAACGCGATGGAATGGTTCGACTTCGGCGTCTACAGCTACATCGCGGTCACCCTGGGCAAGGTCTTCTTCCCCTCCGGCAACCCCACCGCGCAGTTGCTGTCGACCTTCGGCGCCTTCGCCGCGGCCTTCCTGGTCCGGCCCGTCGGCGGCATGGTCTTCGGCCCGCTGGGCGACCGCGTGGGCCGCCAGAAGGTCCTCGCCATCACGATGATCATGATGGCGGTGGGCACGTTCGCGATCGGCCTGATTCCGTCGTACACCACCATCGGCGTCGGCGCGCCGCTGCTCCTGCTCGCCGCCCGACTGGTGCAGGGCTTCTCCACCGGCGGTGAGTACGCGGGCGCGTCCACGTTCATCGCCGAGTACGCGCCGGACAAGAAGCGCGGCTTCTTCGGCAGCTGGCTGGAGTTCGGCACGCTCGCCGGTTACATCGGCGGCGCGGGCCTGGTCACCCTGATGACGGCGCTGCTCTCCTCGGACGACCTCACCTCCTGGGGCTGGCGCATCCCGTTCCTGATCGCGGGCCCGATGGGCATCATCGGCCTGTATCTGCGGATGCGCCTGGAGGAGACCCCGGCGTTCGCCGCCGAGGTCGAGAAGGCGGAGGCCAGCCGCCCGAAGGTGCCGCTGCGCGAGATGATCTCGGGCCAGTGGAGGGCGCTGCTGCTGTGCATGGGGCTGGTGCTGGTCTTCAACGTCACCGACTACATGCTGCTGTCGTACATGCCGAGCTACCTCACCAGTGAGCTGAAGTACGACGAGACGCACGGTCTGCTGGTCGTGCTCGGTGTGATGGCCCTGATGATGATCGTCCAGCCGTTCGCCGGTGCGCTGACCGACCGGGTCGGCCGCCGTCCGGTGATCGCCGCGGGCTGCGCGGGCTTCCTCTTCCTCTCCGTCCCCGCGCTGCTGCTGATCCGCCAGGGCAGCCTGCTCGCGGTGGGGCTGGGCATGGGGGCGCTGGGCATGCTGCTGGTCTGCTTCACGGCGGCCATGCCGGCCGCGCTGCCCGCGCTGTTCCCGACCCGGGTGCGCTACGGCTCCCTGTCCATCGGCTTCAACGTGTCCGTGTCCCTGTTCGGCGGTACGACTCCGCTGGTCGTGACCGCGCTGATCGGGGTGACCGGGAACATGATGATGCCCGCGTACTACATGATGGCCGCGGCTGTCGTGGGCGGTTTCGCGGTGTGGCGGATGACCGAGTGCGCGGGTCGGCCGCTGCCGGGCTCCGCGCCTGCGGTCGAGCGGTAGGCGACGCCCTCTGTGCGGACGGCTCGCGCCCTGTCGGGTGCGGGCCGTCCGCCGGGTACGGCGCCGTCGTGGCCGTTCGCGCGGCTCCCGCGTCCCCAGGGGGTTGCCGGGTCGCCGGGCCGCATACCCCGGCCGCGCCACCGGCCTGCGTGGGCCGTTGAGCGGTTCCGCGCGCCCCGGGGTCGCCGACGGCCGGAATGGTGTGCGTTCTGCACGTCTTCGGTGTTCGACTGAGATGATCGGCGTGGGCAGGGCCGAGAAGCCTCGGGAAGACATTCGGGAAAGGCAGCAGGCGCATGAGCGGGTCGCAGCTCTGGCACGACGTCGACGACTACTTCATCACCCGGCTCTCCCCGGACGACGAGGCGCTTCGAGCGGCGCTGCGGGAGAGCGAGGCCGCCGGGCTGCCACCCATCGCCGTCACGGCCGCGCAGGGCAAGTTCCTGCAGCTGCTCGCGCAGCTGCAGGGCGCCCGGACGATCCTGGAGATCGGCACCCTCGGCGGCTACAGCACGATCTGGATGGCCCGCGCGCTGCCCGAGGACGGCAGGCTGGTCTCGCTGGAGTACAGCGCCAAGCACGCCGAGGTGGCCACCCGGAACATCGCCCGGGCGGGCCTGGAGCGGATCGCGGAGGTGCGGGTGGGCCCGGCCCTGGAGTCGCTGCCCAAGCTCGCCGACGAGAACCCGGCCCCCTTCGACCTGGTCTTCATCGACGCCGACAAGGCCAACAACGGGCACTACGTGGAGTGGGCGCTGCGGCTCACCCGCGCGGGCAGCGTCATCGTCCTGGACAACGTGGTGCGCGAGGGCCGGGTCGCCGACGCGAGCAGCACCGCGCCGGACGTGGCCGGGACGCGTGCCGCCATCGACCTCATCGCCACCCACCCGCGGTTGGACGGCACGGCGATCCAGACGGTCGGCGGGAAGGGCTACGACGGCTTCGCGCTGGCCCGGGTGCTCGGCTGAACCGGCCGAACCCTCCCCGGGGCCCGCGGGACACCTCCCGCGGCTCACACCTCGGCGCCTGTCCCATGGGCTCACGGCTCGGCTCCTGCCTGCCGAGACCTCGGGGGCTCACACCTCGGCCCATACCCCGCGGCTCACACCTCGGCCTCGGGGCTCACACCTCGTGGAAGAAGCCCACGTTGACGCTGCGCGGTGCGGTGCGGTCCTGGACGAGGATCTCGCCGGACCCGCCGTGCGGCAACGGCACGGTGGCGCCGTAGGCGAGGGGCTGCGTGTACTGCCCGACGATCAACCGCACTTCGGACGCCGGGTCGGCCTGCGAGCCGCGCAGCCAGGTCAGTTGCCAGCCGCCGTCGGGGCCGCACCGGAACTCCAGGTGGACCCGGGAGAGGAAGAGCCAGTCCTCGGGGGTGGCCAGCCGGCACAGCGCGGCGTCCCGGCCGACCCGCAGGACGGCGCCGGGCTCGCTGGGCTCCTCGGCCATCGTCATGCCGGCCGTGGCGCCCGCGTCGGGACCCGAGACGGTGGCCATGGTGAGTTCGAGCACGCGTGTTCCCCCTGAAGCAGTGCTGCGCCGGGCATCCGGACGTGACGGTGCGGTGACCGGATCACCCACCGCCGCCGCATGATAAAACGCCCGGCCGGGTCGTGTCCGGCACAATGGGTTCATGACCGAGCGAAAGCCACCCGGTGTCCCGTTCGAGTCCTGGGTCGACAAGCAGATCCGCGACGCGCAGGCGCGCGGTGAGTTCGAGCGGCTGCCGGGGGCGGGCCGTCCGCTGCCGGCGGATCTCGACAGCGGCTACGACGAACTGTGGTGGATCAAGCGGAAGATGGCGCGCGAGGGCCTGGCCGTGCTGCCGCCCGCGCTGGCCCTGCGCAAGGAGGCCGAGGACGCGCTGCAGGCGGCGTACGCGGCGCCCTCGGAGCGGATCGCCCGGAAGATCGTCGAGGACGTCAACGTCAAGATCCGCGACATGATGTTCAAGCCGCCGCCGGGCCCCCCGCTGGGCAGGAAGCCCTACGACGTCGAGGACGTCCTACGCGAATGGCGGCAGCGCAGGGCTGCCGCCATGGGGGACGGGCCGGAGTCAGCCGTGTAGCAGACGCCCGGCCAGCTCCCGGTAGTCGCGCAGGGCGAGACGCAGTTGCTCGGTGTCGGCGCCGGCACCGACACCGCTCTCCTCGGCGCTCTCCCAGGACCTGCGCAGGGTGCGTCGCCGCTGGGTCACGGCCTCGGTGAACCGTACGGTGATCTCCTCCAGCGCCCGGTCGGCCTCCTCGACCGCGCCCCTGGGCTCGTCCACGAAGCCGGCGACCACCTGCCGCATCCGCTGCTCCCACTGGTCCGCCTCCTCGTGCGGCAGCAGCGGCGCACCGGTTTCCGAGGCGGCGGAACCGGCACCCGTGCCCGCGGCGGCGGAACCGACACCCGTGCCTGCCGTGGCGGAATCGGTGCCCGTGCCTGCCGTGGCGGAATCGGTGCCCGTGCCCGCCGTGGCGGAATCGGTGCCCGTGCCCCGGGCGGTGGTTCGGCCGATGCCGCCGGGGACGCTTCCGTCGTCGGCCGCGTACGCGCTGCCCTCACCGGTGTACGCGGCACCGAGCCCGTCGTCCGGCATCCGCCGCTCCTCGTACGTGTCCGCTCCCCTGGCGGGCGCGGACGGTGTGTCCGGCCCCAGATCCTCCGTTCCCGGGCGCAGGCCCTCGGAGCCGTGCGGCCGGCCCTGCGTGCCGGAGCCCGGCCCCCCGGCGTCCCCGGAGACGGGCATGCCCGCCGGTCCCGGCGGTGGCGGCGGCTGCGCCGCGTCCGCCGGCGTGCGGTCGCCGGCAGTGCGCCCGGCCCGCGGCATGTGGTCGTCCGCACCCAGACCGTCCCGCGACATCCGCTCGTCCGCCCTCAGGCGGTCGCCCTGCATGCGGTCGTCATCCGTCAGGCCGTCGCGCTGTATGCGGTCGGCGGCCGTCGAGCCCTCGCGCGGTATCCGGTCGGCGGCCGTCGAGCCGTCGCGCGGCACGCGGTCGTCGGCTGTCAGGCCCTCGCGGCCGGGGCCCGTCGAACCCGGCAGCCGGCCGCTGGTGCCCTCGCCCCGCAGCCGGTCTGTGTTTCCGGCGTTCCCGGCGTTCCCGATGTTTCCGGCCGGTACACCCTCACCCGGCTCCCCGGGAAGCCGGCGGCCCGGTGCCGCCTCCCCCTGAGCCCACTCGTCGTCCGGTGTCCGCGCGGAGCGCCCGGAGGCGTAGCGCTCGTCGCCGGAGTCGTTCGTCCTGTCCTTCATGACGTCAGCTCTCCTTCGGTCGGCTCCTGTGGAGGGCCCACGGCGCATGGGAGCGGGCGTGGGAGCGGTCACCGGCGGTGTCGGCGACCGAGGCACCGGTGGTGTCCGCGGTCCCGGCCGTCCCGGAGGCCGCGTGGTGCCGGCCGGCGTCCGTGCCGGGGCCGGTGAGGGCGTCGAAGAGGGCGCGGGCCCCGATCAGGGCCGTCCGCATCTCCTCGGTACCGGCGCCGGCCTCGCTCGCGCCGCCGCTCGTCCCGGCGCGGGACACCCGGTGCACCTGCCGGTAGCCGTCGACGTGGTCGGCGTGGTGCACGGACAGCGCGGCGAACTGCTCCTCGTAGTGGGCCCCGTCGGGGTAGCCGCGAACGCCGGCCAGCTCGGCGAGCAGCCGGTCGGCCTCGGCCACCGCCTCCCGGGGCGAGTCGACGAAGCGCTCCTGAACGGCCGTCCAGCGGGCCGCGTACCGCTCCCTGCTCTCGCTGTCCAGCGGACGTTCCCTCAGGTCGCCGTGGCGTTCGACGCGTGCGGTCAGCTCCCGTTCGGCGGCCTTGGCGTCCCCGTCGTGCCGGGCCACGGTCCGCTCGTACTCGGGTCCGAAGCGCCGCTTCAGGCTCGGCCCACCGCGCCGCGTGCGGCGGAACGCCAGGGCGGCCGCACCGACGACCACGACCGCCGCGATCACGATCAACAGAATGATCAGGCCTGTGGACATGGTTGCCTTCCCCTCGGACCGGCCCCGCTGGCCGGCTCACCTTCCGTGTGACCCGGAAGTCAGGCCACAAACGGCGCCCGCGGCGGCCGGCGGACCGGGCGGCGAGCCGGATATCCGGTTGCGCGGGGGGTGCGCCGGCCGCCGAGAATGGCCGGCATGACGTGGACGGTCGCCCCGGAGCCGTACGACTCCCGGGCCGCACTCGCGCTGTGGCGGGCGTACTACACGGAGGTCAGCGACCGCTGGTACCTCCTCCACCACGGCCACCGCACCGACCCCGGCGAACTGGAGCGGGGGATCGCGGCCAGGCCGGGGTCCGAACTCGCCCCGCCCGGCGGCCGGTTGCTGATCGGCCGGTACGACGGTGAGCCGGCCGGCTCGGCGGGCGTACGGCTGCTGGAGCCGGACACCGCCGAACTCACCCGGGTGTTCGTGGTCCGGCACCGGCGCGGCACCGGCGGGGCCGCGCTCCTGGTGGCGGCCGCGGAGGAGGCCGCCCGTGTCCTGGGGGCCCGCCGCGTCGTCCTCGACACCCGCTCCGACCTGGTCGAGGCCCGTGCCCTGTACGCCAGGCTCGGCTACACCGAGACCGGCCCGCACAATGACGACGTCTACGCGGAGCACTGGTACCGCAAGGAGCTGGTGGCGGCGCAGCGCGTCAATCCGTCCTCGTGACCGTGCTGTCGAGCGGGCGTTCGCGTGCGGAGCCGCACAGCTCGCCGGTCAGTTCCTTGACCAGTCGTCCCAGGTCGGACGAGCGGTCCGGCTGCCACCAGTCGCCGAGCAGTTCGGCCAGCGAGTCCTCACGCGCGGCCGCCAGCCGTTCGGCGACCTCGCGGCCGGACTCGGTCAGCACCAGGTCCGGCCCCCTTCGTTCGGCCAGGCGCCGCTCCTCGACCTGGCGGGCGGCGGCCATGACCACCTGGAGCGGTACGGGGCTGCGCTCGGCGAGCTCGCCGGGCTCGACCGAGCCGTGCTTGCGGACGCGCAGCAGCAGCCAGCTGGCCGCGGGCTGCAGGTCGTAGCCCGCTCGCTCGGTGATCTTCCGGTAGATCTCGCGGCGGCCCGCCCGGGTGGCGAGCACCGACAGGGAGCGGCGCACCTCGTCGTAGGAGGAGCGCTGCACCGGATTGGGCGGGATGGTCTCGGAGGCCTCGGGCGCGGTGACCGAGCCGCGCAGCGGGTCCTCCTGGAGGAACCAGGCCAGCAGGAAGCCGAGCAGGGCGACGGGGGCGGCGTAGAGGAAGACGTCGGTGATGGCGGACGCGTAGGCGTGCAGGGCCACCGGGCGCAGCGGCGGCGGCAGCGCGGAGATGCCCCGGGGGTCGGCCTTGAGCGCGTCGGTCGTGGCGCCGGGCGGCAGGCTCAGTCCGCGGAAGGCGGCGGTGAGCTTGTCTCCGAGGCGGCTCGCGAAGACCGTCCCGAAGACCGCGACGCCGAAGGAGGCGCCGATGGAGCGGAAGAAGGTCGCGCCCGAGGTGGCGACGCCGAGATCCTCGTAGGCGACCGCGTTCTGCACGATGAGCACCAGGACCTGCATCACCAGGCCCAGTCCGAGCCCGAAGACGAGGAAGTAGACGCTCATCCGGGCGGTGGAGCTGTGCTCGTCGAGCCGGTGCAGCAGGAGCAGGCCGATGGCGGTGACGGCCGTGCCGGTCACCGGGAAGACCTTCCAGCGGCCGGTGCGGCTGACGATCTGCCCGGACACCGTGGACGACAGCAGCAGTCCGACCACCATGGGCAGCATGTGCACGCCGGACAGGGTCGGGGAGATGCCGTGCACGACCTGCAGGAAGGTGGGCAGGTAGGTCATCGCGCCGAACATGGCGAAGCCGACGATGAAGCTGATGAGGGCGGCGAGCGTGAAGGTGCGGATGCCGAACAGCTTCAGTGGCAGCACGGGTTCGGCGGCCCGGCGCTCCACGGCGACGAACGCCACGGCGAGCAGGACGCCCAGCACGGCCAGCCCGACGATCTGTGCCGAGCCCCAGGCCCAGGTCGTGCCGCCGAGTGAGGCGACGAGGACCAGGCAGGTGGCGACGGCGGCGATCAGGAAGGTGCCGAGGTAGTCGATGACGTGGCGGGCGGTGTGGCGCGGGATGCGCAGGGCGGTGGCGATCACGGCGAGCGCGACGATGCCGACCGGCAGGTTGACGTAGAACACCCAGCGCCAGCTCAGGTGCTCGGTGAACACCCCGCCGAGCAGCGGTCCGAGCACGCTGGCAGCGCCGAAGACGGCACCGAACAGCCCCTGGTAGCGGCCGCGTTCGCGGGGCGGCACGATGTCGCCGACGATCGCCATGGACAGCACGATCAGCCCGCCGCCGCCCAGGCCCTGCAGCGCCCGGAAGCCGATCAGCTGCGGCATGTTCTGCGCCATGCCGCACAGCGCCGAGCCGATCAGGAAGATCACGATGGCGGCCTGGAACAACCGCTTGCGGCCGTACTGGTCTCCGAGCTTGCCCCAGAGCGGGGTCGCGGCGGTCGAGGCCAGCAGATAGGCGGTGACCACCCAGGACAGGTGCTCCAGGCCGCCGAGGTCGCTGACGATGGTGGGCAGCGCGGTCGACACGATCGTCTGGTCGAGCGCGGCGAGCAGCAGGCCGAGCAGAAGGGCACCGATCGAGACGTACACATCTCCGGTGACGTGTTCTCCGCCGCTCAGGTCCTTCGCCGCGCCGTGCGTGTCCAGGGCCATGAAGACCTCCCGGGGCTCGGGTCCACCTTCCATCGTGATCGGTCTCACCGCTTACGGCCTCCCGAGCCCTTCGGATGTGAAGGAGATGCGCATAGTCTCGGTAGTTCTCAAGGGGGCCGAGTGACCGAAGGGGGCCGAGTGACTCCGGGGGGCCGGGGTCGCGGGGTTCCCAGGAGGCCCGGAGGGCCGGAGTTCTGGAGTTCCGGGGATTTCGGGGGTGCGGGGATTCCGGGGCGGCGAGTGCCTCAGGGGTCCGGGGCGACGACGGGCTCTCCCGGAGTCGTGGGACTCCGGGGGCGTCAGGCTCCGGAGTCGTGGGGCTCCGGGGCGTGGGGCTCCGGGGGCGTCAGGCTCTGGGGGCTGGGGCTCCGGGGGCGTCAGGCTCCGGAGTCGTGGGGCTCCGGGGCGTGGTGTTCCGGGGGCGTCAGGCTCTGGGGGCTGGGGCTCCGGGGGCGTCAGGCTCCGGAGCGTGGAGCTCCGGAGTCGTGGGGCTCCGGGGGCGTGGGGCTCCGGGGGCGTCAGGCTCCGGAGCGTGGAGCTCCGGGGGCGTGGGGCTCCGGGGGCGTGGGGCTCCAAGGGTTCAAGAGTGTCAGGGTGCGACGGGAGGGGACGAACGCGTGAGCGAGTCCGAGGGGCGCGGCTGTCCGGAGTGCGGGGCGCCGCGGGGGCCTGACCTCAGCCCGACGTGCGACTGTACGGAACGTGCCTCCGAGACCCTGCGCGAGACGCGCACGGCCGAGGCCGCAGCGGCGGAGGACTTCGATCCGCTGCGGATCCGCCCGTACGTCGACGTGCCGGAGCCCGGCCCCGCCTTGTCGGCACCCGGCACACCCTCCGCGCCCGGCACACCGTCCGCACCGGGCACACCGTCGGCGCCGGGCACACCGTCGGCGCCGGGCACACCGTCCGCACCGTCCGCACCCAGCACACCGTCCGCACCAGGCACGCCGTCCGCACCGGGAACGGAGCCCGCGCCGGCCGGGCCGGAGAGCGTCGGCCGGGAGACGTTGGAGTCCGGAGACCCCGGAGACCCCGGAGACATGGACGGGCCCGGTTCGCCGGAGTCGGCCGCCGCCGACCGGTTCCGCCGCCCGTCGCGGCGGGCGGTCCTGCTGTCCACCGCGGGTGCGGGGGCGGCGGTCGTGGCGGTGGCCGGCTTCGCGGGCGGTCTGTTCTCGTACCACGCCCCGGCCCGGGACCGGGCGGCCGTGGAGGTCAGGCAGAGCGTCCCGGACGCCACCTCGCCGGGCCCGGCGTCGCCGACGGCACCGGAGCCCCCGGCCGCGCCCAGGTCGCCCGGCCGGTCCCCCTCCACGCCGGCCGCCCCCAGCCCGTCTCCCTCGCCGTCATCGTCGTCTCCGAGCCCGTCGGCGTCGCACAGCGCGGCCGGTTCCCCCTCCCCCGCCCGGCCGTCCGCACCGTCCTCCGCGGCCCCGATCACCAGCCCGGCCCCCGCCCCGGTGCTGCGACGCGGCGACTCGGGCCCAGAGGTCCGCGAACTCCAGCTACGGCTACGGCAGTTGAATCTCTACGGCGGCCCGGTCGACAGCGTCTTCAGCCGCTCGGTCGAGGACGGCGTACGCGTCTACCAGCTGGCCCGGGGCGTCCGGGGCGACGAACCGGGGGTGTACGGCCCGGCGACCCGGGCGAGCCTGGAGGCGGAGACGTCAGAGCCGTAGCGCACCGTCGGCTGCGGAAGGGGGGCGCCGTCACGGCCCTAGCGCACCGTCGGCTGCGGAAGGGGGGCGTCGTCACGGCCGTAGCGCACCGTCGGTTACGGAAGGGGGGCGCCGTCACGGCCCTAGCGCACCGTCGGCTGCGAAAGCTGGGGCATCGTCACGGCCCTAGCGCACCGTCGGCTGCGGGGGACGTGACGTCACGGCCGCAGGGCGCCGTCGGCCGCGGGGCCCCCAGCCGACGCGGGGCGCGCCGTCGGCGGGCGCGGGGCCTGTCGCCGGCCGAGGCTGGGCGGGCCGTCAGCCGATGTGCAGCCGGATCCTTCCGTCGGGCAGTGTGTCGACGGCGATCCGGGTCAGATCCGGCACGGTGACGTCGGGGCCGTGCAGGTCGGCGCGGGGGCCGACGCCGACGACCCGCATGCCCGCGGCGCGCCCCGCCGCGATGCCCGCGCCGGAGTCCTCGAAGACGACGCAGTCGGCCGGGTCGACGCCCAGTTCGGCCGCGCCCTTGAGGAAGCCCTCGGGGTCGGGCTTGCTCGCCCCCACCGACTCGGCGGTGACGCGGATGCCGGGCAGCGGCAGCCCGGCGGCGTTCATGCGGGCGGTGGCCAGGGCGACGTCGGCGGAGGTCACCAGGGCGTGCGGGAGACCGCGCAGGGAGGCGAGGAAGGCACGCGCGCCGGCGATCTCGACCACGCCGTCGGTGTCGGCGGTCTCCTCGGCGAGCATGCGGGCGTTGTCCGCCAGGTTCTGCTCCACCGGCCGGTCGGGCAGCAGGACGGCCATGGAGGCGTGCCCCTGCCTGCCGTGCACGACCTTCATCACCTCGTCACCGTCCAGCCCGTGCCGCTCCGCCCAGCGCCGCCAGATGCGCTCGACCACGGCGTCCGAGTTGACGAGGGTGCCGTCCATGTCGAGCAGAAGGGCACGGGCGGTCAGGACGGTGGGCGAGGCGGTGGCCATCGGCAGCTCCAGTAGCGAGAGATCCCGAGGTCGGAAGGGACTCGGAAGGGACAAGGCGGCCCCGCCCGCCGGTCAGGGAAAACGGGCGGGAGCCACTTTGTTTCTTCACGGTACAAAACCGGGCGCCGACCCGCCACCACCTCCGGCGTACGTTCACCCGCCGTTCAGCTCAGCCCGCCACGGCCTCGTACAGACTCCACACGCCGAGCCCCAGCATCAGCAGCGCCGCGATCTGCGTGATCAGCCGCAGCGGCACCCGCCTCATCAGGGCCTTTCCGCCCACGATGCCCAGCCCGGCGACGGCCCACAGTCCGAGCACGGCGCCGAGACCGACGGAGATCGGGTCGTCGTAGCGAGCGGCGAGGTTGGCGGTCATGATCTGGGTGAGATCGCCGAACTCGGCGACCAGGATGAGCATGAAGCCCGTGCCGGCGACCTTCCAGAAGGACTGGTCGGCGGGCTTCCTGATCTCCTCCTCGTCCTCGTCCTTCTTCAGCAGCAGTATCGCGGCCCCGCCGAGGAAGAGAACGCCGGTGAGGGCGTGCACGATCTGCTGCGGCAGCAGGGTCAGCACGCTGCCGGCGGCGACGGCGAGCACGGCGTGCAGCAGGAAGGCGGCGGCGACGCCCGCGAAGACGTACGAGGCGCGGTAGCGGGTGCCGAGGACGAGGCCGGCGAGCGCGGTCTTGTCCGGCAGTTCGGCGAGGAAGATGACGCCGAAGACGAGCGCCGTCACGGTGATGCTGATCAAAATCCCTCAATCGGTCGGGCCACCCCGCCGAGAGTGCGGTACATCACGCGATGACACCTCGGCACGGCAGCGCACTCGACGCCCGCGCCGGGGGGCACGGGCGTGCACTGCTTGCCGAAGGTCTCGCTGGCGGGCCTCACCGGAAATCCGATGGCCGCCTCCGGGCGCCGGCTCAGGCTCGCTGAGCAGTATGTCGACGGTCCGGCGAAGAGCTACTCCCCTTCTGCGCCGCCCATCGTACGGGATGTGAAAGTTCGGCGTCGAACCTTGTCGTGTCATGAACGCGTCACTAACTTCTTACCGGGCGCTCATCCGCCGGCCACGCGGCCCCGCGAGCATTCCTTCGCTCGCGCTCCAACACCGCCACCCCACAAGGGAGTTCGCATGCCCAGATTCTACGCGCGTCGACGGCTGAGCATACTCACCACCCTCACCGGACTGATAGCCTCCGCCGCCCTGTTCAACTCCCCGAACGCCTCCGCCGCCCTGCCCACGCCGGTCAGCGGCGCCACCGCCCGCAGCTACCTCTCCCAGCTCACCGTGGCCACCGAGAACCGGACCGGCTACAGCCGCGACCTCTTCCCGCTCTGGATCACCATCTCCGGCTCCTGCAACACCCGCGAGTGGATCCTCAAGCGGGACGGCTCGAACGTCGTCACCGACTCCTCCTGCGCGGCGACCAGCGGCAGTTGGTACTCCCCCTACGACGGCGCCACCTGGACCGCCGCGTCCGACCTCGACATCGACCACCTCGTGCCGCTCGCCGAGGCCTGGGACTCCGGGGCGAGCAAGTGGACCACGGCCCAGCGCCAGGCCTTCGCCAACGACATCACCCGCCCGCAGCTCCTCGCGGTCACCGACAACGTCAACCAGGCCAAGGGCGACCAGGACCCGGCCACCTGGATCCCGTCCCGCTCGGCGTACGTCTGCACGTACGTCCGCGCCTGGGTGCAGGTGAAGTACTACTACAACCTCTCGGTCGACTCAGCCGAGAAGACGGCGCTGACGAAGGACCTGGCCAGCTGCTGACACCGGCACGGCGAGCGGCCGGCGAACTGCCGGTGTGACCGGGAAGCGTCCGGCGGGCCGCCGCGCCGCCACCAGAGGCAGCCGGCGAGCGGCCGACCCGCGCACGGACGCCGGACAAGCGGTGAACAGCCGCTTTCGCACGGACCCCGGGAAAACGGTGAGCAGCCGCTTTCGCACGGACCCCGGGAAAACGGTGAGCAGCCGCTTTCGCACGGACGCCGGGCGGGCGGTGAGTGACCGGCCGCCCTCGCACGGACGCCCGGCGGGCGGTGAGTGACCGGCCGCCCTCGCACCCACGCCCGGCGGGCGGAGCCGGCCGTCGGGCTCGGCTCGACGGACGCTCGGCGGGCGGTGAGTGACCGGCCGCCCTCGCACGGACGCCCGGCGGTCGGAGCCGGCCGTCGGGCTCGGCTCGACGGACGCTCGGCGGGCGGTGAGTGACCGGCCGCCCTCGCACGGACGCCGGGCGAGCGGTGAGTGACCGGCCGCCTCGCACCCACGCCCGGCGGGCGGAGCCGGCCGTCGGGCTCGACCCCGCCGTCCTCGATGGACGCTCAGGAGCTCGGCTCCGCCGTCCTCGGAGGACGGTCCGGAACTCGGCTCCGCCGTCCTCGGAGGACGACGGTCCGGTCGGTGCCGGGTCAGCCGGCCGGCCGGCGGCGCACCAGGAAGCCCGCCGCCGCGCCCACCGCGAACAGTGCGGCCACGGAGACCCCGCCGGCTACCCAGGTCGCCCCCAGCCACTGGGCACCGAAGTACCCGAGAGCGACGCTGTAGGCGGCCCAGGACAGTCCGGCGAGGGCGGACCAGGGCAGGAAGTCGCGGACGCGGCGGTGTGCGGCGCCCGCGCAGAACGAGACGACCGAGCGGCCGGCCGGAGCGAAGCGGGCCAGGACCACCAGTGCGCCGCCACCCCGGGTGAGCGCGTCGCCGAGACGTTCCTGCGCAGTGGTCAGCCGGCGGGAGCGGGCTATCGCCCGGTCCAGGCGCTCACCGCCCCGCCAGGCCAGACGGTAGGCCACCAGGTCACCGAGGACCGAGGCCGTCGCCGCGGAGAGGATCAGGGCGAGGATGTCCGGCACCTGGTGCGGGACCTGGCCCGCCGCTTCGGAACCCGCGGCCGCTGCCGTAGCGGCCGTGATGACCAGCACGCCGCTCGGCAGCACCGGTACGAACACGTCGAGGAGCACGGACAGCGCCACGACGGCATAGATCCACGGCCCGGCCGCAAGCGACCCCACACTCTCGAACACGACGACTCCCCCATGATTCCCCCGTTGACAGCCATACAGCGTACGCCGGGGGTCCGACAGCGCGTCCTCCGGGGCCTCCCGGCGCCGCCACGGCACACCGGACACCGGGGAAGCCGAAGGGGAGGGGGAAGCCCGGTGAAGGCGCGAGGGAAGCCGAGAGGGGGCCCGGAGGGACCCGAGTGAGCGGAGGGAGCCCGGAGGCGGGCCCAGTGAGCGGCGGGAGCCCGGAGGTGGGCCGGAGCCAGGGAAGGACTTCCGGACCAGACCCCGCTCCCGCGCCCCTTGCCCCTCGCCCTCCCGCGCCCCTTGCCCCTCGCCCTCCCGCGCCCCTTGCCCCTCGCCCTCCCGCGCCCCTTACCCCTCGCCCGTCAGGCCTCGTCCCGTGCCGGTTCCTCGCGGGCGTGCTTGAGTCGCGAGCGGGTCTCCACGCGGTCCGCCGCCGCGACCTCGCCCCAGAAGCGGTGCGTGCTGACGAACACCGCGAGTTCATGCTCACGGCGCCGCAGCTTCTCCACCTCGGCCTGTTCGTCGGCCGACCAGCCGGGGGAGGCGGGCCGCTCCACCTTGCGCCAGCCCGTGTGGTCGCTGAAGCCCTCTCTCGGCTCGACCGACCAGGGCAGCCGCTTGAGCAGGGCCGACAGCTCGGCCCGGACCTGATGCAGCTCCTCCTGACCGGCGAGGAGGTCACTGGGGAATTCGTAGGTCGTAGCCACACGGCAATGGTACGCCTGTTCGATTTTGAGGTGCGAGCTCGTTCGCGGGATCGGAGGGAGATTCAGTCGAACGGGTTGCCACCGCCCCGGTAAGCCGGTCGGCCGGCCCGGGGTGGTGGCGGCGGCGCGTCAGTGACCGGCGTCCCGCAGTTCGCGTACGAGCCGCGCCGCCACCGGCACGGACACCCCGTGCCGCTCGGCCGCGCGCAGCAACGCCCCGCCGACGGCGTCGAGTTCGAGGGGGCGGCCCGCCTCGGCGTCGCGCTGCATGGACGATTTGGCGCCGGGCGGGAAGGCGTCGTACCGGGCCAGGGCCTGGGCGGGATCGGCGGGCGCGCCGCAGGCGGCGCCGACGGCCGCGACCTCGGCGACCAGCGCCCGCAGTTCGTCCCGGTGGTGGGTACGGACCTCGCCGAGCGGCAGGCCGTACCGGGTGGTGAGGAGGGCGAACGGGGCGAGGAACGCCATCTTGGCCCACAGGGCCGCCGTCTCGTCCCCGGCCACGCGGACGGTCGCGCCGGTGGCGGTGAGGACGGCGGCCAGCGCGTCGAGGCGCGCGCGGGGGACGCCGTCCCCGGCGAGGTCGATCTCCGTGAACGGGCTGCCGTGCTCGATCACGCCCGGCGTCAGGCGCGTGGACTCCACGCGGATCACGGCCGGTGCCACGCGGTCGGCACGGTAGCGGGAACGCAGCGCGGCGGGGTGCTCGACACCGTTCAGCAGCGGCACGACGAGCGCGTCGCCGAGGGCCGTGGCCGGGGTCCGGGTGAGCGCGGCGTCGAGCGCGGTGTGCTTGACGGTGACCAGGCAGGCGTCCACCGGTTCGCGCAGCTCGGTGTCCGCCTCGACGGGGGCGGTGAAATCGCCGAACTGGGCGCTGCGGACGGTGATCCCGGAGCTGCGCAGGGTCTGCGCCGTACTGTCCCCGGCCAGGCAGACGACGCGGTGGCCGGAGCGGGAGAGGAGGGCGGCGAGGAGGCCGCCGATACCGCCCGGACCGAGGACGGCCACGGTGTGCCGTGGTGTGCTCTGTGGCGCCATGAGGCTCTTCCTTTCGACGGTCGGCCCCGGGCACCGGTGGCCGCCTTCGACGGGATCATGGCAGAGGCGCGGGGAGCGCGTGAGACTGGGGGCATGTGCCGGAGTATCAAGACGCTACGACCGCCCGCGCTGCCCGACGAGGCCACCGACGAGGACATCCACGCCGCCGCGCTGCAGTACGTGCGCAAGGTGTCGGGCTTCCGGGCTCCCGCGGCCCACAATCGCGAGGCCTTCGACCGCGCGGTGGACGCCGTGGCCCGGGCCACCGCGGAACTGCTCGGCGAACTGGAGGTACGGGGCCGTCCCGCCCGGGCTCACTCCGCGAACGAGGCCTGACGACCGGGGCGCCCCACCCGCCCCCGCGGCGGGCCCACCCCTCTCTCCGTGACGACGCACCCGTGACGCCCCCCGTGGGGGCGCGTCCTCCGGAATCCCCCAGCGAGCCCGGCGACCAGGCCCCCTGATCCGCCGTCACCTCGCCTCGACGCAGGGAGGTTGGCTTCTCGCTGCCCCGATACGGGCGCGGGCCGCAAGACCGCCGGCCCCGCCCGGGGCGGAGGAGCGGACGGAACCGGCATCGCGGATGTTGAAGTTGCAAGCACTGATTAGGTTCCCCTAACCTTGGCCTCTCGTTCGGTACCGCCCCCCACGACCGGCCGTCACGTCCCCGGCCGGTCCGACCGACACCGAAGAGGAGACCCCCCTTCATGTCCGCACGTCTCGACGCCGCTCAGCCCTACGTCATCGGGCTCTTCCGCATCGTCATCGGCCTGCTCTTCGCCGCGCACGGCGCCGCCTCGCTCTTCGGCGTGCTGGGCGGGGCCGCGGGCACGAACGGCGGCACGATCGAGGCCGGCACCTGGCCCGGCTGGTACGCCGCCGTGATCCAGCTCGTCGCGGGCGGCCTGGTGCTCCTCGGTCTCGGCACCCGCGGGGCCGCGCTGATCGCCTCGGGCTCGATGGCGTACGCCTACTTCGACGTCCACCAGCAGGCCGCCCTGTGGCCCATCCAGAACGGCGGCGAGCTGCCGGCCGTGTTCTGCTGGGCGTTCCTCCTGCTGGTCTTCACCGGCTCCGGCGCCCTGGGAGTCGACCGGCTCCTCGGCCGGCGTACGGCGGCGAACGGCGAGCCGGCCGCGGAGCGGACCCCGATAGCGGCCTGATCGCGCCCACCGCGAAGCGGCCCCCCGGAGATCCTCCGGGGGGCCGCTGTCCTGCCGATGACCTCGGCTTGTGAGGTCGGTGGGCGCGGACGGTTTCGAACCGCCGACATCCTGCTTGTAAGGCAGGCGCTCTACCCCTGAGCTACGCACCCCGGACAGGTCGACAGCCTACATTGCCCCCCGGGCCGCACGGCAAACAGTTCGCCGCCGGACCGGCACGCCCGGGGCGCGGCGCGTCGGACTCCCCGGTCCCCCGACCCGCCGCATGCCGCCGGTCCGGCGAAATCACGGGTGCGCGATGCGAACTGACCGGCTCGTGTGTTCGTCTACAACGGGTGGGAGAATGACAGCACCCAGGGCACCACAGCACAGGAGAGGGATGTGACGGCGACACCGGGCACGCCATCGACGCAGCCGTACCCGCCGCCGTCCACCGCGCGAGCCCGGTCCGGGCCCACGGTCCTGCGGGACACGCTCACCTTGATGGGGCTGCCGCTGCTGGCCGCGCTCGGGGTGTCCGCCGCGTTCGCCGGGGGTGGCACCCGGCGCTGGTTCGGGGGGCGGTCGGAGAGCCAGCGCGCGGAGGCGCAGAGCGCGAAGGACGCCGCCGCGGCGGCGTTCTACGAACTCGACTCCGCGCAGCGGGACCTGAGGATCTCCATCGAGACCATCACGGCCGTGGACGACTCCCCCGCCGCCCGCCGCGCCGTGGCCGACTTCGACGCGCTGGGCCGGCGCATCGACGAGGTCAGTCAGCGTTATATCCAGGCCGTCGACGCCCACGACCTCGACCGGGACGGCCTGGAGGCCGCGGCCGCGGCCCGGGCGCGTACGGAGCTGACCGCCGCCAGGGACGAGCTGGTCGCGGTCAAGCAGGAGCTGGACCGGTTCGGCAGCTCGCTCGGACCGCTGCTCGGCACGGCGGAGACGCGGCTCGCCCGGCTCGCGCCCGCGGTGGAGCGGGCCCGGCAGTCGCTGCTGGCCGCGAGCAACGCCCTGGACGCCGTGCGGGAAAAGGGCCTTGCGGCCGACGACCTGGCCGCCCGGCTGGCCGCCCTCTCCCCGGAGCTGACCAGGCTGAACCAGGGCGCCGGTCAGCACGGCGTCACGCCGACGCTGGAGCGGGCGGAGCGGGTGCAGCGGGAGGCCGGGGCGATCCGGGCCGAGGCCGAGCGGCTGCCGGAGAAGGCGGCCGAGATCGACCACCGGCTGGTGTCCCTGCGGACCAGGGCGCAGGCGCTGACCACACGCGCGGAGCAGGTGGATCCGGTGCTCAGCGAGCTGCGGCGCCGGTTCGTGGCCGCCTGCTGGCAGGACCTGCAGCAGGTGCCGCAGCAGGCCGCGGAGAACGTACGGCAGGCCGAGCGGAAGCTGCGCGAGGCGCAGACGGCCAGAGACGCCCAGCGCTGGCCGGACGCGACCTCGCTGCTGTCGACGGTGCGGGCCCTGCTGAACACCACCGACGATGCCGTCTCGGCGGCCGGGGAGCGGCTGCGGCGGCTGAACGCCGTGCAGAAGGACCCGCAGGCGGAGATCGAGCGCAGCCGGTTCGCGATCCGGGACGCCCAGCGGCTGGCCATGACGGGCCGTACGACCCCGGACCCGCGGCACGCCCGGCCGCTGGACGACGCGGTGGCCCGGCTGGAGCGGGCGATCGGCACGCTGGAGGGCCGGCACCCCGACTACTGGCACTTCCTGACCGAGACGGACGCGGTACGGCAGGCGGCCGCCCGCGTGGTGAGTCAGATCCGCGAGGAGCGCGGAACCACCCACTGAACCGCGCCCCCGCCTCCCGCGCGGGACCGGGCGCGGCGGCACGGATGAGGTGCGCGTGTTGCCGGGTGGGGTGGGACGGGCGGACTATTTAGTGGACGGATGGCCTCCGCTAGCGCCCGAGGGAGGCGGACATGGCCACACACGCAGTGCACACGAGGGACACCGGGGAAGACCAGAAGTTCCGGCTGGACGACCACCTGCCCGTGGACCACCGGCTGAACAGGGTCTACCGGATCGGCGCCGGCCTGATCGGCGCGTTCCTGATCATCTTCGGCATCCTCGGCCTGATCAACCACATCGGCTTCTTCGACACCGGCGGCAACTCGATCACCGGGCTGAACACCAACGGCACGCTCAGCGTGCTGTCGATCTGCATCGGCGTGCTGCTGATGGCCGGCATGGTGATCGGCGGGAACTTCGCCTCGACACTGAACATGGTCCTCGGCGTGCTGTTCCTGCTGAACGGCTTCCTGTTCCTCGGCCTGCTGGACACGCCCAACAACTTCCTGGCCTTCAAGATCCAGAACGTGCTCTTCAGCTTCGTCGTGGGTCTGCTGCTGATGACCTTCGGCATGTACGGCCGGGTCGGCTCGTCCCTGCCGCACGACAACCCCTACTGGCGGGCCCGCCACCCCGAGCCCTCCCCGCACGAGCGGCGGGAGGAGCCGGGGCAGCGGACACCGCCGCGCGATCAGGTGCGGTAGGCGTAGAACGCCGCGGTCGGGTACGACGCGACGAGGCTGGCCACCGACCTGTTGTAGGTGTTGGTGGAGTGGTAGCTCACGTACGGCACGCCCGACCGGTCACGGTTGGTGACGATCATGGAGTGGTCCTTGGACCCGTCCTTGTTGAAGTCCATCTGCAGTACGTCACCGATGTCCATCTGGTAGACGTTGGCGAGGCTGGTGACGCGCTTGGAGGACAGGGCGAACCAGGAGAACTCGTTGACACCGACGAACGAGTCCGACTGGATGTCGGCGGTGCCGAACCACTTGTGGAAGTCGTCCGTGTAACCGGGGACGTGCTTCCAGCCGCCCGCCTTCAGGGCCTGGCTGACGAAGTTGGTGCAGTCGCCGCCGGCTCCCTGCCCGTTGAAGTCCGGGTAGGCCGGGTTGTAGTTCTTCCAGTACTTGGCCGCGTACGCGACCATCGCCTTGTAGTCGTAGCCGGTGCCGGAGAGCGTCTTCGGCTTGGCCGGCGCGGGCCAGCTGGTGGCCGAGCGGGCAGCCTCCGGCGGGCCGTCGTCCGCCGCGGTCTTCACCGTGGCGACGGCGGGCTTGGCGACCTGGTTCACGGCGAGGTAGCCGTCGTCGGTGTCGCGGATGCCCGTCAGCTGCCAGGTGCCGTGGCGGTCGGCCTTGAAGGTCAGCTCGTGGTGGGCCTGGAACCCGGTGGTCCTCTGGTCCTTGGCCACGGGCTTCGCGTAGGTCAGCGAGGTGGTCTCGGTCACGTCCACCGTGGCCTTCCGGCCCTTCACCTGGGTGGCGTCCAGGGTGACCTGGGTGCTGCCCCGGCTGTACTTCTCGCCGAGCTTGGCGAGCACGGACCTGCGGGTGCGCAGCTGCCCCAGGGCCGAGTCCTGCTCGCGCGTCTGCCCGCCGGACATGCGCACCGAACCGGAGAAGCCGGCGGCATGCCGGGTCCTGGTGCTTCCGGCGCCGTCCACCAGGGCCTGCGTACGGTCGGTGAAGACCGCGTCGGCGAGTCGCTGGAAGGTCGCCTTGGTGGCCGCGTTCACCGTCGGGTCATCGGTGACCGCTGCGCCCGCGCTCCAGTTGGGCACGAGGGCCACACCGGCGACCACCGCGGCGGCGGAAGCGGTGACTATGGAGGCGCGTCGCCCCTTACGGCTCAGTCTTCTCGATTTCAATGGTGTTCCCCTTCACTCCGGTACACCTACCGGGGAGGGGCATCCTCGCATGGCCGGTGCGTCGGTTGTGAAGGGGGTTGCACAAGTGGAACCGCCTGCCGCCACCGCTCACTTGACGATCGTCGACCATGCCGGCGACTGGGCGGGGTCGAGGCTGCGCAGCGCGGCGAGCGTCTGGGGCTTCTGCACGTCGAGCCAGTCGGCGAGTTCCCTGAAGGACACGCACTTCACGCCCTTCTTGGTGCAGACGTTCTTGACGACCTGGTCGATGGACTTCATGTAGATGCCGCCGTTCCAGTCCTCGAAGTGGTTGCCGATGAACAGGGGCGCGCGGCTGCCGTAGTAGACGCGGTTGAAGCCGGCCATGTACGAGTCGACGGTCTGCTGCTCCCACTGCGCGTACCGGGCCGGGTCACCCTTGGTCTCGCCGTCGGACTGGTTGTAGAGGAAGTTGAAGTCCATCGACAGGCCCTGGTACTTGCCGTCCTCGTACGGCAGCATCTGCAGCGGGAAGTCCCAGATGCCGTCCTTCTTCCTCGGCCATATCTGGAAGTCGCCCGGTGAACTGGCGTCGTAGCGCCAGCCGTAGCTCTTGATGGCCTTCAGCAGGTTCGGCTGGCCCTCCAGGCAGGGCGCGCGGCCGCCGGTGACCTCCTTCTTGAAGTCGAAGGGCAGGGCCGGGACGTCCTTGAAGCCGGTGTTGGTCTTCCAGTGCTCCACGAAGGAGAAGAACTGGTCGATCTCGCTCTTCCACTGCTCGACGCTCCAGTCGCCGCCGCCCTTGGCGCCGCAGAAGTGGCCGTTGAAGTGGGTGCCGATCTCGTTGCCCTGCTTGTAGGCCTCGCCGAGCTGTCCCAGCGTCGTGCGGATGTGGTCGTCGGTGGCGTAGTCGATCGCGGCGTCGCCGGGCGAGTGCATCGGGCCGTGGTACTGGCTCTTCTCGCTCTTGGGCAGCAGGTAGATGCCCGTGAGGAAGAAGGTCATGTGGGCGTTGTACTGCTTGGCCAGTTCCCGGTAGTGCGAGAAGAGGTGGTCACTGCCCTCCAGGGCGCCGTCCCAGGAGAAGACGACGAACTGTGGCGGCTTTTCACCGGGTTTGAGCGGCTCGGCCTTCAACTGGCCCGTCGGCGGCCCGGTGTAGGAGGTGGACCCGTCCCCGAGGACCTGGACCTTGCCGTCCCACTGTGGGCTGGGGGCGGTCTTCGGAGCGCTCGTGGGGTTCTTGCCCGCGGAGGCGGCCGCAGTGGTGTCGTCCTGGCCGCTCAGGGCCAGGAAGCCCGCCACCAGCGAGGCCACGACCAGCAGCGCGGCCAGCGCCAGGACCTGCGGGCGGGTGGCCGCGGGCAGGCGGCGGGAGGCGGTGGCTCGACGGCGGCCGGTCGGCTTCTTGCTGGGCATGCGCGGCTCATTCTCCGAGGGGGGCGAGGGTGGTGCGGGGTCCGACGTCAGTCAAGACCCATCGCGGCCGACCAGAGGTTGTAAGGCACGTTTTCGGCGCCGCTTCCGGCCAGTCCCTGGAGGGGCAGGGGCTCCAGGGACTTCGCCAGGTCGATCCGGTAGACGACGACCGCCGTGGAGACGGAGTCGGCCGTGCCGGCGTACCAGGCGGCGGTGCCCTTCTCGTCGGTGCCGGCCTTGCCACCCGCCCCCGGCTTCGCGGCGGCCGCGGCCGGGTGCCCGGCGCGGAAGGAGTCGGCGAGCGCCTCGCTGACGTCCGCGGCGACCTGGGCGCCCACCGCACGTCTGGGCCGCGGGGTGGACAGGGCGACCGGGGCGCCGTTGCGGGTGATCCGGCGGATCGAGTAGGGCTCGGTGTGACTGCCCTTGGCCGCGAAGGTGGCGTACCCGCTCGCCATCCGGATCGCGCTGGGCGTGGAGTTGCCCAGTGACAGGGCGGGCACCTGGGGGCCGATGCTGGACGGCAGCAGTCCGGACGCCTCGGCGGTCTGCCGGACCGTGGCCAGGCCGGTGTCCATGCCGAGCTGCATGAACGGCGTGTTCACCGACTGGGCGAGCGCCTGGCTCAGGGTGATGCTCCCGTACGACCTGCCGCCGTCGTTGTGCGCGGCGACCTTCTTCCCGCTGCGGTCCCAGTACGGCCCCTCGGGGGTGGTGACGGGCACGCCGTCGTCGCCGTCGTAGACGCTCTGGGGGGTGACGGGGGTGGCGGGCCCGCCGCGCGTCTTGTGGACGCCGTGCTCGAGGCCGGCGGCGTAGACGAACGGCAGGAACGCGGTCCCGGCCGGGACGGTGGTGGCGTTGGACTCGTTGTATCCCTGTCTACGGTGGTCGGGACCGCCGTAGACGGCGAGGATCCGGCCGTCGGTCGCCACCGAGGCGGCACCGTAGTGCCCGTTCTCCGCGGCCTTCGGATCATCGTGCCGGGCCTGCTTGCGGGCCTTGGTGACGGCGCTGGTGAGGGCCTTCTCGCGGTTGCGGTCGAAGGTCGTGTAGATCTGGTAGCCGCCCAGGTCGAACTGCTTGTCGGTGAGGTGCCCGGCCTTCTTGGCGTACTGCGACGCCAGCTCGACCAGGTAGTCGCTCTGCTCACCGGTGTCGTACAGCGGGTTGACCTTCAGCGGCTCGGGAAACGTCCCGTAGGACTCCCGCTCGGCCCTGGACAGCTTGCCGATCTTGACCATGCGGTCCAGGATCCAGTTCCAGCGGTCCACGGCCCGCCTGTGGTTGGCCTGGCCGAGGGTCGGGTCGTAGAGGCCGGCGCCTTTGAGCAGCGAGGCGAGCATGGCCGCCTCGGAGGCGTTGAGCTTGCTGACGTCCTTGCCGTAGTAGGCCTGGGCGGCGCGCTGGATGCCGTAGGTGCCCCGGCCGAACCAGCTGGTGTTGAGATACCCCTCCAGGATCTCGTCCTTGCTCATCTTGTTGTCGAGCTTGAGGGAGATCATCGCCTCGGTGAACTTGCGGCCGATGGTCCGGTTCTGACTGAGATAGACGTTTTTGACGTACTGCTGGGTGATGGTGGACCCGCCCTCGGTGTCCCCCGAACCCACCGTGCGGTAGAGCGCCCTGGTGATGCCCTTGGCGGATATGCCCGGGTCCGAGTAGAAGCTCTCGTTCTCCGCCGCCAGCACCGCCCAGCGCACGTCCTGGGGTATCTCCTTCAGCGGCATGGCCTGCCGCTGCACCCAGCCCGTCCGGGCCATGGGGGTGCCGTCGGACCAGAAGTAGACGTTGTCCTGCTGGGTGGCGTAGGAGTTCAGGTTGTCCGGTATGTCGGTGAGCGCGTACGCGGTGACCAGGAAGGCGCCGAGCAGACCGAACGAGGTGAGGACACCGCCGAGCCACTGGCGCCAGGACGGCATCCAGCGGCGCCAGCCGGTCCGGCCGGGCCGCGGGTAGACGGGCTTCAGGCGGCGCGCGTAGGGGGCGAGTCTGCGGGTATACGGAGCCAGCGGCGCGGCCAGCCGGCCGAGGTCGGCCCGCACACCCGCCACGCGCTCCCCCACGGAGGGACGCGCACTGCGCCGGCGTTCGGCCCGGCCGCCCGCGGCGGGTGGCTCGGGCGGCGGAGGCACGCGCAGCTGCATGGTCTCGTCCGCCTTGGGAGCGCCGACCCTCAGGAACAGGGTCGCGTCGGAGTCGAACGACTCCTCCTCACGACCACTGTCCTGCCCGGACCGGCCCTCCCCTCGCGACGCATCGGTCACGCCTGCGTCTCCCTCCGCACTCGATCCTGCTCGCGCGGGTGAGCTGAGCAACCTCGCAACGGCGTTCACAAGTTATCAGCGAAGTTTTCGATTCCTCCGTACGACTGTCGGATGGAATGCAACACTCATGAAACATTGAGGGGCCGCTCAGCGGCGGCCGCCGACTAATGTGGGCCTATGCCTCGCTATGAGTACCGTTGCCGGACCTGCGGCGACACCTTCGAACTGAGCCGCCCGATGGCGGAGTCCGCCGCCCCCGCCGACTGCCCGGCCGGCCACGGCGACACGGTCAAACTGCTCTCGACCGTGGCCGTGGGCGGCAGGTCCGGCGCCGCCCCGGCCCCCGCCCCGCAGGGCGGCGGTGGCGGCGGCTGCTGCGGCGGGGGCTGCTGCGGCTGACCTACGCCTGCCGGTCCGCGGCCGCCGGCCCCCGGGCCGCGCTCAGGAACTCGCGTACGATCCGCTCCCCCGCCAGCACGCCCCGCTCCGGCAGCGCGCTGATCGCCGGGGCGGTCCAGTCGGCGTCGGCCAGTTCGCCGTGGCCCGGACGCCAGCCGCGGTCGGCGGCCAGCAGCAGGTCGGCGTCGAGCAGGGAGTCCCCCGCGGCCAGTGTCAGCTCGGCACCGGTACGGCGGGCGACCTCGCGCACGGCCGCGCTCTTGGTGAGCGGCTTCGGAACGGCGTAGATCTTGCGTCCCTGCAGGGACACCGTCCAGCCGCGGTCCTCGGCCCACACCGCCAGCTCCTTGACCCACTCCTCGGGCAGCAGCTCGCGCTCGACGACGAGATAGGCGAACAGGTCCTCGGCGTCCCGGTGCTTGCGCACCCAGACCGGATCGGCGGACCTCAGCAGATGCCCGCGGACCTCGTCCAGCGGCGCGCACTCGTCGGCGAGCCTCGCCTGCACGCCCGCGTGCCAGCCGGCGTCGGTGGCCCCGTCGACCAGGAGATGGCCGCCGTTGGCGCAGATCGCGTACTTCGGGGGCGGGCCCGGCAGGTTGATCCGCTGGTACTGCTTGCGGGTCCGGGTCGTGGTCGGCACGAAGAGCGCCGTGTCGCCGAGGTCGGTGAGCAACCGCGCCGCCGTCTCCGTCATGTAGGACAGCGGCCTGGCCTCGTGCACCTCCACGCACAGCAGCCGGGGTGCGCGCGCGTCGGGCATGGCCAGCGCGAGGGCCGCCGCGGAGTAGATCAGCGTACGGTCGAGGTCGCTCGCCACCATCACCGGCATCAGAGGGTCACCGCCTTGCCGTCGGCGCCCGTGGCGCCGCGCGTGTACTTGGGGTGGATCAGCCCGACGCAGGTGTAGGGCAGTTCGCCGACCTCCTCGACGGGCACCCCGCGCTGCCCGGCGAGCAGCCGCACATGGTCCAGATCGGCGCCGGCGCCGGCGCGCGCGAGGATCTTCCACGGCACCCGGCGCAGCAGCACCCGGGTGGTCTCGCCGACGCCGGGCTTGACGAGGTTCACGTCGTGGATGCCGTACTCCTCGCTGATCCGCTCGACGGCCCGCCAGCCCTCCCAGGTGGGCGAACGGTCCTGCGTCAGCAGCTCCTTGACCGCCGTGCCGACGGTCTCGGCGACCTCCGGGAAGCGGGCGGAGACGGCGTCCAGGAAGGCCACGGAGACATCGCTCCCGGCGAGTTCGCGGTAGAACTTGGCGCCGTGGAAGTCGTCCGGCCCGACCAGGTCGGCGCGCAGCACAGTGCGGGATATCAGGCCGGAGACGGTGGAGTTGAGGCAGGCGGAGGGGATGAGGAAGTCCTCGCGGGTGCCGTAGGTGCGCACGCAGGAGCCCGGGTCGGCGAGGACGGCGATCTCCGGGTCGAAGCCGCTGATCCCCTCCTCCGCTTCGAACTTGGCCACGGCCTGGGCGAGTTCGCGGGTGATGGCGCCCTTGCCGGTCCAGCCGTCGACGAAGACGACGTCCCGGGGGTCGTGGTGGGCGGCGAGCCAGCGCAGCGCGTTGGCGTCGATGCCCCGGCCGCGCACGATCGACACGGCGTAGTGCGGGAGTTCCAGGCCGTGCCGGAACCGCGCCCAGCGGCGCATGAGCACGCCGACCGGGGTGCCCGCGCGGGCGAGCGAGACCAGCACCGGGCGGGGCGAGCGCTCGGTGATGACGGTCTCGGTCACGACGCCCACGGCCCGCGCGATGCGGGCGGCGGAGGCGTCCAGGGCCGCGTGGAACAGTTCCTGGTACTGCTCGCTGGGCTGGTACTCCACCGGCAGCGACTCGGCGTAGTGCGCGCCGCCGCTCTGGATGGCCTCCTCGCGCTCCTCGGTCGGCGCCTCCAGGGTGACGTCGGAGAGGTCCTGCAGCAGCCAGCCGACCTCCTCGGGGGCGTACGAGGAGAACGCGGGGCCGCGGAGGGGCTCGGGCAGCATGGGCGGCCTTTCGGGAATCTGCGGGGGCTCGGGGACGTGGGACGGGACGACCGCGAGCAGGACGTGCGGGATGTGCGCGGCGAGACGGTCCAGCAGGCCGCCGGGCGCGTGCAGGGCGGCGGTGTCGGCGACCGAGTCGACGACGGCGACGACCGTGTCGAAGCCGCCGCCGGCGACGTTGTAGGCGTAGCGCTCGCCGGGGCCGTCGGCCGGGTCGTCGTGGGCGGGGAAGACCAGGCGGGTGCGTATCGCGTAGCCGGGGTCGTCGACCGCGAGGACGGGTGAGCGGGTGGTGGTGGAGAAGCGCACCTCGGCGTCCGTGACCCGCTCCAGTTCGTGCGCGAGGCGCAGCGGGGCGTACATCAGCTCCTCGAAGCCGAGGACCAGGACGCGGCCGGCGCCTGCGGGCAGCGCCCCGGCGATCCGGTCGGCCATCGCCGGCAACGCCGCCTCCAGGCGGGCGCGGTGGGCGGGCGTGAAGCCGTGCCGGCCGCCGTCGGGGAGGCCGGGGGGCCAGCGGAGGTCGACGCGCCGGACCTCCCCGGCCGCCCCGCGCGCGGACCCCGGCGCGGTGCCGTCCGGCCGGTGCGCCGTGACGGAGGCGCCGGCGAGCGCGGGGCCGGCCGTGCCGGGGCCACCGCCGGGCTCGTACCGCGCCACCAGCTCCTGACCCTTCTTCAGGACGCCTTCCGGCAGCCGCACCGTGCCGGACGCGGTGGCGATCACGTCCACCCGGGCCCCGATGCCCGCCGCGAACCGCGTCAGGCGCTCGGTGTCGCCGGGCGAGCGCATGTCGACCAGCGCGACCACCACGTACCGTCGCCGCGGATGACGTGCGTGCAGGTCACGGATGGTGTTCAGGATCGTGTTGCCGGTGGAGAACTCGTCGTCCACCAGCACCAGCGGGCCGTCGCCCGACAGCAGCGCGGGGTCCTCGGGCAGCAGCAGGTGGGACGTGGCGTGCGAGTGGGACTCCTCGAAGCCGCCCGCCCGGGCGACGGTGGCGACCGGGCGGCGCGTGGAGTGCAGATACGGCGCCGTGCCCAGGCCGTCGGCGACGGCGTGCCCCAGCCCGGTCGCGGTCTCCGCGTAGCCGAGGACGACGGCCGTGGCCCGCTCCGCCTCGCCGAGCAGGGCGGCGACCCGGCGGCCCAGACGCAGACCGTGCCCGTAGACCACGGCCGGCGACTGGGGTACGTGCTTGCCGAGCACGTGCGAGACCAGCAGGTGGGCCCGCTTGGGGTTGCGGCGCAGCGCCAGCCCGAGCAGGGCCGGCAGCCCGTCGTCGCCCACGAGTTCGACCCCGAGTCGCTCGGCGACCCAGCTGCCGGACCAGACCCCGTCGTTCACTGCGTTCTTCATGCGTTCCTTGGATGTGGGAAGGCCGGCCGGAGGTTCCGGCGGCATCAGCCGGGTATTCCGGCGGCGAGCAGCTCCACGAAGCCGACGTCCTCGCCCGCGACGCCGAAGACCTCGGCGCGCAGCAGGGTCCGCTCGGCCCAGGCGCGGTGCGGTTTCACCTCGTTCATCTTGTTCGTGTAGGCCGACCGGAGTACACCCCCGCCACCGCGTTCGGGCCGGAGGATGTCCTGGGCGTCGCTGAACTCCTCATGGCTGACCACGGACAGCGCGTGCACGGGCAGGACGTGGGAGGGGTGGATGCAGGTCTTGCCGAGCAGGCCGTTGGCCTGGTCGAGGGAGATCTCCCGCAGCAGCCCGTCCATGGCGTGTTCGATGAGCTTCTCGCGCAGCTCGGCGGCCTGCACCTGCAGGAAGGGGCTCTGCCTCAGCTGCGGCTTGAACATGCGCTCGGGGACGCGGAAGTACTCCCACACCGGACCGGTGACGGTGAACCCGGTGCCGTCGGCCCGGCCCAGCATGTTCACCACGTCCGCGATCACCGAGGCGACGACATGGACGTCGTAGGCGGTCATGTCGGGGGCCCGGCGCAGGCCGTAGGAGGAGCAGAAGTCGGTGACGCCGAGGCGGAGCGCGAGGACCCGGTCGCGGTACTTGCCGACGGCGCGGGAGATGCCCTCCAGCGTGTCCACGCGGCTCTCGCGGTACAGCAGCTCGGGGGATTCGAGCACCGGCATCGCGAAGAGCCGCCGGCCGCTCGCGGCCTCGGCGAGGGTCAGCGCCTCCAGGAAGGGGACGCCGCGTTCCTCGGTGAACTTCGGCAGCACGAAGCCGGACAGCAGCCGCACGCTCGCGCCGAGGCGCCGGACCAGGTCGGGGATCTGCTCGGGGGTGCGGACCCGGATGAAGAGCAGCGGGGGTTCGGCCGAGGAGCGCGAGGCGAGGTCGGCGAACTGCCGGACGAGGTTCTCCTCGCCCGCCGAGACCTCCGCGTCGGAGATCGAGTCCTCCAGGCACAGCACCATCGAGACCACGCCGTTCGCGGCCTGCCTGACTATGTCGTCGGCCAGCCGGGGCCGGGTGGCCGGACTGTACAGCGTGGCGCCCAGGGCCGCGGAGAGCAGCCGGGACGGGGAGTCGGCGGTGAACGCGCACGGCTCCTGGTGGAAGAGGCGCTCTCGCAACTCGGGGGCGATGTGCCCGAAATGACGCATGGGACTCCCTCGGGGTCGCGCCGAGTCTGTTGGTTCGGTAAAGGGTGGCCGGT
The DNA here is from genome assembly GCF_040426375.1 of Streptomyces sp. NPDC096012. Classification (NCBI taxonomy): domain Bacteria; kingdom Bacillati; phylum Actinomycetota; class Actinomycetes; order Kitasatosporales; family Streptomycetaceae; genus Streptomyces; species Streptomyces sp. NPDC096012. The sequence goes on from NZ_JBEOTD010000004.1 coordinate 94,591, forward strand.
AATAGTACGTAGGGATCCGTGTCCGGGGTTCCCCGCGGGCATGAATTCCCGGTAACCCGCCTGTGTCGGCGCACACCCCCCGCATTGTCGTGACCAGGACCGAGAGGGCAGGATGACCGCATGACGCACGCGATGCTGAAGGGGTCGAACGTCCCGCTGGAGGCCACCACGGTGCGCGCCGTGCTGCATTGGACCCCCGGGCAGGAGGTTCCGGACGTGGACGTCTCGGCGCTGCTGCTGGGCGCCGACGGCCGTGTGCGCTCCGACGAGGACTTCGTCTTCTACAACCAGCCCCGGCACCCTTCGGGGAAGGTGTGGCGGCTCGGCAAGAAGCGTGTCGCCGAGAGCCTCACCGACACGATCCAGACAGACCTCGCGGGGGTCGAGCCCGGGGTCGGCCGCATCCTGCTGGTGGCCTCCGCCGACGGCGTCTCCTTCGACCGGGTACCGGCCCTGGGCATCCTGCTGTACGACGCGGCCGTGGCCGACGGGGAGCCGCTGGCCCGGTTCGACATCAAGCCGGAGACCGGCGCGGAGACGGCGCTGATCTGCGGCGAGCTGTACCGGCGCGGGGAGGGGTGGAAGTTCCGCGCGCTGGGCGAGGGCTACTCGAACGGCCTGAGGGGCCTCGCCACGGACTTCGGCATCTCGGTCGACGAGTCGGAGGCGGAGCAGGAGCGGGGTGGGCCGGAGACGACGGCGTCCCAGCCGCTGCCCCCGGAGCAGCCGACGTCGGCACTGCCGCAGCAGCCCGCCTACGGCTACCCGGAGCCGGCCTCGGCCCAGCCGGCGTACGGCTACCCGCAGGCTCCGCCCGCCACCGCCCAGCCGGCGTACGGCTACCCCCAGCCTCAGCCGGTTCCGGTGCCGGTGGCCGTGGATCCGGATTTCCGGCTGCCGCCGCAGGGGCCGCAGTTCATCGGGCGGTAGGAGGGCCCGCCCGCCGGCGCCGGGCCGCGGGCCGGGCGCCGGCTACCGCTCCGCCTTGGTCTTGTAGCCCCGGCCCCACTGCAGGCCCCAGCCGTACAGCCGGTCCAGTTCGCCCTGGAAGCCGTAGACGAACTTGACCTCGCGGCGGACGATCAGCTCGTCCTTGACGTTCTCCACCATGACCACCGCGCAGGAGCGGGCCTGGGGGTGGCGTTCGTCGAGGCTTATCTCGATGCGCGGGCCGTTGCTCGGGTAGAGCGTGACGATGGCGTGGGTACGGTCGAAGGCCGGCGTCTGGTCGTAGATGTAGACGAAGACCAGCAGCCGTTTGATGGCGTCCCGGTGGTCGAGGTTGACGTACATGGTCTCGCCGGACGCGGAGCCGAACCGGTCGTCGCCGCTGAGTTTGATGTACGGCGGCGCGTTGACGTCGCCCAGATAGCCGCCCAGTGGCTGGACGACCCCCTTGGTGCCGTCCATCAGCTCGTACAGGCAGCCCAGGTCGAGGTCGACGTTGACCATGCTCTGCCCGTGTCCGAGCACCTCCGGCGGCCTCAGGGCCTTGAAGGGATGGCGCAGCAGGCTGGTGCGCCGGGCTCCGTCGAAGTCGGAGGTCCGCATCCGCCAGGCGAGGTTGACGCGCAGATGGCCGGTGGCCGCGTCCTGTTTGGTGAGGGACACCGTGTGGTGCCGTTTGGTGAGCTCGATGGCGTTGGACGAGGCGCTGCCCGAGTCGAAGTCGGCAGCGCGCCCGCCCAGCAGCCCGTCGAAGAAACCCATTCCCGCCCCCGGGGGTACTCGTCCGCGAAACACCGTCGGGGCGGCCGACCACGTCGGCCGCCCCGGTCGAAGCGTTCCCTCACCGGACGGGGCGCCACACCCCGTCCTGTCCCTGATCTCGCCCGTAGGGGCGCGCAGGGGCCGGGGTCAGACCCCGGAGGAGATCTCGGCCTTCTCGTCCGAGCCCGCGTCCCCGCCCGCGGCGGCCAGCGCGCGGTTGCGGCGGACGGAGGACCAGAACGACCAGGCGATCAGCACCACGCCGACGAGGCCGGTGATGACCTCGTTGATCTGGTACTGGATGGTGATCATGAGGATGACGGCCAGGGCGCCGATGGCGTAGTGGGCGCCGTGCTCCAGGTAGACGTAGTCGTCGAGGGTGCCCTGGCGGACCAGGTACACGGTCAGCGACCGGACGTACATGGCGCCGATGCCGAGGCCGAGGGCCATCAGGACGATGTCGTTGGTGATGGCGAAGGCGCCGATCACGCCGTCGAAGGAGAAGGACGCGTCCAGGACCTCCAGGTAGAGGAACATGAAGAACGCGGCCTGGCCCGCCAGGACGACGGCCGAGCGCTGCTTGCCGGAGCGGGCGGCCTCTTCCTCCTGCTCGTGCTCGCGCTCCTCCTCTTCCTCGAGTTTGTCCTCGAAGTAGCCGGACAGGCCGCCGACGACCATGTAGGTGATCAGGCCGGCGATGCCGGCGATCAGGACCGTCTGCGCCTTGTCGGCGTGGGCGCCGCCGTGCTGGTGGGCGTGGGTGGCGAAGGTGAAGGAGGTGATGAGCAGGACGATCAGGGCGATGCAGACCGACAGCATGTCGACCTTGCCGAGCTTGGCCAGGGGCCGCTCGATCCAGCGCAGCCACTGGATGTCCCGGTCCTCGAAGATGAAGTCGAGGAAGATCATCAGCAGGAACATGCCACCGAACGCGGCGATCGCGGGGTGGGCGTCGGTGACCAGCTGCTGGTAGCGGTCCTTGTTGGTGAAGGCCAGGTCGACGGCGTCGATCGGACTCTTCTTGGCGGTGATGGCCACGATGACGACGGGGAAGACCAGCCGCATGCCGAAGACCGCGATCAGGACGCCTACCGTGAGGAAGATCTTCTGCCAGAAGGCGCTCATCTTCTTCAGGATTCCGGCGTTGACGACCGCGTTGTCGAAGGACAGCGAGATCTCCAGGACGGCGAGGATCGCCACGATGCCGAAGGCGGTCCACCCCCCGTAGAACGCCGCAGCGACCAGACCGAGCGCGGTGACCGCGAACGACCAGCCGAAGGTTTTCAGAAGCACTGGCTACCCAATCGTGTGTTGAGCGCACCCCCCAGACGGAGTCTGAGGCAGGGTCTCCCCCGCGCCGCACTCGGCTTTGCTAAATGTTGACCACGAGTCTAGAGGGGTACCCCGCCGGCGGTACCGGTCGGGGCGACCCTCACCGAAAAGCCACAGCGCGGGTCCTCGCCGGGACGGCCGGCTAGGAGACGTTCACCCCGAAGTCGAGGGCGATGCCCCGCAGTCCCGACGCGTACCCCTGTCCGACGGCGCGGAACTTCCACTCGCCCTGGTAGCGGTACAGCTCTCCGAAGATCATGGCGGTCTCGGTGGAGGCGTCCTCGCTCAGGTCGTAGCGGGCGAGCTCCTGGCCGTCGGCCTGGTTGACGACGCGGATGAAGGCGTTGGAGACCTGCCCGAAGGTCTGGCCGCGCTCGTCCGCCATGTGGATCGAGACCGGGAAGATGATCTTCTCGCACTGCGCCGGCACCGCGGTGAGGTCCACCAGGATGGACTCGTCGTCGCCCTCGCCCTCACCGGTCAGGTTGTCGCCGGTGTGCTCCACCGAGCCGTCGGGGCTCTTGAGCTGGTTGTAGAACACGAACCACTCGTCGCCCATCACCCGGTTCCCGGCACCGCACAGCAGCGCGCTGGCGTCGAGGTCGAAAGGGGCTCCCGTGGTGGACCGGGCATCCCAGCCGAGTCCGATCATGACGTTGGTGAGGTTCGGTGCGGCCTTGGAGAGGGAGACATTGCCCCCCTTGGCGAGCGTGACGCCCATGATGCTGGTCCTCCCCTGATGGTGCTTTCCTGGTTGTCCTGCGCGTCCGGCGCCGCCCCCAAACGGGACGGCGCCGGACGGTGGGGGCGTCGGAACCCTGCCGGGATCAGACGTTGACGCCGAAGTCCTGCGCGATGCCGCGCAGGCCCGAGGCGTAGCCCTGGCCGATGGCACGGAACTTCCACTCCGGCCCGTTGCGGTACAGCTCGCCGAAGACCATGGCGGTCTCGGTGGAGGCGTCCTCGCTCAGGTCGTAGCGGGCGACCTCCTTCTGGTCGGCCTGGTTCACGACGCGGATGAAGGCGTTGCGGACCTGACCGAAGGACTGCTGGCGGTTCTCGGCGTCGTAGATCGACACCGGGAACACGATCTTGTCCACGTCGGCCGGGACGCCGGCCAGGTTGACCTTGATCTGCTCGTCGTCGCCCTCGCCCTCACCGGTGATGTTGTCACCGGTGTGCTCGACCGAGCCGTCGGGGCTCTTGAGGTTGTTGAAGAAGACGAAGTGCTGGTCGCTCGCGACCTTGCCGGAGTTGTTCAGCAGCAGCGCGCTGGCGTCGAGGTCGAAGTCCGTGCCGGTCGTGGTGCGCACGTCCCAGCCCAGACCGACGATGACGGCGGTCAGGCCCGGGGCCTCCTTCGTCAGCGATACGTTGCCGCCCTTGCTGAGGCTGACTCCCACGGGTCCTCCATGTGGTGTCCAGGGGCGGGGAGCCCCGTGTGCTTCGGATATGGGATCAACGTGCCGATCCTAGTGACGGGTTCCCGCGCCTCGCAGACCCTGGAACCGGAGAGTCACCGGTGTCGGCCCACGCTCGGCCTACAGGGTGTCGAGCGCCTTCACGTAGTCGTTCAGGTCGCGGGCGTCCGGCAGGCCGTTGACCACGGTCCACCGCACGACACCCTCCTTGTCGATGACGAAGGTGCCGCGGACGGCGCAGCCCTTGTCCTCGTCGAAGACGCCGTACGCGCGCGAGACGTTGCCGTGCGGCCAGAAGTCGCTCAGCAGCGGGTACTCCAGGCCCTCCTGCTCGGCGAAGACGCGCAGGGTGTGGATGGAGTCGTTGGAGACGGCGAGCAGCTGCGTGTCGCGGTCGGCGAACCTGGGCAGGTTGTCGCGCAGCTCGCACAGCTCGCCGGTGCAGACGCCGGTGAAGGCGAAGGGGTAGAAGAGGAGGACCACGTTCTTCTCGCCGCGGAAGTCCGCGAGCCTCACGGTGCGGCCGTGGTTGTCCTTGAGCTCGAAGTCGGGCGCCTTGTCGCCGGCCTGGATCGCCATCGTCGTACATCCCTTCGGTGGGCTGTTCGGGGTGGGAACGGAGCAGAACGCTCGGCTCCACCCTACGCAGCGATCAGCACAGCCCGACGGACGGACCGAGTGTTCTCGGCCCGTCCGTGCTGAGGGACGAGGCGGCTTACCTCTTGCCGGACTTCGCGGCCTTCGGCGTCGCCAGGCGCGAGCCGCTCCAGTCCTTGCCCACGCTGACGCTCTTCGCCGCCGTCAGGCCGGCCGTCGTCGCGGCGTCCTGGATGTCGCTGGGCTCCACGTACCCCGAACGGCCGGTCTTCGGCGTCAGGAGCAGGATCGCGCCACCCTCTTCGATGTACGTGGTGGCATCCACCAGCGCATCCGTCAGGTCGCCGTCATCGTCACGGAACCACAAGACGACGGCGTCGGCCACGTCGTCGTAGTCCTCGTCCATGAGGTCGCCCTGGATGACTTCCTCGATGACCTCGCGGAGCTCCTGATCGACGTCGTCGTCGTAGCCGATCTCCTGGACCACCTGCCCGGGCTGGAAACCCAGCCTGGCGGCAGGGTTGGTCCGCTCCTCCGCGTGGTCCGCGGTCGCGCTCACGGGTTGCCTCCTGATCATGTCTTGATGAATATCTCAGCCACGCGCGTGCGCGAAGCATTGGCCGTAGTCCACACGTGCGGGACGGATCGCGCAAGTACCCGGCCGTCGGGACCGCCGAAACGGTGACGATCCCCGCCGTGTCGCCGCAACCCCTGGCACCGTATCCCGATTCCGCGTGACCCACATCACACCGATGTGCCCGGTTTGCGCCATTCGGAATCATCCGGAGTCGCACGCCTCGAACAACTTTGCCATGCGCGTCACACCCCGGGCGTATCGTTGCGTTTTGACCGGCCCTGGGATCGGGTTACCCCACGGTAGAGATGACGTACGTCTTCCCGAGGTAGACGATGGGGAACGGTGTAGGCACGAGTAGAACAGTGGCCCTCCGACAGGTAAGGAACAGCGTGGCTTCCGGATCCGATCGCAATCCGATCATCATTGGCGGCCTTCCGAGTCAGGTTCCTGACTTCGATCCCGAAGAGACCCAGGAGTGGCTCGACTCCCTGGACGCAGCCGTCGACGAGCGCGGCCGGGAGCGGGCCCGCTTTCTCATGCTCCGGCTGATCGAGCGGGCCCGCGAGAGGCGCGTGGCCGTGCCCGAGATGCGCAGCACGGACTACGTCAACACGATCCCCACCAAGAGCGAGCCGTTCTTCCCCGGCAACGAGGAGATCGAGCGCCGGATCCTGAACGCGACCCGCTGGAACGCGGCCGTGATGGTGTCGCGCGCCCAGCGCCCCGGTATCGGGGTGGGCGGCCACATCGCCACCTTCGCCTCCTCCGCCTCGCTGTACGACGTCGGCTTCAACCACTTCTTCCGGGGCAAGGACGAGGGCGACGGCGGCGACCAGGTCTTCTTCCAGGGCCACGCCTCCCCCGGCATCTACGCCCGCGCCTTCATGCTCGACCGGCTCACCTCCGAGCAGCTCGACGGCTTCCGCCAGGAGAAGTCGAAGTACCCGGACGGCCTGTCCAGCTACCCGCACCCGCGCTCCATGCCGGACTTCTGGGAGTTCCCGACCGTCTCCATGGGCCTCGGCCCGCTCGGCGCGATCTACCAGGCGCGGATGAACCGCTACATGCAGGCGCGCGGCATCGCGGACACCAGCAGGTCGCACGTGTGGGCGTTCCTCGGCGACGGCGAGATGGACGAGCCCGAGTCGCTCGGCCAGCTCACCCTGGCCGCCCGGGAGGGCCTGGACAACCTGACCTTCGTGGTCAACTGCAACCTGCAGCGCCTGGACGGCCCGGTGCGCGGCAACGGCAAGATCATCCAGGAGCTGGAGTCGGTCTTCCGGGGTGCCGGCTGGAACGTGATCAAGCTGATCTGGGACCGCTCCTGGGACCCGCTGCTGGCGCAGGACCGGGACGGCATCCTCGTCAACAAGATGAACACGACGCCGGACGGCCAGTTCCAGACCTACGCCACCGAGTCCGGCGCCTACATCCGCGAGCACTTCTTCGGCGACGACCACCGGCTGCGCGCGATGGTCGAGAACATGACCGACGACCAGATCCTGCACCTGGGCCGCGGCGGTCACGACCACCGCAAGATCTACGCGGCCTTCAAGGCGGCCAAGGAGCACAAGGGCCAGCCGACGGTCATCCTGGCCAAGACGATCAAGGGCTGGACGCTGGGGCCGAACTTCGAGGGCCGCAACGCCACCCACCAGATGAAGAAGCTGACGGTCGACGACCTCAAGCGCTTCCGGGACCGCCTGCACCTGCCGATCTCCGACAAGGAGCTGGAGTCCGGCGCGCCTCCGTACTACCACCCGGGCCGGGACACGGAGGAGATCCAGTACATGCACGACATGCGCAAGCAGTGCGGCGGGTACGTCCCGTCGCGCGTCGTGCGCTCCCAGCCGCTCGCGCTGCCGGACGACAAGGCGTACGCGAGTGTGAAGAAGGGCTCCGGACAGCAGTCCATCGCCACGACGATGGCGTTCGTCCGGCTGCTCAAGGACCTCATGCGGGACAAGGAGATCGGCAAGCGGTTCGTGCTGATCGCGCCGGACGAGTACCGCACGTTCGGCATGGACTCGTTCTTCCCGAGCGCGAAGATCTACAACCCGCTCGGCCAGCAGTACGAGGCGGTCGACCGCGAGCTGCTGCTCGCGTACAAGGAGTCCCCGACCGGTCAGATGCTGCACGACGGCATCTCCGAGGCGGGCTGCACGGCCTCGCTGATCGCCGCCGGCTCGGCGTACGCCACGCACGGCGAGCCGCTGATCCCGGTCTATGTCTTCTACTCGATGTTCGGTTTCCAGCGCACCGGCGACCAGTTCTGGCAGATGGCCGACCAGCTGGCGCGCGGTTTCGTCCTGGGCGCGACCGCCGGCCGCACGACCCTGACCGGTGAGGGCCTGCAGCACGCGGACGGCCACTCCCAGCTGCTGGCCTCGACCAACCCGGCGTGCGTGGCGTACGACCCGGCGTACGCGTACGAGATCGCGCACATCGTCCAGGACGGCCTGCGGCGCATGTACGGCAGCTCGCCCGAGCACCCGCACGGCGAGGACGTCTTCTACTACCTGACCGTCTACAACGAGCCCATCCAGCACCCGGCCGAGCCGGCGAACGTGGACGTCGAGGGCATCGTCAAGGGCGTCCACCGGATCGGCGAGGCCACCGGCGGCTCGATCCCGGCGCAGATCATGGCGTCCGGTGTCGCGGTGCCGTGGGCTCTGGAGGCGCAGAAGATCCTCGCGGAGGACTGGAACGTCAAGGCGGACGTGTGGTCCGCGACCTCCTGGAACGAGCTGCGCCGCGAGGCCGTGGCGTGCGAGGAGCACAACCTGCTGCATCCGGAGGAGGAGCAGCGGGTGCCGTTCGTGACGCGCAAGCTCAGCGGCGCCGAGGGTCCCTTCGTGGCCGTGTCCGACTGGATGCGGTCGGTTCCGGACCAGATCGCGCGCTGGGTGCCGGGCACCTACCAGTCCCTCGGCGCCGACGGCTTCGGCTTCGCCGACACGCGGGGCGCCGCGCGCCGCTTCTTCCACATCGACGCCCAGTCGATCGTGCTCGCGGTGCTGACCGAGCTGGCGCGCGAGGGCAAGGTCGACCGCTCCGCGCTGAAGCAGGCCATCGACCGGTACCAGCTGCTGGACGTCTCGGCGGCCGACCCGGGCGCGGCGGGCGGCGACGCGTAGCCGCTGCGCTCGGCTGGGCCGACGAGAGGCCGGGGGCTGCGGGCCGGTGGGGGCGGTGAGCAGCCCCGGGCGGCGAGACGCTGCGAACCCGCTAGGGCGGCGGGCAGCCGCCCGGCCGAGGGTGGCAGCCGTCGGCCGAGGGCGGTGAGCAGCCGCCGGCCGGGGGCGGTGAGCAGCCGTCGGCCGGGGGCGGTGAGCAGCCGTCGGCCGAGGGCGGTGAGCAGCCACGAGCGGCGGGACGCTGCGGACCCGCTAGGGCGGGGACGCTGCGGACCCGCGAGAGCGGTGGGCAGCCGCCCGGTCGAGGGTGGTGGGCAGCCACGGGCGGCGGGACGCTGCGGCCCCGAGGGCGGGGAGCCGCAGGCCGGTGGGGCGGTGGGCAGCCGCGGACCGAGGGCCGTGGGAAGCTACGGGCCGGCGAGGACCGGCCGCGTGGTTCCCCGCGCCCCATAGGCGCGCAGCACCCGCGCCCCATCGGCCCAGTACCCGCGCCCCTCGGAGCGGGCCCCGCGCCCCGCGGGGCAGGCCTCGCATCCCCTCGGGGCAGGCCCCGCATCCCGGGGGCAGGTCTCGCGTCCCCTGAGGTGGCCGCCGGACGGTGGGCTCGGTTGCCCACCGTCCTTACTTTCTCTTTACGATTGTGCTCATGGAGCGACGGTCGGCGCAGACGCGGTGGGAACAGCACACGGAACGGCCGCTGTTGGCGCTCGCGATGGCCTTCGCCCTCGCGTACGCCGTGCCGATCGTGAACGCTTCCGCAGGTCACTCCCTCACCACCCTGTGCACGGCGGTGGAATGGGTGGTGTGGGGCGCGTTCGCCCTCGACTACGTCGTCCGGCTGGCGCTCGCCCCGCGACGCAGACCGTTCGTCCGGCAGCACTGGCCGGACCTGTGCGCGGTCGTGCTGCCGGTCCTGCAGCCGCTGCGGCTGCTGCGGCTGGTGGCGACGCTGCTGCTGGTCGGGCGGCGGGCCCGGATGGCTCCGCAGATCCGGCTGACCACCTATGTGGTCGGCTCCGTGGTCGGGCTGCTGATGTTCGGCTCGCTGGCGGTGCTGTCCGTGGAGCGGGACTCGCCGAACGGGAACATCCGGACACTGGGTGACGCGGTGTGGTGGTCGTTCACGACGATGACGACCGTGGGATACGGGGACCACGCGCCGACGACCGGACTGGGGCGGATGATCGCGGTCGGACTGATGCTGTCCGGGATCGCCCTGCTGGGTGTGGTGACCGCGAACATCGCCGCGTGGTTCATCGCACGGTTCGAGAAGGACGACGTCGAGGAACGCCGGCAGACGGAGGCGATCGCGTCCCTGACCGAGGAGGTCCGCCTGCTGCGCGCCGAGGTCTCCCGCCTGACCGTCGACCGCGAGGAACAGCCACGCTGAGCCCCGGAGGACCGCAGCGCCTGCGCCCCCTCGAAGGACCACGGGGCCTGACCCCCCGGAAGGACCATGAGTGCCCACGCCCGCGAAGAACCGCGGGAGTCCGCGCCCGAAGGGGCGCGGGGAACCGTGCGACCAGCCCCCGCGCACCCGCGGACGGTCGACGCCCCTGGCCCACGCGGCGCCGTACCGCCGACGCGCCGGGCACTGGAGCGCCCAGCCGCCGAAGCCCGGGGCACCGCAGCGCCACACCGCCGACGCGCCGGGCACTGGAGCGCCCAGCCGCCGAAGCCCGGGGCACCGCAGCGCCACATCGCCGACGCGCGGGGCACCGCGGCGCCCAGCCGCCGAAGCCCGGGGCACCGCGGCGCCGCACCGCCGGCACCGCAGCGACGCGGAAGGCCGGCTACAGCAGCCCGTGGCCCCAAGTCGCCGCGCCCGCCAGGGCGATGATGGCCAGCAACGTGTCGATCGCACCGAGGATCAGGGCCACCAGGGCCGGGACGTTCCGGTCGTTCGACCACGTGCGGCCCATGGACTGCCAGCCGCAGAACATCGCCACCGGCCCGAGGACGATACCCAGTGCGAAGAAACCGGCCACCGCGCAGATGGATCCGATGATCCCGAGCGTCGCGCGGTCCGGCCCGGTCCGTTGCCACGTCCGGCCACGTGACCGGGGGTACCCGCGCGTTCCATGCCCGAAGCCAGCCATCATCAACTCCCTGAGGCCTATGGACAGTTCGGCTTCGATGGGCGGGTACCCCGGTTCCGCCGGGGCAGACCTGCGCGCGCTGCCCCCCTCCGGCAGCGCGCGCCGCGGCCCGGCCGTCCTCCCATGCCCTGCGGAGGACTTGACCCACTGTGACCTGCGGCGCGCGCCCGAGGCGAGGAATCTTTAGCGACGTCACCCTGATAGGCGAAACTCCGCCCGGAGACGGAGAACGGGGTCAGATGTGGCCCACGCCCGCGCCCGCCTCCGCGTTGGCACCCCGCTTGGTGAACAGGGCGACCAGGACGGCGACCGCCGCCACGCCCGCCGCGACCAGGGAGGCCAGGCTCATCCCGGAGACGAAGGTGTCGTGGGCGACCTGGGTGATCTTCGCGACGATCGGCTCCGGTGTGCCCTTCGCCACCGGGGCCACACCGACCTGGACCGCCTCGGAGGCCTGGTCCAGCTGCGCCGGGGTGAGCTTCGGCAGACCCGCGCCCGCCCAGTTGCCCGGCAGGTCGCCGTCGACCTTGGAGGCCATCACGGCGCCCAGCACGGCCGTACCGAGGCTGCCGCCGATCTGCATGGCCGCCTGCTGGAGGCCGCCCGCCACACCGGACAGCTCCATGGGCGCGTTGCCGACGATGACCTCCGTGGCGCCGACCATGACCGGCGCCAGGCCGAGGCCGAGCAGGGCGAACCAGAGCGACATCACGCCGCTGCCGGAGCCCGCGTCGAGCGTCGACATGCCGTACATGGCGATCGCGGTCGCGGCCATGCCGCCGGCCAGCGGGACGCGCGGGCCGAGGCGGGTGATCGCGGCTCCCGCGAGCGGGGAGCCGACGATCATCATGCCGGTCAGCGGGAGCAGGTGCAGGCCGGCGTCGATGGGGCTCATGCCGTGCACGTTCTGGAGGTAGAACGTCACGAAGAACAGGCCGCCCATGAAGGCGATGGCCATCAGGACCATGAGCACGACACCCGCGGACAGCGGGACGGAGCGGAACAGGCCCAGCGGGATCAGCGGTTCGGCGACCCTCGTCTCCCAGAAGGCGAAGAGGGCGAAGAGCACGACGGAGACGACGATGAAGAGCCAGGTCCTGCCGTCGCCCCAGCCCCAGGCCGGCGCCTTGATGAGCGCCCACACCAGGCAGAACATCGCGCCGGAGAGCAGCACGATGCCGGGGATGTCGAAGGAGCGCGGGGCGTTCTCGGCGCGGTGGTCCAGCAGGATCAGCAGGCCGAGGACGAGTGCGAGCAGGCCGACCGGCACGTTGACGAAGAACACCGACTGCCAGTTGACGTGCTCGACGAGGACCCCGCCGAGGATCGGGCCGCCGGCGGTGGACGCGCCGATCACCATGCCCCAGATGCCGATCGCCATGTTGAGCTTCTCGGCCGGGAAGGTGGCCCGCAGCAGGCCGAGCGCGGCCGGCATCAGCAGCGCGCCGAACAGGCCCTGGAAGACGCGGAAGGCGACGACCGCGGCGATGCTGTGGGACAGGCCGATGGCCCCGGACGCCAGGGCGAAGCCGGTGACGCCGACGAGGAAGGTCTGCCGGTGGCCGAAGCGGTCACCGAGCTTGCCCGCGGTGATCAGCGTGACCGCGAGGGCGAGGAAGTAGGCGTTGGTGATCCACTGCACGTCGGCGAAGGTCGCGTGCAGGTCGTCCCGGATCGCCGGGTTGGCGATCGCCACGATGGTGCCGTCGAGGGCCACCATCATGACCCCTACGGCGACGGTGAGAAGGGTGAGCCACGGGTGGCCGCGCAGCCCCGCCGCCGGAGTCGGCTCCGACGAGGATGCCGGTGCTTTGCCTCCCGGCCCGGTGGCGTCGATCGCGGTCTGACTAGTCATACCTTCGAGGCTAGTGACAGCCACTGACAGTTGACAAACCAATTCACAAGTCGGTAACTGACATGACACCGGCACATAGGCTGAGCTGGAGGGACGTTCACCGGGGAGAGGTCATTGGAGACGCTGCGCGAGCGCAAGAAACGACGTACCCGGGAAGCACTGCTGCGGTCCGCGCTCGAACTGTTCACCACCCAGGGGTACGAGAACACGACGGTCGACGAGATCGCCGAGGCCGTCGACGTCTCGCAGCGCACCTTCTTCCGCTACTTCGCCGGCAAGGAGGACGCCGCCTTCGCGGTCCAGGCGATGACGGAGGCGCACTTTGTGTCGGCCGTCCGCGCGCGGCCGGCGCACGAGGCGCCGATGGAGGCGCTGCGGCAGGCGATCCTGCAGGGCTGGGACGCGATACGCGAGACCGTCGAGTCGGCAGTCCCGGTCGAGCTGTATCTGCGCATGTACCGGACGATCGAGTCGACGCCCGCGCTGCTCGCGGCGCATCTGCGGCGCTCGGCCGCCACGGAGGAGACGATCGCGCGCCTGCTGGCCGAGCGGGAGGGCGTCGACGTGGAGACCGACCCGCGACCGCGGCTCGCGGTGGCCGTGTTCGGCGGGGTGATGAGAGTCACCGAACGGCAGTGGAGCACGGGTGAGGACGTCAGCCTGGAGGCGATCCGCGCGCTCACCGCGTCGTCCCTCGATCAGGTGGGTTCGGCTCTGACCGGGAACTGGCGTAGCACCTGAGATCGTTGGCGGGACGTTCCCGAGATCGTCCGGTACGGCGTCCGGCGGTTCGTCGGCAAAGCGTTCGGCGTATGCCAAAACGTGATCCCTGTCACTCGGTTACCGCGAGACCCTCCCGTTCTCCTAGTGTGTCCTCCCAGTGACTTCCTTCGACACCTCACCGCAACTCAACGTCTGGCGCGCGCTGCTTGCCCTGGCCGTGGTGTTCGTGATGCTCGCGACCACCGGCTGGACCGCTCTGCGCACCCACCGGGAGTCGTCGGCGCTGCAGACCTCCCTCGCCAAGTGGGAGCACGGCAGCCTGCACGGCCTCCGGCTGCCGGACCCCGAGAGCGACCCGGCGCGCCTGACCCGCTTCTTCGTCTCGCTCGACCACAAGGACCGCGACCGCCTCGCCCACCGCTACGCACTCGCGGTGGGCAACATGAACGGCGCCCCGGTCGCCCTGCGCTACCAGGCCAACCGCATCGCGCTGGACAAGGCGCGCCGGGCCGAGAAGAAACGCATGCACGACAACCGGCTCAGCACGGCCGGACAGCAGGACGCGGGCCGCCGTATGCACCGGTACGAGTCCCTGCTGGACCCGGGCCGGCAGATCCTGTCCTTCGACCCGCAGGGCTCGGGCCGGATCGCGGAGGTGTTCGGAAGTCTCGACCGGGCGCAGCGGATCTCGGTCGTCGTCCCCGGCGTCGACACCGACCTGCTCACCTTCCAGAGGACGGACCGCAGGTACAGCGCCCCGGTCGGCATGGCCAAGGCGCTGTACGCGGCCGAGCGCGCGGCGAGTCCCGCGACGCGTACGGCCGTCATCGCCTGGGCCGACTACACCGCTCCGGAGGGGCTCGGTGTGGACGCGGCCACCGGGCTGCGCGCCGAGGAGGGCGCCGTACGGCTGAACGGCATGCTGCGGGCCCTGCCCGGCCGCGCCCCGGTGGCGATGGTCTGCCACAGCTACGGCTCCGTGGTCTGCGGGGTGGCCGCGCACGCCATGCCGCGCCGGGTGAGCGACATAGCGGTGGCCGCGAGCCCCGGCATGCGGGTCACCAAGGCCGCCCGGCTGGGCACCACGGCCCGGCTGTGGGCGATGCGGGACGCCACCGACTGGGTGCAGGACGTTCCGTACCTGGAGCTCGGCGGCCTCGGCCACGGCGCCGATCCGGTGTCCTCGGCGTTCGGCGCGCGGGTGCTGTCCGCGCGGGACGCGCAGGGGCACGCCGGTTATTTCCAGCCGGGCACGGACAGTCTGCGCAATCTCGCCGACGTCGGGGTGGGCGCCTACGACGAGGTGACGTGCGCACGGGAGAACGATGCGTGCCGGGCCGGTCTGCCCGGCACCGCGACGGCCGAACGCGCGTAGAAACAGCAGGAAGTGCGGTCTGCGCGGGTGGCGACGGAGGAGCACGTGCCGCATACGATGAGCCGCATGGGTGACGTACTGGCGGGTTTTCATGCCGTCTGGGAGTTCGAGTCCGACTCCGTGCTCATCCGCTACGAACGGGGGATTCGAACACCGAAACTCTTCCAGGCGCTCGGGGAACGACGCGTGCCGCTGTCGGCGATCGAGGAAGTGACGCTCTCGCCCGGCAAACGCGGCACCGTGGCCCTGCGCCTGGTGCCCCGCGCCGGCGCCGACCCGCTGACGGAGGCGGCGGCCGGTCAGCTCAAGGAGGGCTCGGACCCCTACCGGCTGGTCCTGCCCGCCGAGCGGGAGACCCTCGCCGAGTACTACGCCGACGAACTGAAGGGGCTGCTGACGGAGTCCGGCCCCAGCGAACGGCATCTGGTCACGGCCCCCGAGGCGCCGCTGCAGTTCAAGGCGTACGACGGGAAGGCGTCCTTCGACGGGACGTGCGTGCAGTTCCGCTGGTCGTGGACCGGTGCGTCCTCGGCGAAGTGGAAAGCCGGGGACCAGAGTTTCCCGGTCACCGGCCTCAGCGGAGTGGAGTGGCGCTCGCCGGAACTCTTCGAGGGGCATCTGCGGCTGCTGCCCCGGGAGCCCGGCACCGAACGGCAGGCCCAGCCCGACCAGGACCCGGCCTCGGTGGTCTTCGGGCTCGGGTACGGGCCGGTGCACGAGTCGCTGCCGTTCGCGGCGGCCGTGCTGGCCGCGGTGCGGGCACGGGGAGCCGTGGCGGCGGTACCGGCACCGTGCCGGCGCGACCCGGCCGACATCGCCGAGCGGATCCGGCACCTGGGCGAGCTGCACCAGGCCGGTCTGGTCACCGACGAGGAGTTCTCCTTCAAGAAGGCGGAGTTGCTCGCCCAGCTCTAGCGCGCCCGCGGCCCGGGGCGGCACCGTCTGCCACGGCGCCCGCGGCCCGGGGCGGCACCGCCCGCCACGGCGCCCGCGGCCTAGGACGTCCCCGACTCCGCGGCGTAGAAGCCGATCTTCCGGTCGAGGACGGCGAGGGTGTCGTGCAGTTCCGCGATGCGGGTCAGCACGTCACGGCGGGTCGACTCCAGCAGTTCCCGGCGCTCCGCGTAGGTGGTCTCGCCCGCCCTCACCAGCTCCGCGTACCGGACCATGTCCGCCACCGGCATGCCGGTCAGCCGCAGCTTGGTCACGAAGTTCAGCCAGTCCAGATCGCGGTTGGTGTAGCGGCGCTGGCCGGTGTGCGAGCGGTCGACGTGCGGCATCAGCCCGATCCGCTCGTACCAGCGCAGGGTGTGCGCGGTCAGACCGGTGAACGCGACGACCTCGCTGATCGTGTAGCGGTCCTGGCCGTCGGGGCGTGGATGGCGCCGGGGCGGGGCGGAGCAGATGTCGGCGGCTGTGGTCGCGGCCTCCGCTGGCGTGGTCTGCATCACCGTCATGGCCCCACGCTATGACCTTCGAGTGCACTCCAGGCAAGCGGGGCCGGGAGAAATCCGCAGGACGGGACGCGGGGCGGCCGATTACCGTGCGGCGCATGAGTCTCGCACGCCGGGCCGGACCCGAGGACGCCGCCGAAGTGCTGCGGCTGCGCCAGGTGATGATCGATTCCCTGTGGAGCGAGGGAGGCGCCGGGCCGACCGACTGGCACGCCGAGTCCCTGCCCACGCTGGGCGAGCGGCTCGCCGCGCCGGACGGGGACTTCGCGGCCTTCGTCGTCGACCACCCCGGCCGGCCCGGGGCACTGGCCGCGCTGGCGGCGGGGACTCTGGAGTACCGGATCGGCAAGGCGGGCAATCCGCACGGGCGGGTGGGACACGTCTTCAGCGTCGCCACCGATCCCGGCGCCCGGCGCCGTGGCCACGCGCGCGCGTGCATGGAGGAGCTGCTGCGGTGGTTCCGCGCACGGGGTGCCGGACACGTGCTGCTCAACGCCTCCCCGGAGGCCGAGCCGCTCTACGCCTCGCTCGGCTTCACCCGCGACCCGGACCCGTCGATGCGGCTGCTGCTGTGAGCCGCATAGGCTCGGCCCCATGTCGTTGCAGAGCCTGGCGCTGATCGATAACTGGCCCGTCCCCACCGCCGCGGCGGGCGTCGTACGAGCCGACGGGACCGTCCTGGGGACGCACGGCCCCGTCGGGCACCGCTTCCCGCTCGCCTCGGTCACCAAGCCGCTGGCGGCCTACGCGGCGCTCGTCGCGTACGAGGAGGGTGCCGTCGAGCTGGACGAGCCGGCCGGTCCCGCCGGGTCCACGGTGCGCCATCTGCTCGCCCACACCTCGGGGCTGGCCTTCGACGAGCACCGGGTGACGGCCCCGCCCGGGGAGCGCCGGCTGTACTCCAACGCCGGGTTCGAGCAGCTCGGCGACCACATCGCCAAGGCGACGGACATCCCGTTCGCGGAGTACCTGCGCCAGGCGGTGCTGGAGCCGCTGGGGATGACCGCGACGTCGCTGGACGGCTCGCCGGCCAAGGACGGCGTCTCGACGGTGACGGACCTGCTGCGCTTCGCCGCCGAGGTGCAGGCGCCCCGGCTGCTGGACCCGCGCACGGTCGCGGAGGCGATGACCGTGCAGTACCCGGGGACCAAGGGCGTGCTGCCGGGGTACGGGCACCAGAACCCGAACGACTGGGGACTCGGCTTCGAGATCCGGGACGCCAAGTCGCCGCACTGGACCGGCACTTCGTCCTCCGCGCGCACCTTCGGGCACTTCGGGCAGTCCGGCACGTTCCTGTGGATCGACCCCGAAGCCGGGCTGGCCCAGGTCGCGCTGACGGACCGGGCGTTCGGGAACTGGGCGATCGAGGCGTGGCCGGTCCTCACCGACGCGGTGCTCCAGGAGTCCCGCGGCGCGCACTGAACACCGCCCGGCGGCCTGCGCACGCCGTCCAGGCCTGCGCACACCGTGCGGCGGTCGCCGCCGCGGTCACCGGGACAGCTCCCACAGCAGCAGCTCGGCGGCCGTGACCGCCTCCACCTCCAGGCCGCTCGCCCCGGTGATCCGTGCCGAGTCACCGGGGTGCAGCTCCTCGCCGGCCAGCCGCACCCGCCCGCGCACGACGTGCGCGTACACGTGGGCGGCGTCCGGTACGGCGGTGCGCTCCCCCGCCGCCGGGCGGCGCACGTGCAGCAGGGCGCCGGCCCCGGGGACGGCGTACGGCGTGGAGTCGGCGATGCCGGCGATCCGCTCGTAGGACGGGGTGCCGCCCGGGGTCAGCGGGGCCAGCCAGGTCTGGACGAAGGTCAGCGGGGTGCCGCCGTCGTTGCGTTCGACGTGCCGGACGCCGGCCGCCGCGCTGAGGTGCTGGAGGTCTCCGGGCCGGACGGTCGTCTCGTGGCCGGTGGAATCCCGGTGGGTCAGCTCGCCCTCCACCACCCAGGTCACGATCTCGGTGTGGCTGTGCGGGTGTTCGTCGAAGCCGGCACCGGGGGCGAGCCGCTCCTCGTTGCAGGCGATCACCGCTCCGAAGCGCAGGTTGTCCGGGTCGTAGTGCGGGCCGAAGGAGAAGGCGTGGCGGGAGTCGATGCCGCTCTCCCGGTCCCCTCCGCGATAGCGCTCACCGGCGCGCCGTACGTCCATCACGACGCCAACGGTAGCCCCCGGACCCACGGCCGACAGCACCCCCGGCACCGCCGGCGCGGTGCCGTCGCGCCCCGGCGACAGGGGGCGGCGGTGGCCGGGGGGTGACCCGGCGGCACAGGGGGACGGCCCGATAAGGCAGTCTTGTCCACGTGCCCGAACCCGAATCCCACAGCAGCGATCCCGCAGCGCACGGCGTCCACCAGCACTCCGCGACCCTGAAGCGGCTGGAGAAGTCCTCCGGCAGCCTCGCCGCCCAGGCCATCGCGCGCATGGACGAGACCCTGCCGTGGTACCGGGCCATGCCACCGGAGAACCGTTCCTGGATCGGGCTCGTGGCCCAGGCGGGCATCGCGGCCTTCACCGAGTGGTTCCGGCGCCCGGACGCCCCGCAGGCGATCTCCACGGACGTGTTCGGAACCGCGCCGCGCGAGCTGACCCGGGCCATCACGCTGCGGCAGACCGTGGAGATGGTGCGCACCACCATCGAGGTCATGGAGAGCGCCATCGACGAGGTGGCCGCGCCCGGCGACGAGCGCGTGCTCCGGGAGGCGCTGCTGGTGTACGCCCGGGAGATCGCCTTCGCCACCGCCCAGGTGTACGCGCAGGCCGCCGAGGCACGCGGTGCCTGGGACGCGCGGCTGGAGTCGCTGGTGGTGAACGCGGTGCTCAGCGGCGAGGCCGACGAGGGGGCGGTCAGCCGGGCCGCCGCGCTCGGCTGGAACTCGCCCGAGCACGTCTGCGTGGTGCTCGGGACCGCGCCCGAAGGGGACAGTGAACTGACCGTCGAGGCCATCCGGCGGGCCGCCCGGCACGCCAAGCTCCAGGTGCTGACCGGGGTGCTCGGGGCCCGGCTCGTGGTGATCGCCGGGGGCAGCGACAACCCGCTCGCCGTGGCCAGGTCGCTGATCGGGCCGTTCGCCGCCGGACCGGTCGTGGCCGGGCCCGTCGTACCGGATCTGCTGGCCGCCACGCGGTCCGCGCAGGCCGCCGCCGCGGGGCTGAAGGCGTGTTCCGCCTGGCAGGACGCGCCGCGGCCGGTCCTGGCGGACGATCTGCTGCCGGAGCGCGCCATGGCGGGCGATCCGGGCGCCCGGGAGCAGCTGGTGGAGGAGATCTACAGACCGCTGGAGGAAGCGGGCTCGGCACTGCTGGAAACATTGAGTGTCTACCTCGAGCAGGCGAGCAGCCTGGAAGGCGCGGCACGGATGCTCTTCGTTCACCCGAACACCGTGCGCTACCGGCTCCGACGTGTGACTGATGTCACCGGATGGTCGCCCTCCGATGTACGATCCGCCTTCACACTGCGGATCGCGCTCATCCTGGGGCGTCTGGCCGACGGCGAGGCTCAACCGTAGGGTTTTGTCGAGGGCCCACAAAAGCCCTCCCCGTTCTTCGTCCCTGTCCCCACGGGCGGCCGTGGCCGTCCCCAAGAGAGAGTGTGAGAGTGCTCGTACTCGTCGCTCCCGGCCAGGGCGCCCAGACGCCCGGCTTCCTGACTCCCTGGCTCGAACTGCCCGGTGCCGCGGACCGCGTGGCCGCGTGGTCGGACGCCATCGGCCTGGACCTCGCCCGCTACGGCACCGAGGCCGACGCCGACGCCATCCGGGACACCGCGGTGGCCCAGCCGCTGCTGGTCGCCGCCGGCATCCTGTCCGCCGCGGCACTCGGTGACATCTCCGACATCGGTCCCGGCGCGGTCGCCGGGCACAGCGTCGGCGAGATCACCGCCGCCGCCTTCGCCGGTGTCCTGGACGAGACCGCCGCCCTGCGCCTGGTCCGCAAGCGGGGTCTGGCCATGGCCGACGCCGCCGCGATCACCGCGACCGGCATGTCGGCGCTGCTCGGCGGCGACCCCGAGACGTCGGTAGCGCACCTGGAGAAGCTCGGCCTGACCCCGGCGAACATCAACGGTGCGGGCCAGATCGTCGCCGCCGGCACGCTGGAGCAGCTGGCCGCGCTGAACGAGGACAAGCCCGAGGGTGTCCGCAAGGTCGTCCCGCTGAAGGTCGCGGGCGCCTTCCACACCTCTCACATGGCGCCCGCCGTCGAGACGCTGGCCAAGGCCGCCGAGGAGCTGGCACCGGCCGACCCGAAGGTCACCTACGTCTCCAACAGGGACGGCCGGCCCGTCGCCACCGGCGCCGAAGTGCTGGAGCGCCTGGTCGGCCAGGTCGCCAACCCCGTGCGCTGGGATCTGTGCATGGAGACCTTCAAGGAGCTGGGCGTCACCGCGCTCGTCGAGGTGTGCCCCGGCGGCACCCTGACCGGCCTGGCCAAGCGGGCGCTTCCCGGAGTGCAGACGCTGGCCCTCAAGACCCCTGACGATCTCGACGCGGCCCGCGCGCTCATCTCCGAGCACGCAGGTGCCTAAGGAGCCGTACATGGCGAAGATCAGGCCCAGCAAGGGCGCCCCGTACGCGCGCATCCTCGGTGTCGGCGGTTACCGGCCGACCCGGGTGGTGCCCAACGAGGTGATCCTCGAGACGATCGACTCGTCCGACGAGTGGATCCGCTCGCGCTCCGGCATCGAGACCCGGCACTGGGCGGGACCCGAGGAGACGGTGGCCGCGATGGCCGTCGAGGCCTCCGGCAAGGCGATCGCGGACGCCGGCATCGACGCCGAGCAGATCGGTGCCGTGGTCGTCTCGACCGTCTCGCACTTCAGCCAGACCCCGGCCGTCGCCACCGAGATCGCCGACAAGCTGGGCACGAACAAGGCGGCCGCCTTCGACATCTCGGCCGGCTGCGCGGGCTTCGGCTACGGCCTGACCCTCGCCAAGGGCATGGTGGTGGAAGGTTCCGCCGAGTACGTGCTCGTCATCGGTGTGGAGCGGCTGAGCGACCTGACCGACCTGGAGGACCGGGCCACGGCCTTCCTGTTCGGCGACGGCGCCGGCGCGGTCGTGGTCGGACCCGCCCAGGAGCCGGCCATCGGCCCCACCGTGTGGGGTTCCGAGGGCGACAAGTCCGGGACGATCAAGCAGACCGTCCCGTGGGACCGCTTCCGGCTCGGCGACCTCGCCGAACTGCCCCTGGACAGCGCGGGGAACGTCAAGTTCCCCGCGATCACGCAGGAAGGCCAGGCGGTGTTCCGCTGGGCCGTGTTCGAGATGGCGAAGGTCGCCCAGCAGGCGCTGGACGCGGCCGGAATCACCGCGGACGAACTGGACGTCTTCATCCCGCACCAGGCCAACGTGCGGATCATCGACTCGATGGTGAAGACACTGAAGCTGCCGGAGCACGTCATGGTCGCCCGTGACATCCGCACCACCGGCAACACCTCGGCCGCCTCGATCCCGCTCGCGATGGAGCGGCTCCTGGCGACCGGGGAGGCGAAGAGTGGCGACACCGCGCTCGTCATCGGATTCGGGGCGGGTCTCGTCTACGCCGCCACGGTCGTTACCCTCCCCTAGGCACTCCGTGCCGGATCATGCGATCCGGTGCGGCAGCAGCACCGCCTGCCGCTCGCGCGGCGGGCGCCGTAAAACCGTCTGGATTATCGAGAAGGAGCGCCTCACATGGCCGCCACTCAGGAAGAGATCGTCGCCGGTCTCGCCGAGATCGTGAACGAGATCGCCGGGATCCCCACCGAGGACGTCCAGCTGGACAAGTCCTTCACCGACGACCTGGACGTCGACTCGCTGTCCATGGTCGAGGTCGTCGTCGCCGCCGAAGAGCGCTTCGACGTGAAGATCCCGGACGACGACGTCAAGAACCTCAAGACCGTCGGTGACGCCACCGACTACATCCTGAAGAACCAGGCCTGAGCCACCCCTTAGGCCCCAGGCTGCAAGGCCCCGCCACCCGGCGGTGGCGCCGTCGAATCCCGTATCCGTTGGAGAAAGAATTCCCGTGAGCCCGACCAATCGCACCGTGGTCGTCACCGGTATCGGCGCAACCACACCGCTGGGTGGCGACGCAGTTTCCACTTGGGAGGGTCTGATCGCCGGCAAGTCCGGCGTCAAGCCCCTGGAGCAGGACTGGGCGGCCGAGCAGGCCGTCCGTATCGCGGCCCCGGTCGCCGTGGAGCCTTCCGAGGTCATTCCGCGGCCGCAGGCCCGCAGGCTGGACCGCTCGGCGCAGTTCGCCCTGATCGCGGCTCAGGAGGCCTGGAGGGACGCGGGCTTCACCGGCAAGGCCGGCGAGGCGGCGGCCGACGGCTCCGCACCGGGCGCCAGTGTCGACCCGGACCGGCTGGGTGCCGTCATCGCCTCCGGCATCGGTGGCGTCACGACGCTGCTCGACCAGTACGACGTGCTCAAGGAGAAGGGCGTACGCCGCGTCTCCCCGCACACCGTCCCCATGCTGATGCCCAACGGCCCGTCGGCCAACGTGGGCCTGCTCGTGGGCGCCCGGGCGGGCGTGCACACGCCGGTCTCCGCGTGCGCCTCGGGCGCCGAGGCCATCGGCTACGCCATCGAGATGATCCGTACCGGTCGCGCCGACGTCGTCGTCGCCGGCGGTACCGAGGCGGCCATCCACCCGCTGCCGATCGCCGCGTTCGGCAACATGATGGCGATGTCCAAGAACAACGACGACCCGCAGGGCGCCTCGCGTCCCTACGACGTCGACCGCGACGGCTTCGTCCTCGGCGAGGGCGCCGGAGTGCTCGTCCTGGAGTCCGCGGAGCACGCCGCCAAGCGCGGTGCCCGCGTCTACGCGGAGGCCGTCGGGCAGGGCATCTCCGCCGACAGCCACGACATCGTGCAGCCGGAGCCCGAGGGCCGCGGCATCTCGCACGCGCTGCAGAACCTGCTGGACAACACCGGCCTGAACCCGGCCGAGATCGTCCACGTCAACGCGCACGCCACCTCGACGCCGGCCGGTGACGTCGCCGAGCTGAAGGCGCTGCGGAAGGTGCTGGGCGACGACGCCGACCACATCGCGGTGTCCGCGACCAAGTCCATGACGGGGCATCTGCTCGGTGGCGCGGGCGGTGTGGAGTCGGTGGCGACCGTGCTCGCGCTGTACCACCGGGTGGCGCCGCCGACCATCAACATCGAGAACCTCGACCCCGAGGCCGAGGCGAATGCGGACGTGGTCCGCGACGAGGCGCGCAAGCTGCCGGTCGAGGGCCGGATCGCCGCGCTGAACGACTCGTTCGGCTTCGGCGGGCACAACGTGGTCCTGGCGTTCAGGACCGTCTGAGTGCGGATGCGCTGACGGCCCGGTCTCCTTGGCGGAGACCGGGCCGTCGCCGTTTTCTGGGGTTGGCCGCTGCCGGTGCGGGGCGCTTGTGGCCGGGTGCGGGTGCGCTGCGGCGGGTGGCCGCCGGTGCGGGGCGCTTGTGGCCGGTCGCCGCCGAGTGCGGGTCCGTTGTGGCCGGTCGCCGCCGGGTGCGGGTGCGCTGTGGCGGATGGCTGCCGGTGCGGGTCGCTTGTGGCCGGTCGCCGCCGAGTGCGGGTGCGTTGTGGCCGGTCGCCGCCGGGTGCGGGTGCGCTGTGGCGGATGGCTGCCGGGTGCGGGTGCGTTGTGGCCGGTCGCGCCGTTCCCCGCGCCCCTGTCGGGGCCGCTGTCCCGCCCCCGCTGTCGCGTCGTTCCCTACGCCCCTGTAGGGGCCGCTGTCCCGCCTCTGTCGCGCCGTTCCCCGCTGTCGGGGCCGCTGTGTCCCGCTCCCTCTGGCGCGCGGTTGCCCTTGCTCCTTGAGGGCGCTGGGGGCCGGGAGTCAGACCACCTGGTGGAGCCAGCGGACCGGGGCGCCCTCGCCCGCGTACCTGAACGGTTCCAGTTCGTCGTCCCAGGGCTTGCCGAGGAGCTTGGCGATCTCCGCCTCCAGGTCCGTCTCGCCGCCCTGAGAGCGCGTCAGGGCCGCGCGGAGCCGGTCCTCGGGGATGAGGATGTCGCCGTGGATGCCGGTGACGGCGTGGAAGATGCCGAGGTCGGGGGTGCAGCTGTAGCGCTCGCCCTCGGCCGTCGGACAGGGTTCGGCGGTGACCTCGAAGCGCAGCAGGTGCCAGCCGCGCAGCGCCGAGGCGAGTTTGGAGGCCGTACCGGCCTCGCCCTGCCAGGAGAACTCCGAGCGCCAGGTGCCGGGGGCCGCGGGCTGCCGGATCCAGTCGAGGCTGACGCGCGTGCCGAGCACCCCTGCGACGGCCCACTCGACGTGCGGGCACAGCGCGCGCGGCGCGGAGTGCACGTACAGAACTCCACGTGTCGTCACCGGGACCTCCGGACAGAGCGGGACATCTTGCGGACTGGCCGGGTGGCAGTACCACGACGACCACCCTGATGGCGAGGCTACCCTGCGGCGGGGCAAGGAGTGTGACGTACCGTCGGTCCCGGCGCCAGGAAACCCCCGCCATTCACCCAGGGGGACGCTTGTACGGGGGTCAGCCGTTCCGCCGGACCCGGCCGGGAACCCTCGCGCGTTGTTATGTGGGGGGAGCGCCGAGGAAGCACCGGAGCCACGACGAGGGGATCACCAGGGGATGCGGAAGCGAAGCCGCCGTACACGGACGCTGCCGGCCGTCGTGGCGGCCGCCGTGCTGGGCCTCGCCGGATGCGACGCCGGCGGGGGTCCGCCCGCGCCGGAGGCGAGCAGGGCGCGGGCCGCGAAGCCCGCCCCGGTGTGGGACCGCAGCCCGGACTCGATCGCCGCGGTCGGCGACTCCATCACGCGCGGCTTCGACGCGTGCGCGGTGCTGTCGGACTGCCCCGAGGTGTCGTGGGCGACGGGCAGCGACTCCGAGGTGGACAGCCTGGCGGTGCGGCTGCTGGGGGTGACCGGCGCGGCGGAGCGCAGCTGGAACTACGCGGTGACCGGCGCCCGGATGGCCGATCTGCCGGAGCAGATGGCCCAGGCGGCCGTGCGCGGCCCGGATCTGGTGACGGTGATGGTCGGGGCGAACGACGCCTGCCGGCGGTCGGTGTCGGCGATGACGTCGGTCGCCGACTTCCGCGCGGACTTCGAGGAGGCGCTGGCCACGCTGCGTTCCTCGCTGCCCAGGACGCAGGTGTACGTGGCGAGCGTGCCGAACCTCAAACGGCTGTGGTCCGAGGGCCGGTCGAACGCGCTGGGCAAGGAGGTGTGGAAGCTGGGCATCTGCCCGTCGATGCTGGGCGAGGCGGACGACCTGACCAGCGCGGCCACCGCGCGCCGGGACCGGGTGCAGCAGCGGGTGGTGGAGTACAACAAGGTGCTGAAGGAGGTCTGCGCCAAGGACCGCCGCTGCCGCTTCGACGGCAACGCGGTCTACGACTACGACTTCGGCACCGATCAGCTCAGCCACTGGGACTGGTTCCACCCGAGCCGGGACGGCCAGGCCCGGCTCGCGTCGATCGCGTACCGGACGATCACCGCACCGGACCCGGTTGCCTAGGTCCTGTCTGACCATTCGCGTCGTCGCCCGAAGGGCGGCCGCGCGGCGTCAGGTGCGTGCTCTCGGCGTGCCGGCCCCAGGCCCTCGTACTGGACGTACTCGGGTCTGGGGCCGGTGCGGCGAGAGTGCGTGCATGGCGTCGCGCGGCAGACGCGAATGGTCGGACAGGGCCTAGGGTGCCGATCGCCTAGGGTTTTCCACATGAGCGAACTTTTCGGCACACTTTCCGACGGCACCGAGGTCCACCGCTGGGCGCTGGAACGCGCGGGGACCCGGGTGGAGGTCTTGACCTACGGCGGGATCGTGCGGTCGGTGGAGGTCCCGGACCGGGCGGGGCGCAGGGCGAACGTGGTGCTGGGGTTCGCCGGTCTGGACGGCTATCTCGCGCATCCCGAGCCGCACTTCGGCGCCCTGATCGGCCGGTACGCCAACCGGATCGCGGGCGCCCGCTTCACCCTGGACGACCGGGTCTACGCGCTGGAGCCGAACGACGGGCACAACTCCCTGCACGGCGGCACCCGCGGCTTCGGCAACCGGGTGTGGGCGGCCGAGCCGATCGAGCACGGGGTGCGGCTGAGCCGGGTGAGCGCGCACGGCGAGGAGGGCTTCCCGGGGCGGCTGGAGGTGTCGGCGGAGTACACGCTGGACGCGTCGGGCGCGCTGCGGATCGCCTACGAGGCGGTGACGGACGCCCCGACGGTGGTCAACCTGACCAATCACAGCTACTTCAACCTCGCCGGCCATGACGCGGGCCAGGCCGGTGGGCACGAACTGCGGCTCGCCGCGTCCCGCTTCACCCCGGTCGACGCGGACCTGATCCCGACCGGGTCGCTGGAGGACGTGTCCGGCTCGCGCTTCGACTTCCGCGAGGCCCGCAAGGTCGGCTCGGGCTACGACCACAACTTCGTGCTGGACAAGGGGGTCACCGAGATGCCGCAGGAGGTGGCCGAGCTGCACGAGCCGGCGTCCGGGCGGACCCTGACCGTGGCGACGACCGAGCCGGGCGTGCAGCTCTACACGGCCGACCACCTCTCGGCCCCCTTCGCCCCGGGCGACGGCATCGCCCTGGAGACCCAGCACTTCCCCGACTCCCCCAACCGGCCGCGGTTCCCCCGCACGGAACTGCGGCCGGGCGAGACGTACCGCTCTCAGACGGTGTACGGCTTCGGCGTCCGCGACTGAGCGGGTACGGCTGCGGCGGCACGGCCACGGCGGCGGGAGCCGGGGCCGTACGGCTGCAGCGGCCGGAGCCGGGGCCGTACGGCTGCGGCCGCCGGAGCCGGGGCTGTACGGCCGCGGCCGCCGGCGCCGTTGCCGGGGCGCTGTCCCGGCCTACTGCGGGTCGTCGGAGAGCACGGGCTCCAGGAGCTTGCGGCGCCGTCCCCAGCGCTTGTTCTCCGCGGGGTTGTCCGCCTGTGCCGCCGGCGCGTCGTCCGCGGGTACGAGCGTGACGACCTCCGGGTGCGCGGTGAACTCCGACGACGACTGGGCGGCGCAGGCCGTGGGGACGGGGACGTCCACGACGAGCGGCACCAGCCGCTCGCTGTGACCCCTGCCGTCGCCCCTGGCGTCGGGCTGGACCTTGGGCTCGCCCGGGTTCCGGCCCTTGCGCACCCGCCACAGGCCCCGGGACTGCAGAGCGGTGCCGAGGTTGTTCAGGACCCGGCCCTCGTCGTCGCCGAGTTCGGTGAAGCGGGCGGCGGCCTGCTGGTGGGCGTCGATGGCCTCGTCGAACCGGCGTACCTGCTGCAACGCCATGCCCAGGTTGTTCAGGGCGCGTCCTTCGCCCTCGCCGTCACCGAGTTCCGTGAAGCGGGCGGCGGCCTGCTGATGCGCCTCGATGGCCTCGTCGAAACGGCGCACCTGCTGCAACGCCGTACCCAGATTGTTCAGCGCCCGGCCCTCACCGTCATGGTCACCCAGCTCCGCGAACCGCACGGAGGCCTGCTGGTGCGCCTCGATCGCCTCGTCGAAACGGCGCACCTGCTGCAACGCCGTACCCAGATTGTTCAGCGCCCGGCCCTCACCGTCATGGTCACCCAGCTCCGCGAACCGGGCGGAGGCCTGCTGGTGGGCGTCGATGGCCTCGTCGAACCGGCGCACCTGCTGCAACGCGGTGCCCAGATTGTTCAGCGCCTGAGCCTCGCGGTGCCGGTCCCCCAGCTCCGCGAAACAGCAGGCGGCCTGCTGGTGCGCCTCGATCGCCTCGCCGAACCGGCGCACCTGCTGCAACGCAGTACCCAGATTGTTCAGCGCCTGACCCTCGCGGTGCCGGTCCCCCAGCTCCGCGAAACAGCAGGCGGCCTGCTGGTGCGCCTCGATCGCCTCGTCGAACCGCTGGACCTGCTGCAGCGCCGTGCCCAGGTTGTTCAGCGCCTGGCCTTCGCCATGGTGCTCCGCCAGCTCGCGGCAGGTGACGAGGTCCTGCTGGTGGGCCGCGATGGCGTCGTCGAACCGCTGGACCTGCTGAAGGGCGACCCCGAGGCTGTTCAGTGCCCGGCTCTCGCCATGACGCTCACCCAGCTCGCGGCAAATTATCAGATCCTGCTGATAGCTCATGGTGTTCTCCTGGGGGTAGCGCCGTCCGTGACGACATCCCCAGCAATCCGCCGGACGGGCGGCCCCGCAACCGGTCCGGCACGGCCGGCACCCAACCGAATGGCACATTCGCCTGTCTGGCGGACCCGCGCGGGCACGGCGGGCTCCCTCGCCCCCGGGGAGGCCGTGAGCCCCGGTCCAGGGGTCAGGTCCCGGACCGGGGCTGCTCGGGGGGACTTGTCCCGGATCCGACGTTAATCGGCGCGGTGAGCCCGCGGTCGGCGATCGAGCGTCCGGCGGCGATCTCGTACGAACCCTTCACACACGCCCACGTCTTCGCCGTCCCGTCCCGGACCCCGAAAGCGCGGCGCGCGAGCTGGACGGTGACCTCCACGCTCTCGCCGGAGCCGGCCCGGGCGGACGCGAAGCAGGCCCGCCGTACGCCGGGCGTTCGCCGGGGCGGACTCGGCAGACACGAAACAGGCCGGCCTACGCGCCGGGCGTTCGCCGGGCCGGACTCGGCGGACGCGAAGCAGGCCTGCCGTACGCCGGGCGTTCGCCGGGGCCCGCCTCGGCGGACACGAAACAGGACGGCCTGCACGTCGGGCGTTCGCCGGAGCCGGACTCGGCGGACACGAAACAAGCCGACCTGCACGCCAAGCGTTCGCCGGAGCCGGACTCTGCGGACACGAAACAGGACGGCCTGCACGCCGGGCGCCCGGTGCCGGTCCGGCCCGGAGCGCGTCGGACAACCAGGTTGTGCACGGCGGAGCGGTCGGTTGCTGCGGCCGCGGGACGAGCCAGGCCGGCCGAGGGGCCGCCGGGTGCACCATGGCGCCGGCAGCCTGCGTCACGCGATACTGCCGCCGTCCACCGCACCACGCGCCCCACAGCGACGGAAGGACCCACCCACCTTGACACCCCTACGCACCGGGCTGGGCGTTCTCGCCCTGGCCCTGCTGGCCGGCCTGTCCGCCCCCGCCGCCACGGCCTCCGCCACTCCGGGGGCCACGGCGGCCTCCTCCCCCACCGTCGAGGAACAGCGCCTCGGCGGTGCCGTACCGCGGGAGATCCTGCGCCGCTCCGGATTCGACGGCGTCGCACCGGAGTTCGGCCGCGAACTGGCACACGCGCACTCCTACGCGCAGGCCCGGCACCTCGTCGACCGGGAGGGATCCACGCTGTGGCGGCGGGCCGTGGACCGGGCACAGGGAAGGGGCCCGGCGGGCGGTGACCTGAGCCGGGACGACGACCGGCCGCTGTACTGGGCCCGGCTGGGGATGACGCGTGAGGTGCGCACCTGGGAACCGGCGTTCGGCCTCGGTGACCGGCAGCGGGCCGCGCTCTTGGACCGGCTGGAGCGGACCTCGCGGGGGCAGACCGACATCCGCTACCCGGCGAAGGGACACCCGAGGCGGGTCCTGGTCACCGGGTTCGACCCGTTCACCCTGGACCGGGACATCCGCATATCCAACCCGTCCGGGGCCAGTGCGCTCGCGCTCGACGGCACGGTGATCCGGACGGCCCGGGGCCCGGCGCGCATCGAGACGGCGGTGTTCCCGGTGCGCTGGCAGGACTTCGCGGACGGCGCGGTGGAGCGGGCGCTGCGGCCGCACCTGCCGGAGACCGACCTCTTCACGACCGTGAGCCAGGGCCGCGTCGGCCGGTTCGACATCGAGCGCACCAACGGTGCCTGGCGGGGCGGCTTCCCGGACAACGACGGCGTCTCCCGGACGGAGACCGTGCCGGTCGCCGACCCGGCCGCACAGCCCCAGTGGACGACGACGACCCTGCCGTACGCCGCCGTGGTGGCCGCGCACACGGGGCGCTTCCCGGTCTACGACCACACCGAGGTGACCGAGATACCCGCGGGCGGCTCCTCCCCCGTCGTGCGGCCGGACGGCCCGACGCCCGGCTCGACGGCCCGGGCCGGAGGCGGCGGCGACTACCTCTCCAACGAGATCGCCTACCGGGCCACGCTGCTGCGGGACCGCCTCGGCCTGCACGACACCCTGCCCGGCGGGCATCTGCACACGCCCGTGCTGCAGTTCGGCGCCGGGAACACGGACCCGGCGACGGGGACCGTGACCGATCCCGGGTTCGTACGCAACCGGCTGGACATCATCGACCAGGTGCGGTCGATCGTGACCGTGGCGGCCGGCGCGCCGGACACGCGCGCCGCGGACCCCGCCGGGAGGCGGCGGACGCACGGCTGACCACGGCGGGAGGCCGCGGCGCACGGCTGACCACGGCGGGAGGCCGCGGCGCACGGCTGAGCACGGCGGGAGGCTGCGGGAGCACGGCTGAGCACGGCGGGAGGCGCGTGTCCGGGTCAGCGGGTGGCGTCCTCCGTGCCGGGCACCGTGCCGGGCGCGGCGGGCGCGGGCTCGCCGTCGGCGTTCTCCTCGCCCAGCAGGTCGCGGGCGAGGAGCGTGGCGCCCGCGACCGCGCCCGGCATCAGGAACACCGCG
Source organism: Streptomyces sp. NPDC096012 (assembly GCF_040426375.1). Classification (NCBI taxonomy): domain Bacteria; kingdom Bacillati; phylum Actinomycetota; class Actinomycetes; order Kitasatosporales; family Streptomycetaceae; genus Streptomyces; species Streptomyces sp. NPDC096012. Next base: position 125,344 of record NZ_JBEOTD010000004.1, read on the forward strand.
ACGAACGGCACCAGGAAGGCCAGGCCCAGAGGCGTTCCAAAGCCCCAGACCAGGCTCTTGCGGGAGCGGAGCAGGGCGAGCCGGGCGCGCAGCTCCACGCCCCGGCGCTGCAGGGCGACGCCGGCCAGTTCCTCGGTGAGGAAGAAGCCGGTGACGAGGAAGCCGAGCACGGGTACGACGGTCTGCCCGACGAACGGCAGGAATCCGAGGGCGAACAGCAGCACGCCCCACAGAGCGGCCCGAAGCAGGACGCGCAGGCTGTCGCGGGCCGAGATCCACAGTTCGCGCCAGAGCGGCAGCCCGGACCGCGGGGCGCTGCCGTCGGGCGAGACGTCGGCGTCGACGCGTTCCGAGAGGTTCTCGTAGAAGGGCTGGCCGATCAGCAGGGTGACGGCGGTGAAGGTGAGCACCGCCAGGAGCAGCCCGAGGGCGAACAGGACGGCCGTCAGGAAACCGCGGAACAGCCCCTGCCAGGGGCTGGACCAGTCGTCGGCGAACGGGGTGGACCAGGCGACCGCGTCGTCGCCCCACACGGCGAGCGCGACCAGCGCCGCCGCGTAGAGGACCAGCGTGATCAGGCCGGGCAGCAGGCCCAGGCCGTAACTGCGGCCGTGCCGGGAGACCCAGCGCTGGCCCTTCAGCAGATAACCGAACCCCACCCCGAGATCGCGCATGACGCAGACTTTACCCAAGGGCGGTTCCACGACCGCGGGCACCGACGGCCTCGGCGGCGCGGCCGCAGTCGCCGAGCCGGAGCCGCAGGTGCGGGCGCGGTCGCGGGCGCCGAGCCGAAGCCGCGGTCGCGACGGCCGGGCCACAGCCAAGGCGGTCGCGGTGGCCCGGCGGCCCGGAGCCGCAGGTGCGGCCGCGGTCGCGCTGGCCGGGCCGACCGGAGCCAGAGGTGCGGGCGCGGGCGCCGAGCCGCGGGTGCGGGTGCGGGCGCCGAGCCGCGGGTGCGGGTGCGGGCGCCGAGCCGCGGGTGCGGGTGCGGGCGCCGAGCCGCGGGTGCGGGTGCGGGCGCCGAGCCGGAGGCTCAGACGCCGAGCATCCGGCGCAGCAGGTCGCGCAGGGAGCGCCGCTCGTCCACGGAGAGCCCGGCGAGGGGCTCACGGGCGAAGTGCAGGCCCTCGCGCAGGTCCCGGGCGACCCGCAGGCCCTCCTCGGTGGCGGCGGCCACCTTCACCCGGCGGTCGGCCGGGTCGGGGCGGCGCTCCACCAGGCCGCGGGTCTCCAGGCGGTCCACTATCCCTGTGACGTTCGAGGGCTCGCACTTGAGCTTGTGGGCCAGCTTGCGCATCGGCAGCGGCTCCAGCGAGAGCAGGCTGAGGAGCCGGGCCTGCGGGCCGGTCAGCGTGTGCTCGCCCGCCGCCTTCTCGTAGTCCGCGTAGAAACGGGCCACGACGTCACCGATCAGCTCGACGACCTCCATGGTGAGGGCGTCGGCGGGGTGTGGCTTCGATGGGGTGGACATACTCACCAGAATACCCGGTTACTTGACATCCTGAAATATTCAGGTGCAGGGTTGTTTCAGGTACTGAAATATCTGAGGAAGGCCACGCACCATGTCCGAGTCCCCCGCACTCCCCTCCGTAAGCCGCGAGTGGCACCTGCGCAGCCGTCCGGTCGGCTGGCCGAAGCCCGAGGACTTCGCCCTGGTCGAGGCGCCGGTCCCGACCCCGGGCGAGGGTCAGATCCTGGTCCGTAACACCTACCTCTCCGTCGACCCCTACATGCGCGGGAGGATGTCGGCCGCGAAGTCGTACGCCGAGCCGTTCGAGCTGGGCAAGGTCATGCAGGGCGGCGCGGTCGGCGAGGTCGTCGCCTCCAACGCCGAGGGCATCGCGGTCGGCGACCACGTGCTGCACTTCTTCGGCTGGCGCGAGTACGCGGCCCTGGACGCGAAGCACGCCGTCAAGGTCGACCCGCAGGCCGCGCCGGAGTCCACGTACCTCGGCGTGCTCGGCATGACCGGTCTGACCGCCTACGCCGGACTGCTGCGCACCGCCTCCTTCAAGGAGGGCGACGTCGTCTTCGTCTCCGGCGCCGCGGGTGCCGTGGGCAGCCAGGTCGGGCAGCTCGCCAAGCTCAAGGGCGCCTCGCGGGTCATCGGCTCGGCCGGTTCCGACGAGAAGGTCAAGCTGCTGGTGGACGAGTACGGCTTCGACGCCGCGTTCAACTACAAGAACGGCGCGGTGAGCGAGCAGCTGCGGGAGGCGGCGCCCGACGGCATCGACGTCTACTTCGACAACGTCGGAGGCGACCACCTGGAGGCCGCCATCGGCTCGCTCAACCAGGGCGGCCGGATCGCCGTCTGCGGCATGATCTCGGTCTACAACGACACCGAGCCCGCCCCCGGCCCGCGCAACCTGGCGCGCCTGATCCAGACCCGCGGCCGCATCGAGGGCTTCCTGGTCGGCGACCACTACGACCTGCAGCCCCAGTTCGTCCAGGAGGTCGGCCCCTGGGTCGCCTCGGGCGCGCTGAAGTACCGCGAGACGGTCGTCGAGGGCATCGAGAACAACGTGGAGGCGTTCCTCGGGGTCCTGCGCGGCGACAACACCGGCAAGATGATCGTCAAGCTCTGAGCCTCTGGCCTTGACTTTCCGGCATGCGGTAGCTTCTTTCCGAAATCCGCCGTCGATCGTGGGCGCGAGTCGCGGCGGACCGAGGAAGAGGACAACCGCATGCCCATTCAGCAGTCCGACGTCCTGTACACCGCCGTCGCCACCGCCGAGAACGGCCGCGACGGCCGCGTCGCCACCGACGACGGCACGCTCGACGTCGTCGTGAACCCGCCGAAGGAGATGGGCGGCAGCGGCGCCGGAACCAACCCGGAGCAGCTGTTCGCCGCCGGCTACAGCGCCTGCTTCCAGGGCGCGCTCGCCGTGGTCGCCCGGCAGGAGGGCGCCGACGTCTCCGGCTCGACCGTCACCGCGAAGGTCGGCATCGGCAGGAACGAGGACGGTTTCGGGATCATCGTGGAGATCTCGGCGGACATTCCCGGTGTCGACCGGGCCGCCGCGCGGGCGCTGGTGGACAAGGCCCACCAGGTCTGCCCGTACTCGAAGGCGACACGCGGCAACATCACCGTGACGCTGGTCTGAGGTCGGTCGTTGCGTACAACGGCAGCCGCATCCCTGGACGTGGGATGCGGCTGCTGTGCGTGCGCGTGGCGACGTGACAGGGCGAGGTCACTTCACCGCCGCGCGGTGCAGGGCCGCCGCCAGCCTGTTGTTCTCCGGGGCCGCGCCGCCCGGGAACGCGAAGCGGCGGCGGGTGTAGCCGTAGGCGAGGCCGCTGCGCGGGTCGGCGAACGCCTGCACGCCGTTCACGCCGCTGTGCCCGAACGCGCCGGCGCCGAGGAACGGGTGCCAGGTGTCGGCGGTCGCCTGGAAGCCCAGGCCGAAGGACTTGTGGGCGCGACCCACCAGGTCGTGGCCGACGGAGTGGATCTGCCCGAACTCCGCGACCGTGTCCTCCTTGAGCAGCGGGGCCTTGCCGTCGACCTCGCTGATGGCCGCCGCGTACATCCCCGCCAGGCCGCGCGCGGAGGCGACCCCGCCGACGGACGCGGGACCCCGGGCGCGGATCAGCCGCTCGTTGGCCAGGCCCTCCAGATCGGTAGGCTCCGCGCCGTGCCGGTTGAAGGCGATCGCGGCCAGGGTGTGCGGGCCGGTCGGCAGCTCGTCGAGGAGCGCCTGCTGCGCGGGGGTCGGCAGCATCGGCCGGACGGTGCGGAAGCGCGGCTCCAGGTCGGCCGGCAGGCCCAGGTGGAAGCCGAGTCCGTAGGGCGCGCGGATCCGCTCCTCGTACAGCTCCTGCAGGGTACGGCCGGTCGCCCGCCGCACCACCTCGCCGGTCAGCGCGCCGATGACCAGGGCGTGGTAGCCGAAGGCCAGGCCGGGGCGCCAGAACGGCCGCTGGTCGGCGAGGCGTTCGGCGATCGACCGGTCGTCGGCCAGTTCCTCGAGGGTGAAGCCGGTGTCGGTGCCGATCAGACCCGCGCGGTGCGCCAGCAGCTCCCGCAGGGTCAGCGCGCCCTTGCCCTCGGCGGCGAACTCCGGCCAGTAGTAGGTGACCTTCCGGTCCAGCTCCAGCGTGCCGTCCTGCACGAGCATCGCCGCGACCAGGTGGGCCGCACCCTTCGTGGCCGAGTACACGCCGTAGAGCGAGTCGCCCGCCGCACCCTCGCCCGCCCACAGGTCCGCGACCCGGCGGCCGTGGACGTAGGCGCACAACTGGCCCTCGTAGTCGTCCCGTTCCGCGGCGACGAAGGCGGCGAACTCCTCGCGCACCGCCTCGAAGCCCTCGGCGACCGTGCCGTGGACGGTGATCTCCCGCGTCATCCGCTCTCCTCAACCGATCCGCTGCTCGCTGCTCCCCCTCGGTACGGCACCCGTCCCCGCTTCGAGCCTTCCCGAGATCGGTACGGCGGGACGCACCCGTTCGACTCAACCGTCACGAGGGCCCGAGGGTGTCGGCGATGCCCCGGATGGCGCAGGGGACGGCGCGGGAGACCCGGCGGCACGGTCAGGTGCACCACCACAGGAAGCGGTTGCAGGTCCTGGTGGGCGAGGGTTTCGGGGCGGGCTCGGAGACGGTGGCGGTCGGGGTCGGAGCGGGGGCCGGATCGCTCGTGCCCGGGGAGGCGGGGGCGGTGGCGGTCGCACCGGCGCCCGAGCTGGCCGGCGCCTGCGGCCGGCCGGTGTCCTCCGCGGACGGGGAGGCGGAGTCCTTCGCCCCGGGGGACCCGGAGGCGGACGCGGAGGCGGACGCGGAGGCGTCCGGCGAGGCGGAGGCACCGCGCGAGGCGCCGTCGGCGCCGTTCGCACCCTCGAGCGGGGCGGCCGTACGGCCCGGTGCCGCGGGGGACGAACCGCCGTTCGCCGCGGTGTCGCCGGACGCGGCCGGCGGATCGCTGGAGAAGGGCGAGAAGGGCGCGTCCTTGCCCAGTTCGGCGAGGCTGAGGCCGCCCGTGGCCAGCACGAAGCCCGCGGCGACCAGCAGGGCACGGCGACGGCGCCGCCGGTGCGCGGCGGCCTTGCGGTCACGCCTGCTGGAGTCGGCGTCGGCGGGGCCCACGGTGACGTCGTCGAGCGCCGCGACGGTGTCGCGCGCCCTGCGGTCGGGTCTGCCGGAGCCGGTCTCGGCGGGGCCCGCGGTGTCGCGCGCCTTGCGCCGGGCCGCCCGGCCACCGCCCTCGTGCCCGCCGTCCCGCGGCTCCGGCTCCGCCGCGTCCTCCGCCCCGGCCGCGTGCTCCGGTTCCTCGGTGGCCGCGGGCTCCTCCGGCTCCCAGGACGCCCGGGGCCCGTTCGGCTCATGCTCCGGAAGGGCGCCGTACTGCTGGGTGCCGCCGTACTCCGGGGTGCCGCCGTAGCCCTGAGCGACGTCGTACCCCTGAGCGGCGGCATGGTGGCCCTGAGCGGCGTGGTGCCCCTGCGCGGTGTCGTACCCCTGCGCGGCCTCGTACCCCTGGGCGGCGTGGTGCCCCTGCACGGTGTCGTACCCCTGCGCGGCCTCGTACCCCTGGGCGGCGTGGTGCCCCTGCGCGGTGCCGTACCCCTGGGCGGCCTCGTACCCCTGGGCGGTGTCGTAGCCCTGGGCGGCGTGGTGCCCCTGCGCGGGACCCTGTCCGCCGTAGGTCTCGCCGGCGCTCGCGTAGGCGGGCGGTGCCGGTGCGGGCACGACCGGCCCTGGGGCCGGTGCGCCGCAGCCCGGGCAGGCGAGGGCGCCGTTGAGGTGCCGTCGGCACGGGTGGCAGAAGTCCATGACGCGGGAAGACTAAGGTCCGCGCCGGTCACGTTCCTAGGCAGCCCTGTGAAGGTTTGGTGGGGGAGCGCAATATTTCCCACAAGCCGCCCCGAAACCGTTACCCGCCCGACCCATTGACACCCTCACCGCCCCCTCCTTACTGTCACGCCAACATTTCGAACGTGTGACGAAATCTCGAACAGCTGAGAGGCAACCGCCGTGCGCATCACCGGAATCAGCACACACGTGGTCGGGACCCCGTGGCGCAACCTGACCTATGTCCGGGTGCACACCGACGAGGGGATCACGGGAGTCGGCGAGACCCGGATGCTCGGGCGCACCGACGCGCTGATCGGCTACCTGCGGGAGGCCGAGACCAACCACGTGCGCGGCTCGGATCCGTTCGCCGTGGAGGATCTCGTGCGCCGGATGAAATACGGCGACTACGGCCGCGCCGGTGAGATCGTCATGTCCGGCATCGCGGTCGTCGAGATGGCGTGCTGGGACATCAAGGGCAAGGCGCTCGGCGTGCCGGTCTGGCAGCTGCTCGGCGGGAAGGTCACCGACCGCGTCAAGGCGTACGCCAACGGGTGGTACACGACCGAGCGAACGCCGGAGGCCTACCACAAGGCCGCCCAGGGGGTGATGGAGCGCGGCTACCGGGCGCTGAAGATCGATCCGTTCGGCACCGGGCACTTCGAACTCGACCACGCGCAGACCCGGTACGCCGTCTCGCTCATCGAGGCCGTGCGCGACGCGATCGGCCCGGACGCCGAGCTGATGCTGGAGATGCACGGCCGCTTCTCCCCCGCCACCGCGGTCCGCCTCGCCCGGGAACTCGCCCCCTTCGAGCCCGCCTGGCTGGAGGAGCCCGTGCCGCCGGAGAACCTCAAGGCGCTGCAGAAGGTCGCCGCCAAGGTCGACGTCCCGATCGCCACCGGTGAACGCGTGCACGACCGGATCGAGTTCCGCGAGCTGTTCGAGAACCAGGCCGCGGACATCCTCCAGCCCGACGTCGGCCACATCGGCGGCATCTGGGAGACCCGCAAGCTGGCCGCGACCGCCGAGGCCCACTACATGCTCGTCGCCCCGCACAACGTGGGCGGGCCGGTGCTGACCGCCGCCTCGCTCCAAGTCGGCTTCACCACCCCGAACTTCAAGATCCTCGAACACTTCAACGACTTCGCGGACGCCGAGATCAAGAAGGTGGTCAAGGGCGCTCCCCAGGTCGTCGACGGGTACTTCCAGCTGTCGCACGAGCCCGGTCTGGGTGTCGAACTGGACGTCGACGCGGCCGCGGAGTTCCCGCAGCAACAGGCCCGGTTCGACCTGTGGGCCGAGGGCTGGGAGCAGCGCAGGCCGAAGGGGACCGTGTGAGCTTCCAGGTGGTGGTCGAGGCGCCCGGGGCGCACCGGGTCGAGGCCCACACGCCCCGGCGGCCCGGTCCCGGCGAGGCGCTGGTCACCGTGCACGCGGCCGGCATCTGCGGCAGCGACCGCGAGGTGTACGGGGGCAACCGGCCCGAGGGGTACGTGCGCTACCCGCTCGTCCCCGGCCACGAGTGGTCCGGCACGGTCGGGGCGGTGGGCGCCGGAGTGCCCGCGACCCTCGTCGGCCGCAAGGTCGTCGGTGAGGGCTTCCGCAACTGCCAGGTGTGCGAGCGCTGTCACGCGGGCGACACCACCCTGTGCACGGACGGCTACGAGGAGACCGGCTTCACCCGGCCGGGTGCCATGGCCGCCACGCTCACGCTGCCCGCGCGGCTGCTGCACGTCCTGCCGGACGACGCCGACCTGACCGCCGCCGCGCTGCTGGAGCCGGCCGCCTGCGTCGCCGCCGCCGCGCTCAAGGCGGGCGCCCGGCCGGGCGAGCGGGTCGCGGTGGTCGGCACCGGCACGCTGGGGATGCTCGCGGTGCAGTTCCTGAAGGCCGTCTCGCCGGCGGAGCTGCTGGTCGTGGGCGTCCGGGACGACCGGGAGGCGCTGGCCCGGCGGTTCGGGGCCACCGGCTTCCGCACCACGGACCAGGAGGCACCCGGCGACTTCGACGTCGTCGTCGAGGCCGCCGGCTCCGCGACGGCCGCGCGCACCGCCGCCGCGCTGCTCCGGCGCGGTGGACGCCTGGTCCTGACCGGCATCCCGGCGCCGGGCGCGGACGGGCTCGACCCGGCCGACCTCGTCGTACGGCAGCTGGAGACGCACACCGTCTTCGGGGCGCCGCCACCGGCCTGGGCGTACGCCGTGCGGATGTTCGGCGCCGGGTTGCTCGATCCGCTGCCGCTGGTCACGCACGAGCTGCCGCTGACCGAGTTCCCGCGGGCCATCGAGCTGGTGGGGAACGGGGATCCGGGGGTGGGCAAGGTGCTGCTCCGCCCCTGACCGTACGCCGGCCGGGCCGCCACCCGACGGCGCCCCGGCCGGCCCGCCCCCGGGCCCTCCCGCCGCCCCGGGCCCGCTCCTCCGGTCCGCTCCCTTCCCTCCGCCCGGAGGCCGCTCCGTCACCCCACGCGCCCCACGCCCCCTCAAGCCTCCGTTCCACCCTCCCCCGCGCCCCATCCCACGCCCCCCTGCCCAGGGGCGCGAACCTTGTCCGAGATATCGAACGTGAAGGACTGCTCGTGACCGAAGCCCACGCCCCGGCGGCCCGCAGGCCGGGCGAGCACGTGCTCGCCGCACTCGGCCTGGGGGCGCCCGCCCCGGACCCGGCCGACGCCTCCGCCCACAGCTTCCCGGGCGGCGGCCGCTGGCGCACCGAGGTCCCCTCCTGCGAGGGTCCCGAAGCGCTGGCGGTCGTGCTGGAGGAGGCCTCCCGCCTCGATGTGCCGATCCACCGGATCAGCCAGGGCAGCGGCGTGTGGATGCTCACCGACGCCGAGATCACCGAGATGGTCGGGGCCGCCGGCGAACGCGTCGTGGAACTCTGCCTGTTCACCGGCCCGCGCGGCACCTGGGACACCGGCGGTGCGGTGCGGTCCGACTCACGGGGGGCCGGGCTGCGCGCACGCGGTCACGACGCCGTGGCCGGCTGCGTCGAGGACGCCGTCCGCGCCACCGAACTGGGCGTCAAGTGCCTTCTGGTCGCCGACGAGGGCGTGCTGTGGACCCTGCACCGGGCCCGGACGGAAGGCATCCTCCCGGCCGACACCACGCTCAAGGTCTCGGCACTGATCGGCCCGGTCAACCCGGCCTCGTACGCCGTCTTCGAGCGGCTCGGCGCCGACTCCGTCAACGTGCCGAGCGATCTGACGCCCGATCACCTCACGGAGATCCGGCGGGTCTCGGGCGCCCCCATGGATCTGTACATCGAGGCCCCCGACGACCTCGGCGGCTACGTGCGGATGTACGAGGTGGCCGAGCTGATCCGGCGCGGCGCGCCGCTCTACCTGAAGTTCGGTCTGTCCAAGGCGCCCGGCATCTACCCGTGGGGCGCCCATCTCAGGGACCTGACCCTGGACACCGCCCGGGAGCGGGTACGGCGCGGCCGGCTCGCCCTGGACCTGCTCGCCCGGCACGGCGCGGACGGCGGCATGGCGCCGCTCGGCTCGCGGCTGCCCGGCCCGCTGAACCGCTTCCCCAGCAACGCGTGACCCCCAGCCCACGACGAACCGACCAAGGACTGATCACCATGCGCAACCACAGAACCGCAATCGCCGGGACGGCCGCGGCCGCCTCGCTCGCCCTGGCCCTGACCGCCTGCGGGCAGAGCGGCGCGGGCGGCAGCAAGGAGAAACAGGGCGACGCCAAGGGCGGCACCATCGGCGTCGCGATGCCGACCAAGTCCTCCGAACGCTGGATCAGCGACGGCGCCAACGTCGTCAAGGACCTCCAGGCCAAGGGCTACAAGACCAAGCTGGTCTACGGCGAGGACGACCCCGAGCAGCAGGTCTCGCAGATCGAGAACCTGATCACCCAGGGCGTCAAGGGCCTGATCGTCGCGGCGATCGACAACAAGTCCCTCGACCACGTCCTGCAGGAGGCCGCGGACGCCCACATCCCGGTCATCTCCTACGACCGTCTGATCCTCGGCACCCGGAACGTCGACTACTACGCGTCCTTCGACAACGAGAAGGTCGGCAGGCTGCAGGGCACCTACATCGTGCACAAGCTCGGCCTGGACAGCGGCAAGAAGGGGCCGTTCTCCATCGAGCTGTTCGCCGGCTCCAACGACGACAACAACACGCGCTACTTCTTCGAGGGCGCGATGAGCGTGCTGAAGCCGTACCTGGACGACAAACGGCTGGTCGTCCGCTCCGGGCAGACCGCGCTCAACAAGGTCACCACCCTGCGCTGGGACGGCGCCACCGCCCAGCGGCGCATGGACGACATCCTCACCTCCTCGTACAAGAGCGAACGGGTCGACGCCGTCCTCTCCCCCTACGACGGCATCTCCATCGGCGTCCTGTCCGCGCTGAAGTCGGACGGCTACGGCTCGGGGAACAAGCCGCTCCCGGTGATCACCGGTCAGGACGCGGAGCTGGCCTCCGTGAAGTCGATCATCGCGGGTGAGCAGACGCAGACCGTCTACAAGGACCTCCGCAAGCTCGCCGAGGTCGCCTCCACGATGCTGGACGACGTCCTCAACGGCAGGAAGCCGAAGGTCAACGACGTGAAGTCGTACGACAACGGCGCCAAGGTCGTCCCCTCCTACCTGCTCCAGCCGGTCAGCGTCGACAGGTCCAACTACGAAGAGGTCCTGGTCAAGGGCGGCTACTACACCGACGCCCAGCTCAGGTGACCCGACCGAACCGACCGACCCCACACCGACCGGAAGGCACGACCATGGCGGGACCCGTCCTGGAAATGCGCTCGATCGTCAAGACCTTTCCCGGTGTCACGGCGCTCTCCGACGTCACGCTGACGGTACGTCAGGGTGAGGTCCACGCCATCTGCGGCGAGAACGGCGCCGGGAAGTCCACCCTGATGAAGGTGCTCTCCGGCGTCCACCCGTACGGCAGTTACGAGGGCGAGATCCTCTTCGAGTCGGCGGTCTGCCGATTCAAGGACATCCGGGCCAGCGAGCAGCACGGCATCGTCATCATCCACCAGGAGCTGGCGCTGGTGCCGTACCTCTCCATCGCCGAGAACATCTTCCTCGGCAACGAGCACGCCACGCGCGGCCTCATCGACTGGGACGGCACCCTCGGGCACGCCGCCGAGCTGCTGCGCCGGGTCGGTCTGACCGACCACCCGCAGACCCGGGTGGCCGACATCGGCGTGGGCAGGCAGCAGCTCGTGGAGATCGCCAAGGCGCTGTCGAAGAAGGTGAAGCTGCTCATCCTGGACGAGCCGACCGCGGCCCTGAACGACGAGGACAGCGGCAAACTCCTCGACCTGATACTGGAGTTGAAGGCCCAGGGCATCACCTCGATCATCATCTCGCACAAGCTGGGCGAGATCCGCCGGGTCGCCGACTCGGTGACGATCCTGCGCGACGGACGCTCCATCGAGACCCTCGACGTGACCGACCCGGGGACCACCGAGGACCGGATCATCAGCGGCATGGTCGGCCGCGACCTCGACCACCGCTTCCCCGAGCGCACCGCGCACCGGACGGACGAGGCGGCGCCCCCGGCGCTGGAGATCCGCGACTGGAGCGTGCACCACCCGATCGACCGGCAGCGCAGGGTGGTCGACGGCGCGTCGATCAGGGTGCGCCGCGGGGAGATCGTCGGCATCGCGGGCCTCATGGGCGCCGGCCGCACCGAACTCGCCATGAGCGTCTTCGGCCGCTCCTACGGCCGTTACGCGGGCGGCACGGTGCTCAAGGACGGCGAGGAGATCCGCACCAGGACCGTCGCGGAGGCGATCGGGCACGGCATCGCCTACGTCACCGAGGACCGCAAGCACTACGGCCTCAACCTGATCGACACCGTCAACCGGAACATCTCGCTGACGGCCCTGCACAAGGTCGCGCGGCGGGGCGTCGTCGACGAGCACGAGGAGCGGCAGGTCGCCGAGCGGTTCCGCACGTCGATGAACATCAAGGCGCCGACCGTCTTCGAGCCGGTGGGCAGGTTGTCGGGCGGCAACCAGCAGAAGGTCGTCCTCAGCAAGTGGATCTTCGCGGAGCCCGACGTGCTGATCCTGGACGAGCCCACGCGGGGCATCGACGTCGGCGCCAAGTACGAGATCTACACGGTCATCGACAAGCTGGCGGCCGAGGGCAGGGCGGTCGTCTTCATCTCCTCCGAACTGCCCGAGCTGCTCGGCATGTGCGACCGCGTCTACACGATGGCGGCGGGCCGGGTGACCGGCGAGTTCTCCCGGGCCGAGGCCTCTCAGGAATCGCTGATGCGCCAGATGACGAAGGACAAGGAGGTGACCCGATGAGCACGGACGTGTCCGCCAGGACCCCGGCACCGGCGCCCCCGGGCAGGGGCGGTGAGGCGGCCCCCGGCGCTCTGCTGCGGCTGGTGCTGGCCGGGCTGCGCACCAACATGCGGCAGTACGGCATGCTGATCGCGCTCGGCCTGATCGTGGCCCTGTTCGCGGTGTGGACCGGGGGCGACCTGCTGCTGCCCCACAACGTCTCCAACCTGGTGCTGCAGAACAGCCACATCCTGATCCTCGCGATCGGCATGATGCTGGTGATCATCGCGGGCCACATCGATCTGTCGGTCGGCTCGCTGACGGCGTTCGTCGGCGCGTTCGCGGCCGTCCTGACGGTCCAGCACGGTGTCGGCTGGCCGCTCGCCGTGGTGCTGTGCCTGCTGGTGGGCGCGGTGGCCGGTGCGGTGCAGGGCTACATGATCGCCTACTTCGGCATACCGTCGTTCATCGTCACCCTCGCCGGCATGCTGATCTTCCGCGGTCTGACGGAGATCTTCCTGCAGGGGCAGACCCTCGGGCCGTTCCCGCGCGGTCTGCAGAAGATGGGCAACGGCTTCCTGCCGGAGGTCGGCCCCAGCACCAACTACCACAACCTCACGCTGCTGCTGGGCCTCGTCCTGATCGTCTTCTCGGTCCTGCAGGAGGTCCGCGACCGCAGGCGCCAGCGGAAGTTCTCACTCGACGTGCCCCCCAGGAGCCTGTTCCTGCTCAAGCTCGTCGCCCTCACCTCGGCGATCCTCGTCGTCACGCTGCTGCTGGCCAGCTACAAGGGCGCCCCGATCGTGCTGCTCGTCCTCGGCGTGCTGGTCGTCGGCTACGGCTACCTGATGCGCAACTCGGTGTTCGGCCGGCACATCTACGCGATCGGCGGCAACCTGCCGGCCGCCAAGCTGTCCGGCGTCAAGGACAAGAAGGTCACCTTCCTGGTCTTCCTGAACATGGGCGTGCTCGCGGCCCTGGCGGGACTGGTGGTCGCCGCCCGCCTCAACGCGTCCTCGCCGAAGGCCGGGCTCAACTTCGAACTGGAGGCCATCGCCTCGTCGTTCATCGGCGGCGCCTCCATGAGCGGCGGTGTGGGCACCGTCCTCGGCGCGATCATCGGCGGTCTCGTCCTCGGCGTGCTGAACAACGGCATGAACCTGCTCAGCGTCGGCACCGACTGGCAGCAGGTCATCAAGGGCCTGGCCCTGCTGGTGGCGGTCGGGTTCGACGTGTGGAACAAGCGCAAGTCCGGCTCCTAGTCCGGATCGGGCCCCGCCGGAGCCGCGGCGGGGCCCGTTCCAGCCGTACCGGACGAGGATGCACGCGTGCGGGGCGTGAACCGGCTCACACGGGGGGTGAGTTGAACGGCACTGCCGTCCCTCCCGTATCCAAGGGCGGCCTGTGCTCCCCCGCACGGGCCGCCTGAACGGAGGTCCCCTTGGCCGGCAACGTCACCTCGTTGTTCCGCGGCACCGCCGCGCACAGCCCCTCGATGGCGGCGCTGGCCCGGGAGGGCGGCGACGGGACCGGCCCGGTGGACTTCTGCATCCCCTGCAACCCCTACTTCCCCACCGCGGCCATGTTCGACGAGATGTCGGCCCGGCTGCGCGAGATCGTCACGTACTACCCCAGCGGCGCCGAGACCATCACCGCGGAGCTGTGCAGTCTGCTGCAGCTGCCGCCGAGCTGTGTGGCGATGGGCAACGGCTCCACGGAACTGATCACCTGGCTGGACCACCTCCTCGTCCGGGAGTCCCTGGCGATCCCGGTGCCCACCTTCGGCCGCTGGACCGACCAGCCGATGGAGACCGGCAAGCGGGTCGACATGTTCCCGCTGCAGGAGGCGAGCGGCTTCGCCCTGGACCTCGCCCAGTACACCCAGTTCATTCGCGCCCGCGGCACGCGCGTGGCCGTGATCTGCAACCCGAACAACCCCGACGGCGGATACGTGCGCAAGCAGTCGGTGGTCCAGTTCATGGACGCCATGGCCGATCTGGACCTGGTGATCGTCGACGAGTCCTTCCTGGAGTTCGCCGACGCGGAGGCCGAGCCGAGCGTCGTGCAGGAGGCGATGCTCCGCCCGAACGTCGTGGTCCTGCGCAGCCTGGGCAAGAACTTCGGCCTGCACGGCATACGCTTCGGCTACCTGGTCGCCAACCCGGCGCTCGCGGGCAGGGTCCGCTCGATGCTGCCCAAGTGGAACCTCAACTCCTTCGCCGAGCACGTGGTGTTCATGCTGAAGGAGCACGGCGCCGAGTACGCGCAGAGTCTGCTGCAGGTGCGCCGCGACCGGCTGGAGATGGCCAGCCACCTCTCGGCGCTCCCCGGGCTCACGATCTACCCGTCCCAGGGCAACTTCCTGTTCGTCCGCCTTCCCGTCGGGGCCGAGGGCACCGTGGTCCGTGACCGGCTGCTCACCGGGCACCGGATCCTGGTCCGCGAGTGCGGCAACAAGATCGGCTCCTCCAGCCGCTTCCTGAGACTCGTGGTGCGCCCCCAGGTCGACGTGCGTCGCCTGGTGTCCGGCCTGGAGCAGGTGCTCTACGGGTCCAGGAGGGGAACCGCCGTACCCGGGCCGGGCGCCGGGACCAGCTACAGCTCGGGTACGGCGGCGATCGACCGGCTGATGAGCGAGACCAACGGGGCCGGTCTGCGCGGGCTCGACGCCCAGGCCGTCGCCGCGGCCGCTCCCGCTCCGGCCGTCGGCACCGGCATGCCGCTCCCCGCCGCCGTACCGCCCGGCGCCGGGATGCCGATGCCGGCGGCTGCCCGGCCGGCCCCGGCCCCCGCTCCGGCACCCATGCAGACGCCTGCGCCTGCGCCGGTGCCCGCGCCCATGCAGGTGCCGGAACCGATGCGGGAACCGATGCGGGTGCCCGCGCCTGCGCCCATGCAGGTGCCGGAACCGATGCGGGTGCCCGCGCCCGCGCCCATGCAGGTGCCGGAACCGATGCGGGTGCCCGCGCCGATGCCGGTCCAGCAGCCGATGAGTCCGGCGCCCGCACCGCAACCGGCCACGCGGCCGGGCCCGGTGCCGACGCCCGCCGTGCCGGCACCGCCCCCATTGCCGGTGCCGGCACCCGCGGCCGCCGTCACGCCCACCCCGCCCGGCGTCCCGGCCCGCGGCGGTCTCACCGCGGCCCAGGTGCGGGGCATGACGGCCCCCGCCCCCGCCCCCGCCACCGGCCTGACCCCGGCCCCGGCGACGGGCTGGCCGAACGCCCAGAGCTGGCCGAACGCGGCGGGAATGGGACAGGCCGGCTAGGGCCTGTCCGGCCCTTCCCGTCCGCCGCGCTCCGGGCGGCGACGCGAACGGCCGGACAGGCCCCAGCGCCTCGTGCGACGCCGGCCCAGGGGCGGTCGGCGTCGCACGGCCGGTGGAGCACTACTGCTTGGGACACTGCTTCCACGCCAGGTGGTAGACCGTGCTGATGTCTCCGTCGGTGGAGTCCATCGTCATGAAGCTGACCTTGCCGGGGTTGGCGCTGCCCGCGTTCACCCTCAGTTCGGTGTTGATGTTGAAGTTGCGCAGCACACCGCAGGGCGCCCAGACCAGTTGGGCCCAGTCGGTGCTGTCGGTGGCCTGCCAGTCGTCGTTGTAGGCGCCGGTGAAGGGGTGGGTTCTCGGCACGGTGCTCGAGGAGCCCTGGAAGTAGTACGAGGCCTTCTGCGCGGCGGTCGCGCCGGGCTGGAGCGAGAGGAAGCCCCGGTAGTCCGCCTTGGCGACGGCGTAGGTGAAGCCCTGCGGGACATGGACCACCAGGTTGAGCTGGCAGTTCTTGCGGAAGGCGGTGGGGTCGGAGTTGCCGCCGGCCTGGGCCAGGTAGTCGCTGTACGTCACCGTGAAGGCGGTGTTGTCCGGCGACACCGCCACGGCGGCCGTACCCGCCGGGCAGCCGGAGCCGTTCACCGTCGCCACGTCGATGACGATCTTGTCCGGGGGCGGGTCGTCGAACACGGAGGACGGGTTCTGGGTGGGTAGCGCGGTGGTGAGGAGAGCGGCTACGGCGCCGCTCAGGAGGAGTCCACCAGCCATGGTTTCTCCCGGTTGAGTGGGTGGGGGGTTGGTCCTCCGGCCCTCCGTTCGACTGCGAAGAAACCGTGTGAAACCTGTGAAGGAGGGGGAGGCGAGGGAATCGTAGGAAGGCCCGCCCCGGCCCGACAGGGTCAACTCAGGCCATTCACACCGGGGTTTTCACGGGCCCGTCGGCCTACACACCGTCTCCGGGCCCTCCCCGGCCCGACACACCGCCTCCGGCTCCTGCTCGACCCGACACACCGTCTAGGGGTTCTCCCAGGCCGCCGGTTCCGCCGCCAGGGCACGGACCGGCCCGGGCAGCGCGTCCGCCGCGAGGTCGGCGAGGGTGACGCCCTCCAGGATCCGGCGGACGTTGGCGCGCAGGGCGATCCACAGGGGCAGCAGCGGCCGGGCCGTGCCGGTGTAGGCGAGGCCGGTGGGGCGTTCGCCGCGGACCGAGACGATGGGGCCGTCGACACCCCGGATGACGTCGGCGACCGTGATCGCCGCCGCGTCCCGGGCGAGCCGGTAACCGCCGCCCCCGCCACGCCGGCTGTCGACGATCCCGGCCCGCCGCAGGTCGCCCAGGATTCCTTCCAGGAACTTGTGGGGAATGTCCTGAACCGCGGCGATCTCCTCCGCCTTCACGGGGCCGCCACCCTGCCGTACGGCGAGCTCCAGAACCGCCCGTACCGCGTAATCCGCCCGCGCCGAGATCCTCATGCGTCCATTGTGGGGCGTACCTCCGTGGACAATGGCCGCACCCGCGCCCCGTAAGATCGCCCGGGAGGATGCACCTTGGCGCTCAGCAGACGTAACTTCAGTGCCCTGGCCGGTTCGGCCGCGCTCGGCCTCGCGCTGGGCGGCAGCGGCGGCCCCGGGGCGCCTTCGGCGTACGCGGGCGGTGGTGTGCCGACCGGACCGGCGCCCGCCCCGCCCGGCGCCGACGGCAGGCGGCACACCGTCGGGTACGACCGGCACTCCCTGATCGTGGACGGCAGACGGCTGGTGGTGTGGTCCGGCGAGCTGCATCCCTTCCGGCTGCCGAGCCCTTCCCTGTGGCGGGACGTGCTGCAGAAGATGCGGGCCCACGGCTACAACGCCGTCAGCATCTACGTGGCCTGGAACTACCACTCCCCCGCGCCCGGCCGGTACGACTTCACCGGCGTCCGGGATCTGGACCTGTTCCTGCGCACGGCCGCCGAGACGGGGCTCTACGTCATCCTGCGGCCCGGTCCGTACATCAACGCCGAGGTCGACGGCGGCGGCTTCCCGGGCTGGCTGACCGCCACGAAGGGCGCCGCCCGCACCGCCGACCCGACCTACCTGTCGTACGTGGACGAGTGGTTCACGCAGGTCGACCGGATCGCCCGGAAGCACCTGTTCACGCACGGCACCGGTACGGTCCTGCTCTACCAGATCGAGAACGAGTACGACTCCCACGTCACCGAGGCCACCGGCCGCGCCTACATGTCCCACCTGTACCGGAAGGTGCGCGCCGACGGCATCGACGTTCCGCTGTTCCACAACGACAAGGGCCGCAACGGCTACTGGGTGCCCGGGTCCTTCGACACCGGCGGGGAGCGGGGCGGCTGGCTGTACGGGTTCGACGGCTACCCGTCGCCGTCCAAGACCCCGCCGGACTGGGGGCACTACGGGCCCGGCGGGATGAAGGGCGGGGCCACCGCCTCGCCGTCCACGCCCGGGTTCGTGCCGGAGTTCGGCGGCGGCTGGTTCGACCCCTGGGGCGGGGCGGAGTTCGACGGCAAGGGGTACGCCGAGTCGCGGCGCACCCGGGACGCGGCCTACGAGCGCCGCTTCTACCTGACGAACCTCGCCAACGGCATCACCCTGCACAACGTGTACATGACCTTCGGCGGGACGTCGTGGGGCTGGCTGCCCGCACCGGTCGTGTACACCTCCTACGACTACGGCGCCGCCATCGACGAGGGCCGGGGTGTCACCGCCAAGATCGCGCCGATGCACCAGCTCGGGCATCTGCTGCAGCGCGTGCCCGACTTCGCCCGGCTGGACCGTGCGGCGGAGGTGAAGGCGGCGGGCCTGAAGGTGTACCACCTGGTCAACCCGGACACCGGCGCCCATGTGTACATCGCCCGCAACGACGGCCCGGACGACGTCACCACCGAGCTGCCGACCGACGCCGGCGACCTGCGGATCACCGTGCCCGGCAAGGACGCCAGGCTGCTGACCACCGGCCTGTCCCTGGGCCGGCGGACCCTGAAGTACTCCACCGCCCAACCCGTCATGTGCCTGACGGCCGGGCGGCGCGACATCGCGCTGTTCTCGGGGCGGCACGGCGACATGGCGGACCTGGTGCTGAAGTGCCCGGTCGAGCCGAGCGTCCAGCGGCTGGACCCGGAGGCCGCCTGGGTCTACGACCGGGACGAACTGCGGGTGAACGCGCCCCTCGGCGAGGGCGGGCTGACCCGGGTCCTGGTGCAGAAGGGCGAGAGCGAGACCCCGCTGCTGCTGCTCTTCGCCGACGACGACACCGCGGTGCGGATGTTCCCCTACGACACCCCGTCCGGGACCCTGCTGGTGTACGGACCGAAGCTGCTGCGCCACGCCGAGGTGCGGGGTTCGAAGGTCATCCTGACGGGCGACGTCACCGAGGCGACGGCGGTCGAGGTGTGGGGTCCGCGCGGGGTCGACACCCTGGTGTGGAACGGGCGCGTCCTGCCCACCCGGGTCACCGGCTCCGGCAGCCTGATGAGCACCGGCCCGCTGCCGGCCGTCCCCGAGGTGCGGCTGCCCGGGCTGGGCGGCTGGCGGATGCGGAGGGAGAACCCGGAGGCGAGCCCGAGCTTCGACGACTCGGCGTGGCAGGTCGCCGGCAGGACGTCGTCGTACAGCACCACGCCGGTGCCGGACGGCGGGCCGGTGCTGTTCGCCGACGACTACGGCTTCCACTACGGGGACGTCTGGTACCGGGGGACCTTCACCGACTCCAGCGGCCTCGAGGAGATCGCGCTCGCCTACAGCGCCGGCACGCAGGGCCTGCTGATGGCGTGGCTGGACGGCGAACCGCTGGGCACGCACCGGATGCCGGTGCCGGACAAGTCCACCGTCCGCCGGGGCAGCTGGACGGCCACGGCCGTCCTGCCGGTACGGCGGCGCCTGCGCTCGCCCGGCCGGCACGTGCTGTCGGTGCTGGTCCGGCGCATGCAGCACGACCAGGACGGCAAGGCCCTCGACACCCACAAGGCGGCCCGCGGACTGACGGCGGCCTCCTTCACGGGGGTGGCCCCGGACGTCACCTGGCGCATCCAGGGCGAGGCGGCCGTGGACCCGGTGCGCGGCCCGATGAACAACGGCGGCCTGTACGGGGAGCGGGAGGGCTGGCACCTGCCCGGCTTCCCGGACCGGGACTGGGAGGCGGTCACCTTCCCGCGGAGCCCGCGGTACCAGGGGGTGACGTGGTACCGGACCACCTTCCGGCTGTCGGTGCCGGCCGACATCGACGCCTCGATCGGCCTGACCCTGGAGGACGACCCGTACCGCGCCTACCGGGCGCAGATCTTCCTCAACGGCTGGAACATGGGCCAGTACATCAACAACGTCGGCCCGCAGCACACCTTCGTCCTGCCCAACGGCATCCTGCGCACCCGGGGCACCAACACCCTGGCACTGGCGGTCCTCTCGGAGTTCACCACCCTGTCCGGACCCGGCAGGGTGGGCCTGACCCTGCTGGGCAGCGCGGCCGGCGGGGTACCGGTGACCCCGGTGCCCTCCCCCGGCCACCGAGCCCCCACCGGACCCACGCGCCCTGTGGTGCCCCGTTGAACGAGCGCCACGGGACCACATGACGCGGACACTTCCGGGCGCGTACGCTCGGACCGGCCGCAGACCGCGGTGGGAAGGGAGACCGATGAGCTTCGGGGGTGCGCGGGAACGGGCGGCACGCCTGGTCGTACGGCTGCGGCGCTCCCGCTCGGGCCCGGCGATGCGCTCCCTGGCCGCCGACCTCGCCGCGGCGGTCCGGGCCCGGTCCGCTTCGCCCGACGGTGTACGGCAGTTGGGCCGGGCGCTGTGCGAGGAGATGAGTGCGCTGCGCGGCGGCCGGCCGGTGGAGCTGCGTTTCGAGCGGTTCCCGGACGAGATCGAGGTCACCGGACTCTGCGTGGAGTTCGCCGACTTCGACCTGGTCATCGTCGAGGAGCGGGCCGAAGCCGTACAGCAACTGGTCATCCTCGGACACGAGCTGTGGCATCTGCACGCCGGGCACCGCCACCACCACCAGGCCGGGGCCGCGGCGGTCCGCGCCCTCGCCGAGACGCCCGGCTGGCGGGACATGGCGCTGACGGTGGCCGCCCGCAACGGCTCCCGTGAGGCCGACGAGGCCGAGGCGGACGACTTCGGGCACCGTCTGGCCACCCTGTTCCGTTCCCATGTGACCGGCTCGGGCGACGCCCCGCCGAGTCCCGCGCAACGCATCCTCGGGTACCGCGGACGGGGAGTGGCCGCGCGGTGACCGGGCTGGCCCTCGAACCCTCGGCCTTACTGGACCGGTTCTACATCTCCTTCTGGATCCCCGCCGCGCTGCTCACCGTCGCCCTGGCCATCAAGCTGCCCTCCATCATCCGGCTGTGGCGGGACCCGCTGATGCGCGCGGTCGGCGGACTGCTGCTGCTGGCCTGCGCGGTGTTCGTGTTCTGCACGCCGTCCATGATCGCCCGGGTGAACCGGCTGACCGGCGTGCCCAACTTCTCGGCGCCGCTGTGCTATTCGCTCATCACCGCGCTGTCCGGTGCCTGCCTGCTGCTGATCGTCACCTGGCGCAACGGCCGGGCCGACCGCTCGGCGGCCAACCGGCACGTACGGCGCCGGGTGGTCCGGGCGTACGTGGGCGTGATCATCGCGCTGTGGGGGCTGTTCCTGCTCGCCGACGTGCCCGTGGAGCGCATCCGGGACCTGGACACGTACTACGCCGAGACGCCCTTCATACGCGAGGAGATCCTGCTCTACCTCGTCGCACACGGCGCGGCCTGCCTGATCGCCTCCCGCCTCATCTGGAACTGGGCCCACGCCGACGGGCTGGACGCCTGGCTGCGCTGGGGGCTGAAGCTGCTGGGCGCCGGGTGCGTGCTGAACCTGGTCTTCAGCGGGTCGAAGCTGACCGCCGTCGTCGCGCACTGGTGCGGGCGCGACCTGGACTGGCTGAGCACGAACCTGGCGCCGCCGGTCGCCTCGCTGGCGGCCATCCTGGTCGCGGCCGGCTTCATCCTGCCGCACGCCGGCCAGTACCTGCACGACCGCTGGCGGGTGCGGCGCGCCCACCGCGAACTGGGCCGGCTCTACCGGCTGATGCGGGCCGCGAGCGGCGACCGGGTGCCGTTCGTGCTGCGGGCCACGCCGGAGCTGCGGCTGACCCGGCGCGAGACGTTCATCCGGGACGCGCTGCTGCAACTGGCCCGGCACATCGACCCGGGCCTCGGGCTGCGCTCCTACGAGGCCGCGCTCGCCCTCGGCCATCCGCCGGAGCGGGCGCGGGCGCTGGCCGCCGCGGTGGGCATCCTGGACGCGCTGGACGGAGCCGGCGCCCGGACGCCGGAGCCGGCGTCCGGACCCGACCTCGCGAGCCTGCTCCAGGAGATCACCGCCATCTCCCGCGCGCTGGGCCGCGTCGAGGACCTCACGGCGGTCCGGTCCCTGGCCACGCTGGAGAAGGACACGGCGGCGGGGGTCCCGTAGGCGGATGCCTGCCGGCCCGGTCCCGGTCAGCCGCCGAACGCCGGCTGGGGGAGGCCCAGGCCCGCGCCGGGCAGGACCAGCAGGGCGCCGTCGAGGGGGCGCGGGGCCGCAAGGCCGGTGCGGGCCGTCGTCACGTACAGGTCGGTGAGGCCGGCGCCGCCGAACGCGCAGGCCGTCGTGCGCCGTGCCGGCAGGGTGATCACCCGGTCGAGTTCGCCGGCGGGCGTGTAGCGGCGCACCGCTCCCCCATCCCACAGCGCCACCCACACGCACCCGTCCGCGTCGACCGTGAGGCCGTCCGGGAAGCCCGCGCCCTCCTCGATGACGGCGAACGGGCGGCGGTTGCGCACACCGCCCTCGTCGTGGTCGAAGACGTCCACGCGGCCCGTCGGGGTGTCGACGTAGTACATGAGGCGGCCGTCCGGACTCCAGCCGGTGCCGTTGCTGACCGTGACGTCCGGCAGGACCGTGCACACGGCACCGTCCCCGGTCAGCCGGGACAGCGTGCCGCCACCCGCCGCCTCGTCGTAGCGCATCGTGCCCGCCCAGAGGGAGCCGTCCGGGGCCACCGCCGCGTCGTTGGCGCGGCGGCCGGCGACCGGCTCGCGGTGCAGCCAGCGGAAGGTGCCGTCGGGGTCCAGCAGGCCGACGCCGTCGCGGAGGTTGAGCACCAGGCCGCCGCCCGCCCGGGGCTTGGCCGCGCCGACGTGCTGCTCGGTCGTGCGGACCGTGCGCCGGCCCGTGCCGGGGTCGTAGGTGTGCACGCGCATGCCCAGGACGTCGAGCCAGATCAGCCGGCCGGACGCCGGGTCCCAGGTGGGGCCCTCGCCCAGCGTCGCCCCGGCCCGTACCGCCACCTCGTACGCCGTCATGCCGCGCTCCGGTGGCCCAGCCGCTCCGACAGCTCGGCCGCGCCCCGCACCGCGAGCCGCTCCAGCTCCGCCCGCCGCTCCTCGCTCCAGCGGATCATGGGCACGGAGATGGACAGGGCGGCGACGACCTGGCCGGTGCGGTCGCGGACCGGCGCGGCCACGCAGGAGACGTCCGGGTTGGACTCGCGGTTCTCCACCGCGACGCCCCGCTGCCGGATCCCCGCCAGGGCCTCGCGCAGCGCGGCGGGGTCGGTGATGCTGTTCGGGGTCATCGCGGTCAGCTCCGCGCCGTCCGGCACGCGTGCGGCCAGCTCCCGCTCCGGGAGCGCGGCGAGCAGCATCTTGCCGACGGAGGTGCAGTGGGCGGGGAGCCGCCGGCCGGCCGCGGAGACCATGCGCACGGCGTGCGTGGAGTCGACCTTGGCGATGTAGATGACGTCGGTGCCCTCGAGGATGGCCACGTGCACCGTCTCGTCGCAGGTCTCGGCGACCGAGCGGGCCACCTGCTGGCCCTCCGCGGCGAGGTCGAGCTGCTCGGCGTAACGGCTGCCGAGCTGGTACGGGCGTACGCCGAGCCGATAGCGTCCGGGCTGTCCGGGCACCTGCACGATGTACGAGCGTGCGGCGAGCGTGGTGACCAGCTCGTGCACGGTGGTGCGCGGCAGCTGCAGCCTGCGCACGATGTCGGGGGCGGAGAGCGTCCCGTCCCCGTCGAGGAACAGCTCGAGGATGTCGAGAGCCCGGGTCACGGCAGGTACGAGGCGTCCCACGACCGACCCCCTCCTTTGTTCGAAATATCAACAACCGATCGGTATGGCGAACACAGGCTAGTCAGGGAAGGTCGCGCGGGGCAAT
This sequence comes from Streptomyces sp. NPDC096012, assembly GCF_040426375.1. Classification (NCBI taxonomy): domain Bacteria; kingdom Bacillati; phylum Actinomycetota; class Actinomycetes; order Kitasatosporales; family Streptomycetaceae; genus Streptomyces; species Streptomyces sp. NPDC096012. The sequence continues at coordinate 148,863 of NZ_JBEOTD010000004.1, forward strand.
GGCGGGAACCGGCCCCCACCGCGGCGGGCACCATGGGTGCCATGCAACTCGACTTCCAGCTGGTGCTGCTGCGGCGCATGGCCGACCACAATCCGGACCTGGTGGAGGGGGCCCGCCGCCGGCTCGGGGCGTCGATCGCGGACATGCGGGAGGCCAACAGGCGCTGGCAGGCCATGGTCCGTTCGCCGCGGTCGCGGTCCGCCGCCGCCCGGTACCGTTCGGTGCTCGGCGAGCCGGAGTCCGTCGTACCGCGCCGCCTCGGTGACGTGCCCTGCGAGGCGCGCCGCTGGAGGCTGCCCCTCTGGCCCGACCTGCGTTTCGAGGTGCTCGTCGGGCCCGACGGGGCGGTGTGGAACGAGTGGCTGGTGCGGGCACCGGACGCGCCGCCGCCCGCCCTGGCCACCCTGGAGGACCTCGTCCCCTGGTCCTGCACGGCGGACGAGGCCGCCCGCGCCTTCGCCCCGGCCCGCCCGCTGGAGGGGACGGCGCCCACCCGGTGGGGGCTCGCCTTCACGGCCCCCGGCCGGGACGGCGTACCGCACGAGGTGGTCGCCGAGTTCACCTGGGGACTGCTCCAGCGCACGACGGTGGTCACCTGACCGCCCTCCGGCGGCCGGCCGTGCCGGGCGTGCCGGGCGTGCCGGGCGTGCCGGGCGTGCCGGGCGTGCCGGGCGAAGACGAGAACGCCCGTGGGCGCCGTTCCCCGGCACGCACCGTGGCCGCCGGCCACGGCCTGCCGAGCCCGCCCGCCCACACGGCGTCAGCGGCGTGCGTACCACGACCGGTCCCTCCCGCGGCCGGTGCTGACCGGTGGACCTCCCCGGTCACGGCCCTAACCGCGGGCGGCCCTCGCCAGGATGGCCTCGGTCGCGCGGGGCAGGGAGGCCGGGTGGAGCTGGAGGAACCAGTTCGGCTCGACCAGTTCCAGCTCCATCAGCCGGGGTTCGCCGTCCTCCCCGTCGACGAGGTCCACGCGCGCGTACAGCAGCCCGCTGCCACCGCCGGGTACGGCCGCCAGGGCCCGCTCGGCCACGGCGAGTTCGGCGTCCGTGGGCTGCCAGGGCCGCAGGTCCGGGTGGGCCACCTTGTCGGCGTCGTAGGGCGTGCCCGGGGTGAGGACGGCGCCCTTGCGGCTGGCGTGCAGCAGGCCGCCGCCGAAGAACTGCAGGGCGCGCTCCCCGCTGACGTCGATGCCCCGCACGTAGGGCTGCACCATCGCGGTGAACCCCTCCGCGTGCATCCGCGCGAGCTGCCGCAGCGCGGTGTCGTGCTCGGCGGGGGTGTAGCGGGCGGCGAACCGGGCGCCCGCGCCGGAGGTGGGCTTGACGACGTACTCGTGGCCTTCGGGCAGGTCGGCGGGGTTACCCGGGGCGATGTAACGGGTGGGGACGGTGGGCACGCCGGCCGCCGCGAGGTCGCCCAGGTACCGCTTGTCGGTGTTCCAGCGCACCACCGGGGCCGGGTTGGCGATCCGGGTCAGCGCGCCGACCCGCTCCACCCAGGCGGTGAACTCCCCGGCCCGCCAGCTGTAGTCCCAGGTGGAGTGGATGACGACCAGGTCGTAGCCGGCCCAGTCCGCGTCCGGGTCGTCCCAGTGGCGGGGCTCCGCCTCCGCGCCCGCGGCCCTCAGGGCCCGCACCAGCACCGGCAGACCGGTGTGCCTGCCCGGCTCGGCTCCGGGGTCGTACGTGGCGAGGGCGATGCGGGGCACGGCGGACTCCCTGTCGTACGGCGGTTCGATCACCGGCGAGGCTAACAACCGCCACCGGAACCGGGACAGGGCGGTTGACCTTCACCTTCGGTGAAGCCCCAGCATCGGGGGCGGACGAGGAGGAGCGCGGGATGCACAGCGAGTTCCTGACCATCGGGGCGTTCGCCAGGGCCAGCCGGCTGTCGCCGAAGGCGCTGCGGCTGTACGACGAGCTGGAGTTGCTGCGGCCCGCCAGGGTCGACCCCGGCACCGGGTACCGCTACTACACCGCCGCGCAGCTGCGGCAGGCCAGGCTCGTGGCCTGGCTGCGGCGGCTGGAGATGCCGCTCGCACAGATCCGCGCCGTGTGCGCGCTGGAGGCGGTGGACGCCGCGCGGGCGATCGGGGCGTACTGGGCGCGCGTGGAGGCGGAGACCGCCGTACGGCGGGACCTGGCCGCGTTCCTCGTCGACCAGCTGACCGGAGAGTCGAGAAGGGACCGCGTCATCATGATCGAACTGCGTCACTCCGCCCATTCCGACCGCGGGCGGGTCCGCCCGGCCAACCAGGACGCCGTGTACGCGGGCCGCAGGCTGCTGGTGGTGGCCGACGGTTTCGGCCCGGCGGGAGCGCCCGCGAGCAGCGCCGCGGTGGAGGCGCTGCGGTACCTGGACGAGGGCGAGGAGCCGGGCGGGGACGGTGTGCTGCACCTGCTGGAGGACGCGGTGCGCTCGGCCGGTGAGGCCGTACGGGACGTGGCGGGCGACGAGGCCGGCACCACGCTGACGGCACTGCTCAGCACGGGCGCGCAGGTGGCCCTCGTCCACCTCGGGGACTCGCGGGCGTACCTGCTGCGGGACGGGGAGCTGGTGCGGATCACGCGCGACCACCGGGTGTCGGCCCGCTCGCTGAGGCTGGTCAAGGCGCTGACCGGCCGGATGAACCCGGTGCCGGATCTGCGCCTGCAGGAGGCCCGGGCGGGCGACCGGTTCCTGCTGTGCTCGGACGGGCTGACCGAGGTGGTGACCGACGAACGGATCAAGTCGCTGCTCGCCGGGCGGACGGAGCCCGAGGACGCCGTGCGGGCGCTGGTCCACGAGGCCGACGCGGCCGGCGGCCCCGACAACGTGACGTGCGTCGTCGCCGACGTCGTCCCACCGCCCCACGCCGCCGTGCCGACCGGCTGAGAGGGGCGCACCGGGCATGGCGCCCGGACGCGACCCGCGGGCTCCGGTTCGCCGCCTGCCGGTTGCCGCCGGTTGCCGTGGACGAGCCGCAGGTCGGTCGGGCTCGGCACGGTCGTGGTGGGGAAGGGTCCTGGTGTAGGAAGGGTGCTGTCGTCACCGATGGCCGACGGTGGGTCGGCGGTTAGGAGTGCGCCACGTGTCCTCCCTCTTCCCCGCGCTGGTGGACGGTCCGGGCGACCGGGTCGCCCTGCGGTTCGGCGAGCGGACGTCGACGTACGGCGCCCTCGCCGGGGCCGCCGGTGCGCTGGCCGGGCGGTTGCGGGGCAGCGGCCGGGTCGCCGTGTGGGCCACCCCGGAGCTGGAGACCGCCGTCGCGGTGACGGGCGCGCTGCTCGCCGGGGTGGCCGCGGTGCCGCTGAACCCCAAGTCGGGCGAGAAGGAGCTGGCGCACATCCTGGCCGACAGCGCTCCGCCCCTCGTCCTGATCGCCCCCGGCACCGAACTGCCCCCGGTGCTGGACCACCTGGAGCGGATCGAGGTCGACGCCCAGGCGTCCGGCGCGGTGCCTGACGTGCCGGTGCCCGACGGCGACCCGGCGCTGATCGTCTACACCTCCGGCACCACCGGCCCGCCCAAGGGCGCGGTGCTCCCGCGCCGGGCGCTCGCCGCGACCCTGGACGCCCTCGCCGACGCCTGGCAGTGGACCGGGGACGACGTGCTGGTGCACGGGCTGCCCCTGTTCCACGTGCACGGGCTCGTCCTGGGCGTGCTCGGCCCCCTGCGGCGCGGCGGGTCGGTGCGGCACCTGGGGCGGTTCAGCACCGAGGGAGTGGCACGGGAGCTGAACGACGGCGCGACCATGCTCTTCGGGGTGCCGACGATGTACCACCGCATCGCCGAGACGCTGCCGCGGGACCCGGAGCTGGCCGAGGCGCTCGGCAGGGCCCGGCTGCTCGTCTCCGGCTCGGCCGCGCTGCCCGTGCACGACCACGAGCGCATCGCGGCGGCGACCGGGCGGCGGGTGATCGAGCGGTACGGCATGACCGAGACGCTGATGAACACCAGTGTCCGGGCCGACGGGGAGGCCCGGGCCGGCACGGTCGGGGTGCCGCTGCCGGGCGTGGAGCTACGGCTGGTCGAGGAGGACGGCACGCCGATCGCCGGGTACGACGGGGAGAGCGTCGGCGAGATCCAGGTGCGCGGCCCGAACCTGTTCACCGCGTACCTGAACCGGCCGGACGCCACGGCCGCCGCGTTCACCGCGGACGGCTGGTTCCGCACCGGGGACATGGCGGTGCGCGAGCCGGACGGGTACGTCCGCATCGTCGGGCGCAAGGCCACCGACCTGATCAAGAGCGGCGGCTACAAGATCGGGGCGGGCGAGATCGAGAACGCCCTGCTGGAGCACCCCGGGGTGCGCGAGGCCGCGGTCACCGGGGAGCCGGACGCCGACCTGGGCGAGCGGATCGTGGCGTGGATCGTCCCGGCCGACCCGCAGGCCCCGCCCACGGCCGAGGAGTTGGCGGACCACGTGGCCCGGCGGCTGGCCCCGCACAAGCGGCCGCGGGTCGTCCGGCACCTGGACGCGCTGCCCCGCAACGACATGGGGAAGATCATGAAGCGGGCCCTGGCGGATGCCTGAGCGGCGTTCAGCACGAGGGATCCTCGCCCTCCTCGCGGACCCCGGGAGCCTCCTGGAGATCCCGTGCGCCGACCGGGAGCCGCGGCCGGACGGGCCGCTCGGCTGGCGGGGCTACGACGCCTCCCGCGCCCGTGCCGCCGAGCGCACCGGAGAGGACGAGTCGGTCGTGTGCGCGGACGCCCGGATCGAGGGCGCCCGCGCGGTGCTGATCGTCTTCGAGTTCGGCTTCCTGGGCGGTTCGCTGGGCGAGCGCACCGGCGACCGGCTGGAGGCGGCGTACGGATACGCCCGGGAGCACCGGCTGCCGGTCGTGCCGTTGATCGCGACCGGGGGCAGCCGGATGCAGGAGGGCATGATCGCGCTCACCCAACTGCAGCGGGTGGCCCGGCAGTCGGCACTCACCCGGGAGGCGGGGCTGGCCCAGATCGCCGTCCTGCGGGACCCGACGACGGGCGGCGGCTGGGCCACGCTGGGTGCGGGCGCGGACGTCGTGCTGGCCCTGTCCGGCGCCCAGGTGGGCTTCGCCGGCTCCCGGGTCCGGCCACCGGACGCCGACCCGGCCGCGTACACGGCCGAGGCCCAGGTCGCCGCGGGTTCGGCGGACGCGGTGGTGGATCCGGGGGAACTGAGGAGCGTGCTGGGCTCCTGGCTGCGCCTGCTGTCCCACGACACACGGCACCGCCCCGCCGACCCGCCCGGCACCCGGGCGTCCGGCCCTGCGGAGGCCGAGACGGACGCCGAACCCCCGCAGGCCGGGGCGGGCATCGAACCCCCGGAGACCGAGGCGGGCACCGAACCCCCGGAGGCCGGGGCGGGCGTCGAACCCCCGCAGGCCGAGGCGGGCATCGAACTCCCAACGGCCGAGGCAGACGTCGAACCCCCGCAGGCCAAGGCAGGCGCCGAACCCCCGACGGCCGAGGCGGGCATCGAACTCCCAACGGCCGAGGCAGACGTCGAACCCCCGCAGGCCAAGGCAGACGTCGAACCCCCGACGGCCAAGGCAGGCGCCGAACCCCCGGAAGCCGGGGCGGGCGTCGAACCCGCTCCCGTTCCGGGGGCCCTCGGTGCCGCCGGGCTGCCGGTCAGCGGCTGGGAGGCCGTTCGCCGGGCCCGGGCTCGCGAACGGCCGCGCGCCGGGGCCTATCTGGACGCCTACTTCACGCACCGGCTCGCCGTCAGCGGTGACCGGTGCGGCGGCAGCGACCCCGACGGCATGCTCTGCGGGTTCGGTGAGCGGGACGGCCGTACCGTGGCGTTCGCGGCCCAGACCGGTACGGCGACCCGGCCCGCCGGGTACCGCACCGCGGCCCGGCTGATCCGGCTGGCGGACCGGCTCGGCATCCCGGTGCTGACGCTGGTGGACACGCCGGGCGCCGCGAACGACGCGGAGGCGGAGCGGCAGGGCGCCGGGGCGGCGATCGCCGAGGTGTTCGGGGCGGTGGCCGCGGCCCGGGTCCCGGTCACCACGCTGGTCGTCGGCGAGGGCGGCTCGGGCGGGGCGCTCGCGCTGGCCGCGCCCGGCAACACCTGGGCCACGCCGGACAGTTACTTCTCGGTGATCGCCCCGGAACTCGCCGCCGCCATCCTCAAGCGAACGCCGCGGGAGGCGGAGGCGACCGCCGGGCAGTTGCGGATCCGGCCGCAGGACCTGGTGGAGCTGGGGGTGGTCCGGGGTGTCGTCGGCCCCGCGGGCCACCCCCCGCCCCGGGTCACCTCACCGACACCGCCCGGATGATCTCCTGAGCGACCGAGCCGCCCCTGTCGTCGTGGGCCGAGGCCCGCAGCGAGACGGAGCCGGCGCCGCGCGGCACGGTCAGCGTGCCCCGCCAGGAGGCTCCGGCACCGGCGGTGAGCCGGACCTGCCGCCAGGTGGCGCCGTCGTCGTACGACACCTCCAGCCGGCCGCCGCCGAGTCTGCCGGTGCCGGCGGCGTTCGCCACGTACGCGGCGCCGAGCGTGACCGGTGCCCGCCGCCCGCCGGGCACGGCGCCCGCGAGATCGGTGTCGATGTCGAAGGCGAGGTTGATCAGCGGCAGATACGTCCAGCGGTCCTCCGGTGTGGCCGCCGAGCGGAAGGTCCACTCGGTGTGGCCCTCGGTGGCGAGCTTCCAGCGGCCCGCGTCCAGCGCGGTGTCGGTGACCACCTCGTAGGTGTGCTCGTCGGCGGGGGCGTCCCACACATAGGCGGCCGAGCCGGTCCCCTGGTCGACCGGCGTGCCGTCGAGACGGACGGCGGTGGTCTGCCTCATCCCGCTGTCCTCGCTCCACACGTCGCCGAAGCCGGTGTGGTCGGGCCCGGAGTCGCCCCAGCCGGGGGTGTTCAGCTGGATCCGGTTCCCGGAGCGTTGCTGGCCCCAGCCGAGCCCGGAGCCCAGCCACGGATGCCACACCGGCCGGAACCAGTTCAGCGCCGGCCGGGTGCCGCCGTCGTAGCGGACCAGTCCGCTGCGCTCCTCCAGCGCGCCGTCGCCGGCCGTGACCGACTCGTGCCACAGCTGGCCGGGTTCGGTGGAGACGTAGTCCGTGCGCTCGGCGGGCAGCGCGACGCGTTCCGGGAAGCCGAGGCCGACGGGGAAGGTGTCGGTGATCGAGTACCGGAACTCGCCGCCGCTCGCCGGCAGCGCCGAGTGGAACCTGACGTGTGCGGCGGCCAGTCGGTGCCGCGACGGCGTGAAGGCGAGGGACCGGTCGGGGATCGCTCCCCGGTGGCCCTCGGAGAGGTCGTACACGTACGGGGAGTCGGCCGTGCCGGTCATGTCGACCCGGCCGGCCGCCCGCAGGCGTGCCGCGTCGGCCGTGTTCACCGTGGCGATCTGCAGTGGCCGGTCGGCGTTGTCGTCCGTGCCCCACCAGGCCGTCAGCCGGCCGGGCCGGTCGTCCGTCACGAACAGCGCCCTGGCGCCCGCGTCCTGGGCGGCGGCGGCGAGCGCGGCCGGGTCGGCGCCGTCGGCGAGGCGGGCGAGCACGGCCTTGCCGGACACACCGGTCAGGGGCCCGTCGCCGGCGTCCACGAGGGGAAGCCTCGTACGGCCCTCGATCAGCGTGCCGCCCGCCTGGACGGTCGCCTCACCGACCCCCCGGACCCGCAGCATGGGCGCGGCCAGCCGCCACACGGTCCGGTACTCGAAGCCGCCCTCGCCGACCTTCCTGGTGGGGGCGGCGAAGACGCTGTCGTAGGTGAGGGGCACCTGGACCGCGCCGAACAGGTCGGCGCCGTTCGCCGTGCGGTCGTACTCCATGAGGAGCTGACGGGTCTCGGTGCGCCGGTCCACGTGCGCGGCGACCTCCCGCAGCTCGCGGCCGTCCAGGGTGACTTCGCGGTTCCGGTCGAGGGTGACCTCGGGAGCGGCGAGGAAGCCGAGGCCGAGGGAGTCGGCGCCGTGGCTGCCGCGCACGTCGAGGAAGGAGGTGAGGGAGTAGGTGCCGGGCTCCAGGCGCAGTTCGAGCGTGCCGGAGTCGCCGACCCGGGCGGGCTCGGGGTCCTGGCCGGCGGCGAGGCGCTGCACGGTGAGGTCGGCGGCGGCGGGTGCGCCTGCCCGGTCCCTGACGTGGACGGTGAGCGTGTACCGCTCCTCCTCCTTGACCAGTCCGAACGCCGTGTGCGCGACCGTGGCCCCGGCCGGGTCGGCGGCCACGATCTGCCCGCTGGTCTCGCCGGTCGGCGCCTTCGACGCGTCGCCGGTGACGGTGGTGGAGGCGGTGCCGTGGGCGGGGACGGTGAGGGAGGTGGCGGCGAGGGTGGCGACGCCTTCCGGAGCGCCCCGCACGGACAGCTTCAGGGGGACCGGTTCGGCGGAGGTGTTGGTGTAGGTGACGGTCCGGGTGACGGGCTTGTCGGTGTCGTACGGCCAGCTGTGGAAGCCGAGGTCGGCGCTGCCGGTGGCGGTGACCCGGGCGTGCACCGCGTCCGGGACGCTGACCCGGCCCGCGCCCAGGGTGTAGGCGGGGGCGTCGAGTTGGGCGGAGGTGGACAGCAGGGCGTCCTTGAGCCGGGCACCGGTCCAGTCGGGATGCTCCTCGGCGAGCAGGGCAGCCACGCCGGCGACGTGCGGGGCCGCCATGGAGGTGCCGCTCATGGCGGTGTAGGGGCCGCTGCCGGGGGCGAACCGCGAGCGGGCGGCGAGGATGTCGACGCCGGGGGCCGAGAGGTCGGGCTTCAGGGCGTGGTCGCCGTAGCGGGGGCCGGCGCTGGTGAAGTAGGCGGCCTGGTCGTCGCCGTCCACCGCGCCCACGGTGAGGGCCGAGTCGGCGGCGCCGGGCGAGCCGATGGACGACGGGGCGCCGGTGTTGCCCGCCGCGACGACGAAGAGCGCGCCGGTCTCCTTCGAGAGGGTGTTCACCGCCTCGGCCATCGGGTCGGTGCCGTCGCTGGGTTCGCTGGAGCCGAGGCTCAGGGTGACGATCCTGGCGTGCACGTCCCGGGCCGCCCACTCCATCCCGGCGATGATCTGGGACTCGCTGCCCGAGCCCTCGTCGCCGAGCACCTTGCCGACGGCGAGCGTCGCGTCCGGCGCGACCCCCTTCTCCTTGCCGTCGGAGGCCGCTCCGCTGCCGCCGACCGTGGAGGTGACGTGAGTGCCGTGGCCGTTGCGGTCGGTGACCTCCTGGCCCTCGACGAAGCTCCTGGTGGCGGTGGTCCGGCCCACCAGGTCGGGGTGGGTCTGGTCGACGCCCGTGTCGAGGACGGCGACCGTGACCCCCTTGCCGGTGAGTCCCGCGTCCCAGCCGGTCCGGGTGCCGATCTGGGCGTTGCTCCGGGCCATGTCGGCCTTCACCCGCCCGTCGAGCCACACCTTGCCGACGATGCCGCCCCGCGTGAACGACAGCCAGAAGGTACGGCCCTTGTCCGCCTCGACGGCGGCTCCGCGCACGCTGGCCAGCGTGCGGGTCTTCTCGGCACCGGCGGGGGTCGCCGTCCGCGCGCCCCTGGCGTACGTCACGATCAGCGGCAGCGCGTCCGCCTTCGCGTCGGTCAGGCCCTGCCGGATCAGCCCGCTCACGTCGAACAGCCGCCGGTCCAGGGTGCCGGCCCGCAGGTACGGCAGCGCCTCGTCCGGTACGACGGTGAGCCGGCCGCCCGCCACTTGGGTGCGTACGGCACCGGTGGCCCCGGGCGGCCGCCGTACGGTGACCGTCCGCTTGCCCTGCCCGAGGCCGGTGACCGTCACCCGGTCGCCGGTGACGAGGGTGACGGTCGTGGGGGTGGTGGGGGTGCTCCCGGTGATGCGGGCGGGCGGCACCGCCTGCCGCGCTGCCGCCGGGCCCGTGGGCAGCATGACGCTCACCAGTCCCGCCGCCAGCAGTGCGGTACCGCGTCTGCCCGCTCCTCGTCGTCGGCTCATCCACGCCTCTTCTCGTATGGGTCGAGTGGGTCGCGTGCTGCGAAGAGTGTCGGGCAGCCGATGTGACAACGTTGTTGAAGAAACGTGGCGGGTTGGCGCAGTGGCGGGTTCTCGCCAGTCCCGGTGGATGTCCCGCCACGGACCCGCAAAGATGTGACTCCCGAAGCACCGTCCGTAACATGGAAGTTGGTCACGAGTGGGGTACGACGGGGGAGCGAGCGGCGCGATGGACGGATTGATGGAGTTCAAGACCGAGGACGGCGCGCTCGTCGTGGTGGAGGAAGCCGCCGGCAGACCCGGCGCCCGTCTGGTCTCGCGCGGCGACGGACCGGCGCAGGCGGCACGCACGTTCGAGGGCGCGCTGGAGGGCGTACGCGGGGCGGCGGCCGCCGCGCTGCGGGTCTTCCGGGACGGGAGCCTGTGCCCCGACGCGGTGGAGATCGAGTTCGGGGTACGGCTGTCCGCGGAGGCCGGTGCCGTCATCGCGAAGGGTTCGACGGAGGGCCATCTGGTCGTGAAGCTCAGCTGGTCCCCCGGACCGCCGTCGGCGCGAACGGCCCCGGGCCGGACCGTGCCGGAGCAGAGCGGGCCGGGACAGACGGTGCCCGAGCAGACGGTGCCCGAGCAGAACGGGCCGGGACAGACGGTGCCGGGGCAGAGCGCGGCGCACGGCGGGCCGGGGCGGATCGTGCCGGGCCCGGAGTCCCCCGAACGGTGATGGACAGCGCCGCCTGGCACGCCCGGATCGTCTGCGGCAACGAGGTGGGCGCCGGATTCCTGGTCGCCGGCCGCCGGGTGCTCACCTGTGCCCATGTCGTCAGATGGAGCGAACGGGCGGCGGTGACCGTCACCTTCCCGCACGCCAGGGAGCTGGGCGAGCTGAGCGCGTCGGTCGTCGTCCACGGCGGCTGGGCGGGCGAGGCGACCGACCCCGGCGACGTCGCCGTACTCGAACTGGACCGGGACGTCCGCCTCGCCCCGGCCGGCTTCGCACCGCCCGACGCCGCCTACACCGAGCCGTACCCCAGGCTGATCGCCTACGGCTTCCCCGAGGGCTACGACGAGGGGACCCTCGCCGAGTACCAGGCCGTCTCGGGCCAGTTGATCGCCGGGGAGTGGCTGGAGCTGGTGGCGTGGCACGGGCACGGGCAGCCGCTGGAGGCCGGGTTCAGCGGGGCGGCGGCGACCCTGCCCGACGGCAGGGTGGTCGGCATGGTCACCGCCAGCTCGGGCACGCCCGAGGTGCGCAAGGGCCGCATGCTGCCGCTGGACGTCATGGCCCGGTACTGGCCCGAGCTGGGGGAACTGGTGCCCACGCCCGGCCACCGGGACGACGCCCGCCGGCGGTTGTACACGCTGCTGCGGCGGGTCGCGGGCGCCGGCCGGGCGGGTGATCCGAACCGGCTGTACACGGCCGCCGTCGGCGCCTTCGGGCCGCCCCTGCCACCGGGCGGGTTCTCCTCGCTGTGGGCGGCTGCCGCGTACGTGCAGTGGGAGGTCCCGGACCCGGAGGCCGTGAACCGGTTCGCCGACCGGCTCCTCGACCTGCTGGACCGCGGCCCGGACCGGTCAGTGCGGCGCCAGGCACTCTCGGCGGCTTTGGCGTCCTCCGGGCCCTCGGCGTCCTCCGGGCCCTTCGCGGCCTCCGGGTCACCCACGGCCTCCGGGTCTCTCATGTCCTCGGGCTCCCCGGTGTCTTCGGGGTCTCCCCCGGCGTCGGAGTCCCCCGTGCCGCCCGGATCTTCCGCGCCCCGCGCCTCCTCGGCCTGGTCACCGGTCGTCGTGGAGATCGATCACAGTGGAGCCGGTCCCGACCAGGTGACCGTGGAGGTGTCCGCGTACCGCGACGGGCAGCGCCGGCCGGTGGGCGCGGGGCGGCTGCCGCGGTCCGGGGTGCGCGCCTACGTCCAGAGCCGTATCGACGAGGCCGTGGCCCACCTCGCCCCGCACGCCGACGAGCTGGTGACGTTCGTCCTGCCGCGCGAGTGGCTCAACGAGGCGGTGGCCCGCTGGGAGTGCAGCGCCGAGGACAGCACGCCCCTCGGCTGCGCCTACCCCCTCGTGGTCACCGACCGCGCCCGCCACCACAGCGGCCGGCTGCGTCACCAGTTGCACAAGAAGTGGCAGCGGCTGGACTCCTTAGAGGGGGTCGAGGTGCACCGCATCGAGTGCGGCACGCAGGAGCGGCCGCCGAGCCTGCGCAAACGACTGTGGGACGGCGACGCCGGGCTGGCCGGCTTCGCGGCCCCGCCCGCGGCGGCACGGCAGTACTTCGAGGTCGGTCTCACCGTGCCCGTCCCGGTCCTGCTCTGGTCCCGGACCGGCTGCCCCGGCACCGGGCATGAGAACGCACCCTGCGCCGGGAGCGGCCACGGGGCCGAGGCCCGGACCGCACCCGAGGACCCGGCCGGCAGCGGTCACGGGATCCCGCCCGGGGCCGGGCACGAGCATCCGCGCGGGTCCGGGCACGAGCATCCGCCGGGGTCCGGGCACGGGACCGGGCACGAGGCTTCGCCCGGGACCGGACACGAGGATCCGCGGTGCCCCGGAAACGCGTTCCTGGACCAGCTCACCGCCTCGGTCGCCGATGTGCCCGCCGCCGAACTCCCCCGCCACATCCTGTCGTTGCGCCTGACCGCCGACGCCGCCGACGAGCCGGAGCTGCACTGGGCGAGAGACCTGCAACTGCTCTGGGACGACCCGCGCTGCTTCCCCGAGCCGGCCGCGAGCCTCCACTCCCCCGTCGCCTGACCGACCGGACCACCCCCGTCACCCGCCGCCCCCGTCGCCTGACCGACCGGACCACCCACCGACCGCACGAGCGCCCCCCACGGAGAAGAAGAGCCCATGCCCCTGTGGCCCGTCTACACCGGTACGAACGAGCCGCACGACGGCATCACGCAACTCCCCCCGCCGCCACCCTGGCGGGCGTTCGACGGCGGGCCGCCGCTCCGGGTGCCGGACGCGGCCGCCGACTCCGCCGCCGTCTCGCCCGACCGCATGCACCGCGCCGAGACCTACCAGGCCACGGAACAGACGGTCGAACTGGTCAACGCGGCCCTGTATCTGCGCCGTCCGCTGCTGGTCACCGGCCCGCCCGGCACCGGCAAGTCCTCACTGGCGTACGCGGTCGCCCGGGAACTGCGGCTCGGCCCGGTACTGCGCTGGAACATCACCAGCCGCAGCACCCTCCACGACGGGCTCTACCAGTACGACCCGCTCTCGCGGCTGTACGCGGCCCGGCAGGAGGCCGCCCGGCCGGGCCGGGCGGCGCAGGCGGACGGGACGGCGGGGGCGGACCAGGCGGCGGGGGAAGACGGGTCGGGCATCGAGCACCATCTGCGCCTGGGCCCCCTCGGCACCGCCCTGCTGCCGTACGCCCGGCCCCGCGCGCTGCTGATCGACGAGATCGACAAGAGCGACCTCGACCTGCCGAACGACCTGCTGAACGTGCTGGAGGAGGGGCAGTACGAGATCCCCGAGCTGGTGCGCGCCTCCCGGCTCGCCCCGGACGGCGTCGCCGACGTGCTGGTCGACGGTGCCGAGGAGCGGGTCCCGGTGGCCCGCGGCCGGGTCCGCTGCCGGGCCTTCCCCTTCGTCGTCCTCACCAGCAACGGCGAACGCGAGTTCCCGCCCGCCTTCCTGCGCCGCTGTGTCACGCTGCATCTGCGGCAGCCGGACGACCGGCACCTCGCCGAGATCGTCCGCGCCCACCTGGGCGAACCCGACGCGTACGCACGGAGCCTGATCGAGCGGTTCCTGTCCCGGGCGGGCGTCGGCGACCTGGCCACCGACCAGCTCCTGAACGCGATCTACCTGGCCCGCTCCGCCGGCCTGGACGCCGAGTCCCTCGACCGGCTGGCCGAACAGCTGATGCCGTACCTGGGGCAGAGCGTGCAGCCCGATGTCTTCTGAGTGCTCCGGCTCCCCGGACCCCGTGGGGCGGCTGGCCGACGTCCTGACCCGGGCGTCCCAAGGGGTCCAGGGGTCCCAGGGGGCCCGTCCCACGCCGCTCGAACTGGCCGAACTGCTGTGGCTGGCCGGTCACATGATCCCCGCGGACTCCGGCCGCACGGCCGCGGACCAGGACGCCACCGTCCACGACACCACCGGCCCCGACGCCGGCGGGCAGACGGTCCCGGAGCAGGGACCGCCGTCCCGGTCACCGTCCGCCGAGCCGCCGTCGCCCCGGGCGTCTCCGGAACGGCACCCGGAGCCGGAACCCGCACCGGCCCCCGGACCGGCCGGACGGTCCCTCGTGCCGTCGGCCCGCGTCCCCCTCCACCTCCCCTCCCGCCTGCCCGCCCCGGAGGCGGGGCGGCCCCACACCACCCTCCTGGCCCCGGCGCCCCCGATGCTGCGCCATCCGCTCGCGCTGCAACGCGCGCTGCGCCCGCTGGGACGCCGTGTGGAGGCACCCGTGGGCCACGAGCTCGACGAGCGGGCGACCGCCGACCGCATCGCCCGCCTCGGCGCCGCGCCCGAGTGGTGGCTGCCCGTGACGCGCCCGCCGAGAGAGCGCTGGCTGCGCCTGAACCTGGTGTACGACACCGGTCCCACCATGCCGGTGTGGCGCCCCCTGATCCGCGAACTGCACACGGCCCTGGCCCAGTCGGGCGTCTTCCGCACGGTCGCCCTGTACCGCGCCGCGGCCGACGGCACGGTGCGCGGCCCCGGCGCGTACGCCCCCGGCGACGGCCGTACCGTCACCCTGCTGATCAGCGACTGCATGGGCCCGCAGTGGCGGGAGGGCCCCGCGGGCACCCTGTGGTACGCCACCCTGCACCGCTGGGCACGCCGGATGCCGCTGGCCGTCGTACAGCCCCTCCCTGAGCACCTGTGGCGGGACACGGCCCTGCCCACCACTCCCGGCCGCCTGTCGGCCCCGCACCCCGCGGCCCCCACGGCGACGCTCGCGTTCACCCCGTACGAACCCGACGACCGCGACGAACGCGACGAGCCGGGGGAACTGGACGGGCCGTACGGACGGTACGGACACGACGGGGCCTACGGGCACGACGGGCCGTGCGGGCGGTACGGACACGACGGGGTCCACGGGCACGACGCGCCGTACAGGCGGCCCGGACACGACGAGGCCTACGGGCACGACGCGCCGTACGGGCCGTACGGGCGGTCCGGGCACGACGATCCGTACGGGCCCTATGGACGGTCCGGGCATGCCGAGCCGTCCCGGTCCGGTCCGACCGGCCGTGCCGTCCCCCTGCCCGTGCTGGAGCCGGGGCCCCGCTGGCTGGCGCACTGGGCCGCGCTGCTCACCACGCCGGGCGGTGCCGAATACCCGGCGGCGGTGGCCCGGTTGGGGCGGCCGCTGCCGGCGGACGCCGAGGACCGTACGGACGTCGGGCTGCTGTCCGCGGAGGAGCTGGTGCTGCGGTTCCGCGCGACCGCCTCCCCCGAGGCGGTCCGGCTCGCCGCACACCTGGCCGTGGGGCGCCCTGATCTGCCGGTCATGCGGCTGGTCCAGGCCGCCGTGGAACCCGATCCACGCCCCCGGCACCTGGCGGAGGTCATACTCAGCGGGATGCTCACCGCCGTCCCGGGCGGCCCGCTCGGCTCCTACGCCTTCCGGGACGGCGTACGGGATCTGCTCCTGCTCGGCCTGCCCCGCACCGCCCGCAACCGCACCACCGAACTGCTGGAGCGCATGGGCGAGTTCATCGACCGGCGGGCGGGACGGGCACCCGGCGAGTTCCGGGCGTCGGTCCCTTCCACGCGGGGGGCCGGCACGGCCGTGGAGGGCGACCCGTTCGCCACGGTGAGCCAGGACAGCGTGCGCCGGCTCTCCCCGGCGGACATCGCGGACCAGCCGGCCGACCCACGGGAAGAACCGGTCGGCGCCGAGGAAGAGGCGGCCGACGCACGGGAAGAACTGCTCGAAGCCGAGGAAGAGGCGGCCGACCCACGGGAAGAACCGGTCGGCACCGGGGAACAGCCGGCCGACGCACGGGACGAACCAGTCGGCACCGGGGAACAGCCGGCCGACGCACGGGAAGAACTGCTCGAAGCCGAGGAGGAGGCGGCCGGCGCCGAGGGTCGGGCGGCCGGCGCACGGGGAGCGATCGACGCCGGGGAGCCGGTCGGCGCCGCGGAGCAACTCGCCGACGCCGAGGCGCAGCGAGCCGACGCCGAGGGGGCGGCGGTGGGGCCGGGAGAGGAGGATGTCGTCGGCCGGTCGGGGATCCTCTTCACGGCCGACGCGCTCGCCGGCCGCCCCGAAGCCCGCATCACCCTCGAAGCCGCCGTGCACGAGATCCTCGCGCGCGGCTCCCTCACGCCCCGCCAGTACGAGGTGGAGGTCCGCCCGGACGGCTACCTCGTGCACACCGAGCCCGGCGCGTACCTGCTGCCCGTCCTCGTCGCCGTCCTGCGCGAACTGCCCCGGGCCCGTGCCCGGCTCACCGACCCGCCCCGTCTGCGGGTGACGTTCGGGCGGCCGCCCGCCGGGCCGCCACCGGCGGCCGCGGACGTCATGGTCGTCGTACCGCCCGCGCTGTACGACGCCTTCACCGCCAGTTCCGCCGCCCAGGGCACCCTGCGCTTCCGGCCGCTCTACCGCGACGAGGCCCCCGACACCGCGCCGGTCGCCTGGTACTGCCCCCTCGCACCGTTGTCCGCCGAGCCGCGGGACAGCGGCCTGGTCCAAGGGCCCCTCATCACCCACGACCTGCGCGAGCTCGGCATCCCCACCCCCGGCCGCACGGCGATCGTCCACACCACGCCCGACGGCCCGCTGACCGTGCTCGACCCGATCCGGCCGTACGGCTCGCGTCCGCCTCGCCCCGAGACGTACTACTCGGTCGACCTCACCCCCCACCGGGCCCGGCACACGGTGTCGCTGCCGAGTTCCGGCCCGGGCGTGTTCACGGCCGTGGTGGAGCTGTCCTGGCACGTCGACGACCCGGTCGCCTTCGTCCGCGCCGAGATCACCGGCGTCCTCGGCGTGCTGCTGGAGCATCTGCGCGGTGCGGCCACCCGCATCACCCGCCGTCATCCGCTGCGCCGGGCGGCGGCGGCCCAGCGCCAGGTGAACACTGCGGTACGCAACTGGCCGGTGCCCGGGCTCAGCGTGTCGTACACCGTGCAGCTGGCCCCGGAGGGGAAACTCGCGACGGCGCCGGAGCGGTCTGTCCCCTCGCGGCGCCGGCTGGCGTCCCTCCTCGGCGGCGCCGAGACCGTGCTGATCGGCTTCGAGGGTCCGCTCGCCCGGCTGTTCCCGGCGCAGGCGGCGCGCGCGGCCGTCCTCGACCTGCTGTCCCTCGTGGCCGAGCACCGCGCGGCGCAGGACGCACCGGCGGTCCGGCCGCTGCCCGTCCCCGGTGCCGGCGGCCGGGAGGCCTTCGCGCACCCGCTGGACCTGCTGCGGGCCTACGCCCACGACCGGCTCGGCCCCCGGCTGAGGTCGCGCCTCGACGAGCTCGAGATCGCCGCCGCCCCCGACGCGCCCACCACGCACCGCTCCCTCGCGCTCGTCCGCGCCCTGCACGGGTCCGGCCGGCGGGTCGGCGTGGTGACGGACGTGTCCTCCCGGGCCGCGCACCGCTGCCTGGAGCCCTACCGCCTGCCTCTCGCGGGCATCCACGGCCGCCACGACGACCTCGACCTGCTGATGCCGAACCCCGACTGCCTGCTGCGTGCCGCGAGCGCGCTCGGGGCGCCGGTCCGCTCCGGCGTCCTGATCAGCTCCTCGGTCGCGGAACTGACCGCCGCCCAGCAGCTCGGCCTGCACTTCGTCGGCTACGCCCCCACCGCCGCCGGGCGCCGGCGCCTGCGCGACGGAGGCAGCGACATCACCGTGTCCTCCCTCGAGCCGCTGCTGGAGGCGGTTCGCGCCCTGTGACCTGCCGACACACCGTAAAGGGCGGGAAAACCCCCCGTTCAGCGGCACCCCGCCCGGCCGTCCCCGGAAGGCGCCCGTTCCCGCCGCCGCGCAGGATGCAGACATAGGCCCGCCGACCGGCCGGGCGTCCGAGGCCGGGCACTAGGGAGGTTCGCCGTGACCGTCAGTCTGGAGCAGTTGCGCCGCTGCCATTTCGCCGTCGACCTGGGTGCGGCGCGCACCCGGATGTACGTGAAGGGCGCCGGTCTCGTCGTCGACCAGCCCTCGGTGGCGGCGGTCAACACCCGTACCGGCGCGCTCATCGCGGTGGGCGATTTCGCGGAGAAGATGACGGGGCGGACACCGCACTACATCCGGGTCGTACGGCCCGTCTCCGGTGGCACGGTGGTCGACATCGAGATGGCCCAGCGGATGCTGCGGCAGTTGCTCGGCGACAGGATGCGCCGCACACTGCGCCGCAAGCCCCGGCTGCGCGCGGCGGCCTGCATCCCGCACGCCGCCGACCCGCTGGCCCAGCGGGCGACCATCGAGACGCTGGTCGGGCTGGGGGCGCGCCGGGTCGAGCTGGTGGACACGCTGATCGCGGCCGCCGTGGGCTGCGGGCTGCCGGTGGAGCGGGCCGAGGCCACCATGATCATGATGTGCGGGGCGACGACCACGGAGGTCGCGGTGCTCTCGCTCGGGTCGATCGTCACCGCCGCGCGGGTCCCGGTGGGCGGGGAGGCCGTGGACCACGCGATCGTGCAGCTGCTGCGGCACGAGCACGAGCTGATGCTGCCCAGCCAGTCCGTGCGGCCGCTGCAGCTGGCGCTGTCCGGCAACGGGCTCACCCCGCAGGGACCGCTCTCGACGGAGATCCACGGGCTGGACGTGTCGACGGGTCTCGCCCGCAGCGTGCGCATCGACACCGCGACCGTGCGGGATGCCATCCAGACCCCGCTGACGTCGGTCCTCGACGGGATCGGCAGGGTGCTGCGCGACTGCCCGCCCGACCTGGTGGCGGACCTCGCGGACCGCGGGCTCACGATGGTCGGCGGCTCGGCGCTGCTGCCCGGCTTCGACCAGATGCTGCGGCAGGCCACCGGCATGCCGGTGCAGATCGCCGAGCGGCCCGACATCTGCGCGGCCCAGGGCCTGGGCGCCATGCTGGAGGGCCGGATCGAGCCGCTGGTCCTGAACCCCCTGGCCGCCTGAACCCGACCCTTCAGTACGGCAGGATGCGCCCCGAGGGCGTCCGGCGGTCGATCTCCTGTCCTCGCGGGGCGGCAGGCCGCCGGCTCACACGCACCCGGATCCGACGGTCCATGACGCCCTCCTCGTGCCGGTACGGCCCCGGCGGGTGGACGCCGGTAGGTGGTGCGTGCCCACGCCACGGCCCGTTCAAGCGCGATCAGGTCAAGTAGTGGACGCCTCAAGGGCGTTGGCGAGCGGATCAGGACCGCGGCGGTGCCCTGGTGCGGCAGGCCGGATCCGTCCGGGCCCGGCCTGCCGCTCCCGGCGCTACGCGGGGGTGAGGACGACGGGGAGTTCCTGGTGGCCGTTGCTGATCAGGGAGGCCACCGGCCGCAGTTCACCGGCCGGGACCGCGAGGGACAGCCCGGGGAAGCGGTCGAAGAGCTGCCGCAGGGCCTCGGCGACCTCCAGGCGGGCCAGCGGGGCGCCGAGGCAGAAGTGCACCCCGTGTCCGAAGGCCAGGTGGTCCTTGACGGCACGGGTGACGTCGAAGGCGTCGGCGCTGTCACCGTGCCAGTCGGGGTGGCGGTTGGCTGCGGCGTACGAGGCGAGGACGGCATCGCCCCGGGCGATGGTCCGGCCGTCGGGCAGCTCGATGTCGGTGACGGCGTAGCGCAGCGGAAGATGCTTGACGGCGGGCTCGTGCCGCAGGGTCTCCTCCACGACGTCGTACCAGCCCGCCTTGCCGGCGCGGACGAGTTCGAGCTGGCCGGGCTGGGTCAGCATGGCGACGACGGCCTGGTCGATCACGTTGACGGTGGTCTCGTAACCGGCGCTGATCATCAGCAGGAGCGTGTCGCGCAGTTCCTCGGCGGTGAAGCCGCTGCCGTCCGACTCCTCGTCCCGGGCCGCGATGAGCAGGGAGGTCATGTCGTCGCCGGGGTCGGCGGTCTTCGTGGCGATCAGCTCGTCCAGGACGCCGTAGAGGCGCACGGCGTTGGCCTGGGACTGCTCCGGGGAGAGCGTGGTGTCGAAGACCCCGTCGACGAGCTGCCGGAAGCCGGCCCGCTGGTCCCGCGGAACACCCATGAGGTGGCCGATCACGGCGATGGGCAGCGGGTAGGCCAGGTGCTCGCGCAGGTCCACGGTCTGCCCGGCGGGGGTCGCGGCGAGGCCGTCGATCAGCTCGGTGACCATGTCCTCGACGGCCGGGCGCAGTTCGTCGATGCGCCGGGCGCTGAAGGCGGGGGCGACCATCCGCCGCAGCCTGCGGTGGTCGGCGCCGTAGGCGGTGAACATGTTCTTCACCGCGATCCACAGGGCGAGCGGCCAGGTCGTGGCCCGCTGCTCGAACTCGGGCCAGTGGGCGCGGGCGTCCTTGGAGACGGCGGGGCTGGTCAGCAGTTGTTTGAGCAGGGCGGGGTCGGTGACGGCCCAGGCGCGGACGCCGAGGAGGTCCACCGGGGCCGCCGGCCCCATGGCGCGCAGGGCGCGGTGCTCCTCCTGGGCGGTGGCGCCGGTCGGGTCGAGGACGAGCGGGGTGTTCGGTGTCATGACCGTTCTCCTTCAGACGACAGCGGGGAAGCGGACGGGCAGCATCTCCAGGGCGCGGTGGAACGGGCCCGGCCGCCAAGCCAGTTCGGACTCGGGGCAGGCCAGGTCGAGCTCGGGAAGCGCGTCGAGGAGGCAGGTGATGGCTGTCTCGGCGATGAGGTAGGCGTGGGTCCGCGCCGGGCAGGTGTGCGGGCCGATGCTCCAGGACAGGTGGGCGCGGTTGCCGGTGAGTGCGGTGGCACCCAGGCCGGCGGTGACGGCCGGGTCGTTGTTGCAGGCGGCCATGGAGATGACGACGGGCTGGTGGGCGGGGAGCAGCACGCCCTCGATGTCGATCGGGTACGGCGGGTAGGTGATGCAGTAGTTGGCCATCGGCGGGTCGGTGTACAGGACGGTGTCGAGGGCGTCCCGGACGGGCTGCCCGGCGTGCAGGCCGGCCGAGAACTGGTCGTCGGTGAGGATCCTGAGCACGGTGTTGCTGATCAGGTTGGTCAACGGCTCGATACCCGCGCCGTACAGCGTGACGAGCTGGTGGGACATCTCGACGTCGTCCAGGCCGGCGGCATGGGCGATCAGCCGTGAGGTGACGTCGTCCCCGGGCTCCCTGCGTCGCAGGGCGACGAGTTCGGCCAGCGCCAGGCCGAGCAACTCGTTGCCGCGGGCGGCGGTCTCGGCCTCCGACTCGAAGATCATGGCCATGCTCTCGGCGATGCGCCGGCCGAGCTCGTCGGGGCAGCCCAGCAGGGTGCTCAGGACGCGGAAGGCGATGGGCCAGGAGTACTGGGTGAGCAGGTCGGCGTGGCCCTGGGCGCTGAACTCGCCGATGGCGGCGGAGGCGACCTTCTCCACCAGGGCGCGCAGTTCGTGCTGGTCGACCGCCTGCAGGCTCGCGGTGTTGGCCGCCCGGTAGCGGGTGTGCTCGGCGCCGGACGAGCGCAGCGCGTTGGGGCGCCATTCCATCATCGGCCGGACCGGGCAGGTCTCGGGCACGGTCTGCTGCCAGATCCGCGGGTCGGCGGGGAAGTGCAGCGGGTCGTTGAGGATGCGCCGGGCCTGGTGGAAGCCGATGACCAGGGTGGCGGGGACGCCGGGGGCGAGGTCCACGGGGACCAGTGGGCCGAAGACGCGGCGCATCCGCTCGTAGGCCGCGTGCGGGTCGTCGGCGAACGCGGCGTCGTGCAGCGCGAAGCGCGTCGGGGGGCTCGCGCTGCCGGCGGGGACGGGGGTGGTCATGAACGGGGCTCCACGAGTGAGGCGGCGGAGGTGTGACGGGTGGTCAGGAACTCGGTCAGGGTGATGAGCGCGTGCACGCAGGACCGTCGGTCGCGTGCGTCGCACTCGGTCAGCGGTGTGTCGGGGTCCAGCGCGAGCGCCTGCCTGATCTCGTGCAGGGGGTAGCGGGGCGCTTCGGGGAAGACGTTGATGGCGACGGCGTACGGCGTCTGCTGCTCCTCGAGCAGGCTCAGCACCTCGTGGCAGCCGTCGAGGTCCCGGGTGTCGACGAGGACCAGGGCGCCCAGCGCGCCTTCGGTCAGCCCTTCCCACAGGGGGCGGAACCGGGTCTGGCCCGGGGTGCCGAACAGGTAGAGCACCAGGCGGTCGCCGAGCAGATGGATGCGGCCGAAGTCCATGGCGACCGTCGTGGTCGTCTTGTGCGGGGTGCCGCGCAGATCGTCCACGCCGACGCTGGCCTCGGTGATCGGTTCCTCCATCCGCAGCGGCGTCACCTCGGAGACGCTGCCGACGAAGGTGGTCTTGCCGACCCCGAAGGCCCCGGCGACGACGATCTTCGCCGACCGGTTGACGGCGGGGGCCAGGTAGTGGGGAGCGGGCCGGTCAGACCAGTTCGCGGAGTCCACGCAGCACCTCCTGTAGCAGGTCGAGTCCTGGCCGGCCCTCCTGGACGGGGGCCGGGCTGGTCAGATGGCCGCTGTCCATCAGCGCGGAGACGATGATCCGGACAGTGGAGGGCGGCAGTTCCAGCGCGGCGGCGATGTCCGCCACGGCCAGGCCGCCGCGCCCGCCGGCGAACAGGCGCATCACCCGGCGGGCGTCCGGGCCGAGCGTTTCCACGGGCCCGGAGGCGGCGATGAGCACCGTCTCCAGGCGTACATCCCGGCTGGGGCGGTTCCGTCCGCCGGTGCGGACGTAGGGCCTGATCAGGTCCGGGTCGTGCCGCGGACCGCTCACGTCGCGGTGCCGCCGTCCGCGGCGGGGCGGCGCTCGGCGACTTCCAGCTCGTGGCCGAGCCTGGTCGCCAGCCGCACCATGTGGTGGGTGATCAGGCCGACGTCGCTCTCGGGGCCGGTGGTGACGACGGAGAGCATGGAGTTCTTCGCGGCCGCCGTCGTCAGCCCGATGCGGCCCTGCGACTCGATGAGCAGCTGGCACATGCCCTTGCCGCCGACGTGCTCGTCCCACGCCTTGCCGGCGGCGCGCAGGGACGCGGTCACGGCGGCGAGTTTCTCGGCGTCCTCCTGGCCGATCGTCTGCGTGCGGGCCTGCAGCAGGCCGTCGCTGCTCATCAGCACCGCGTACGCGACGCCCTCGACGGAGCCGAGTTCCTGGTCGAGCAGCCATCCCAGGCTGTTGCTGTGCGTGTCGCGCATGGTCAGTGTCCTTCGGTGGGTCCGGTGGTTTCCTCGGTCTGGCGTCCCTGGCGGGTACCGGCCGCCCAGGCGGCGGCGACGCTCGGCCGGCCCGGTACGACCGGTGCCTCGGACGGCGCGGGCGGCACGCTGCGGGCCCGGGCCGGGCGCTGCCGGACGGTCAGTCCGCTGGCGGTGGTCCGGGCGGGCGACGGCACCGCGTCGCCCTGGGAGCCGGGTGCGGCCGGTGCCGCGGGGAGCGCCGGGGGCAGGGGTACGGCGGCATGGCCGGGGCCGGCCGCACGCTCGGGGGCCGCGGCGGGCCCGCCGGCAGCGGGGAAGACCAGGAGGTTCTTCGGCAGCACGAGGACGGCCCGGGTTCCCTGGTAGATGTTGGGCGCGGTCAGCTCGACCCGGAAGCCGTAGTTCTCGGCGAGCAGCGAGGCGACGCGCAGGCCCGTCTGCGGGTGGGCGCCGAGTTGCGTGATCTCGTCGCGCTGCTTGCCGGACATGATGTCGCTGGCCCACAGCAGCCGTTCGTCGTCCATCCGCAGACCGGCGTCGTCCACGACGAGGAAGCAGGCGTGATGGCCCTCCTCCACGGAGACGTGCACGCGGGCGGCCGGCGGCGAGTAGCGCAGGGCGTTGTCCAGCAGCAACGCCAGGGTGTGTACGACGGCTTCGACCGCGCGGCTCTGCACCGCGACGGTGTCCAGCTCGTGGTGCTCGACCCGCTGGTAGCCCTCGATCCGGCCCATGGCCGCGCGGATCACGTCGGTCAGGGAGGTGCGCGGCCAGCGCCGGGAGAGCTTGTCGCCGGCCAGTACCGCGTAGCCCTGCGCGGTGAGCAGCATCTGCTGGGCGATGTGGTCGATGTGCACGAGGGTCGCGTACGCCTCGTCGTCCTGGTGGGAGCGCACGCCCTGGCTGATCTCCCGGCTCAGCCGGGAGGCCCGGGCCACCACGCTGGACGCGAAGCTGCGCACGGCCGCCCGGGTGGCCTCCTGCGACTCCCGCCGCGCCTTCGCGATCTCCTCGTCGGCCTCGGCGCGCAGCTGGGCGGCGTACTGGTCGGCGGCGGCCTGCGCGGTCTCGCGGATCCGCGTCACGCTGGCGGTCACCTGCCCGGTGAGGTCGCGCAGCCGGTCGGCGAGGGCCGTACGGGCCAGCTGCGGGGGCAGGGTGAGGGGGCCACCGCGGTGCTCGCCGGACTCCGCGGCGGTGGCCAGTGCCGGTATGTGGGCGACGAGTTGTGCCACCACGTATTCGGCGGCACCCAGCTGCTGGGTGAGCTGCTGCGCCCGGCCCTGCATGTCGTCGGCCCTGCCGCGCTCGCGCCGGTACGCGCGGTGGAAGTGCCAGGCGGTCCCCGCGGCCGCCAGGGCGACCGCGGCACTGACGGCCAGTATCAGGTCGGTCATCGAGTCCTCTCCAAGGTGTCCGGCTCGCGGACCGGTCGGCGCTGGGGGGCAGGACCGGTCGAGGTGGTGCCACCGGCTGCCGCGACGGCATCGCTCTGGATGCGGGCATGACAGACAAAGAGCCGGAAGGGCCGCGGGCCCGCGCTCGCACGGGCGTCCCTGGAGGCCGACCGGGCGAGGTCCGGCCCGGCGCCGGTGAAGGGGGAGGCGGAGACGACGGTTGTGCCGGCCGCGCCGCCGGTGGCCCCGGGGGCCCTGGTACGGCCGAGGTGAACGGACCTGCCGGGTAAGGCAGGGAGGGCGGCGGGCACTGTGTCCTCCGGGTACGCGGTCCTGTCGTCCTGCGTCACATCCGTGACGCCCCCCGGCGGCCGTTTCCGGTCTCGGCCGAGCTTATCGGCAAACCGGCGCGCTGTTCGACGCTCTCGGCCCGGAACCCTGTGAAAGATCGATAACAGTGCGTCGCGGCCGTCCCCTGTGGGCCCGTTCTCCTTCCTATGTCCCGAACCGGCCCTATTGGAACCGGTGTTGGCGGGATCCGGCCAGGCCGGCGGCGAGCCAGCGGGCCACCTGCCGCGGGTCGGCCGCCGTACCGGCGATGCGCAGTTCGCGGTGGAGCGCGCGGGGCAGCTCGGGGCGCTCGAGCAGCACTCCGGCGGCGGGGTCGGCGGCGGCGAGGGCGAGGAGGAGGCCGGTCCACGCCTCCGGGGCGTCCGGGTCGTCGGCCAGCAGCCCGGCGTAGGCGTCGGCGGCGGACGGCTCCCGGGCGACGAGGGCACAGTCAGCGGCGGACGGGGTCCGGGTGACGGGGGCACGGTCGGCGGCGGACGGGGTCCGGGTGACGGGGGCACGGTCGGCGGCGGACGGGGTCCGGGTGACGGGGGCACGGTCGGCGGCGGCCGGCTGGGGCAGGTCACCGTCGGGCGGGGCGGCGAGTGCGCGCCGGATCAGGTCGGTTCGGGCATGGGTCCAGGGGGCGGCGGGGTCGGGGACGACCACGGACCCGCCGATCCGGCAGTCGGCCGGGGCGCCCGCGGAGAAGGCCCTGGCCAGGGCGCGGACGTCGTCCGGGGCGGGGCTCAGGTGCCGGATCCGCCAGCCGGTGCGGTGGTCGGTGGCGGCGAATTCGGCGTGGGCGGCGAGGTCCGGCCGGATCCGCCCGTCGGCCCACCAGGAGGGCAGCCGCCCGGCCATCCCCCGCAGGAACCGGCGCCCGTGCGCGGTCAGCCCGGGATCGGCGCCGAGAACGCGCAGGGCGTCCTGCGTCTGCCGCCTGCGTAAGGCGAACTCGAACTCGGCGAGCGGGCGTTCGGCCCGCGGCACCTCGTCCAGGTGGCGGCACCAGAAGTCGGTGATGCCCAGGAACGCGTACGCGCCCTGGAGCAGGCCGCTCAGCGGCCGGGGGTCGTCGCGCCACGGGGCGTAGTGCCGTTCGGCTCCCTCGTCCTGTTCCAGCGTCAGCAGGTGCAGCAGCGCGCCCAGTTTGGTGTGCTGGAACTCGTGGACCAGGGTGACCGCCAGGGTGACCGGATCGGGTGGCAGCGAGGCCAGCATGCCGCCGAAGGCGTCGCCGGAGGACGCGCTGACGACCACCCCGGCCCGTGCCGGCCGTACCGCCGTGATGGTGCGCAGCCCCTCCGCGACGGCGCCGGCCATGTCCGGGTCGGCGCGCGCGAGCAGCGTCATCGCGTGGCCGAACCGCTCCTGCCAGCATGCGGTCTCGTCCTTGCCGAGGCGCTCCGGGGGCAGTGGTTCGCCGAGGTCCCGGTAGGGGTCGATGTCGTCCAGCCGGACCTCCACCGGCCGCCCCGCCACCTCGGCCCGCAGCCTGCGCAGCCCCTGCCATCCCGGGGCGTCGCCGTCGGGGTCGCCGGGCGGCTCCGGCGGGCCCACGCACGCGCCGTACGGATCGACCCGGAGCCCGCCCCGCTCCACCACCGCCTCCGCCGTGCCCCAGTGCGGCCGGCCCGGTAAGCGGGCCAGGCCGAGCGTGGGGAACATCGCGGCGCCGTCCCGCAACGGCACGGTGGTGCGCAGGGGCAGCCCGGCTCGCAGCGCCGCGACGCAGCACACCGCGTGCAGATGGCCGAGGTCGGTCCACAGCGGCCCGTCCCCCCAGGCCGTGCCGGACAGCCGCCGCAGGCTGTGCGCCAGCCAGATGCCGACCTGGGGATGGAGCAGCAGTTCCCGGAAGTCCCGCGGGGCCCGCTCCTGGGCCCGGGTGAGGATGTCCCACGCACTGTCCACGGGTGGCAGCGGGCCGAGCGCGCCGGGGGTCGCGGCGATGGTGTCGAGCAGCGCCCTGAGCAGCAGCAGGCGCCTGCTGTACTCGGTGGTCCGCAGGAACCGGATCAGGTCGGGGCCGCCGCGGCCCGCGGCCAGGTCCTCGAAGTGCGCCGAGGGAACGAGGTGGTGCGCCGCCCGGGCGGGTCCGGAACGTCCGTCGGTCTGCACGGGTCTCCTCCCCCGGGGACCGTCAGTCGGCCCGTCCGGGGGTGGGGTCGCCGGCGAAGTTGATCCGCGGCCGTTCCACCTGCCGCAGCAACCGGTCGAGTGAGCGCGCGTAGACGTCCGGCTGCTGCGCGCGCAGGACGGACAGCGGGATGTCGCTGAGATCGACCAGCTCCGATCCCATGAACTCCGCGGACGTATCCATGCGACATCCCCCTGAGAACGCCCTTCATCCCGATGACTTCATGATGACGCATGGCGGAAGTGTTCGGGAAGAGCGTGATCAGCCGGTCAGGCGCCCTGTTCCGGCGGCAGCCAGCGGGCCGCCCAGTCCTTCAGCTCACGCTGCTCCAGCGCCCCCGGCTCGACCATGGCGACCGCGTCGACCAGAGCGGCCAGGCCTCCCGGATGGCGGCGGCAGGTACGGACGATGCTGATGATGTCCGGACGCGGCGCCCCCAGCCGGGGGATGGCGCCGGACAGGTCGGCGGGCAGCATGCCGAGCACGAGCTGGCGCTGGTCCCTGTCCGTCATGCCGGGCCAGCCGGCCAGCAGGTTGATCAAGTCGGTCAGCGCCGCGTCCGGTACCGGCTCCTCCCGGCGCCGCGCGGCGGGGAAGGTCAACTGGCGTACGTCGCTGGCCCAGGACCGGTACCACAGAGAGGTCGGCCGCTGCTCCCCCTCGGCGAACCCCTCGATCACGGTCTGCGCGACCGCGTTCATGTCCGGTGGCCAGCACGGGCCGTCCGCCGCGGTGAGGGCGGCGAGCGCGGCCCGGGAGAACGCCCCGGTCTGCCGCCCGGGGTCGTTGGCCGCGCGCTGCCCCGGGCCGGACGCCAGCAGGACGAACTGCTCCCGGCCCGGCAACCGGTCGCCGCCCGGCGGGAGTTCGGCGGGCAGCGACCGGGTGGGACCGAGCTCCTCGACGAAGGTCTGGCAGGAGTCCACCAGCCAGATCTGGCGCCGGAAACCGGGCAGCAGATCGGTGCTGAAGGCGTTCAGCCAGGCGTCCAGGTCCAGGTTCCGCTTGTCGTCCGCGGCGGCGTCGGCGTAGAAGAGCCTGCGGTGACCGTGCGGGTCGGTGACGCCGTGGCCGCCCCAGAACACCCACAGCAGATCCCCGTCCAGGGCGGGCAGCCGGCGCGTGAGCACCTCCTGCACCGCCTCCCGCCCTGCGGTGCCCGCGGTGACGCCGGCGTCCGGTCCGCCTGCCGAGGGCAGCGGGGCGAGCCGCAGGAAGATGTTGGCGGCGGGCACCGAGCGGGCGCGCAGCCAGGCGGCGAACCGGCGGGCGTCGGCGGCCGGCCCCGGCAGGTCCCAGGACGGTCCGGCGGCGTAGCGTTCCACGCCGACGACGACGGCGTACGTGCGCTCCGGGCGGGCGGCGGTCACGGCAGCTCCCGCGCGGGGACGCGGTGCGGCTCCGGGTGGCCGGAGTTGCCGTCCGGACGGAGCGTCGGCCTCACGCCCGCATACCGATAAAACGAAGATATGCGCGTTTCCGGCCGTACCGAACTCACGCCCTGTCGGACGCGTTTTGGAGTTCCACTCGATCCCGGCTCGCGCACTCGCGTGCCGTGGAGGAATAACACCGTCGCCACCGCTGCTCCCCACCCATGACGGCATATACCAAGTGCACTCAACAATAGGCCGTTCACCGAGTGCCCGGCTACACTCCGTATGGACTGTGCCACAGTGTGCGGCATGTGCCGGAAGGGGGCTGCCGGTGAGCGCCGACTCCATGGTCACCCACGTCGCCGCCGCTCTCGCGGTGGTGATCACGGCCTCCTACGCCCTGGGCGCGGTGGCACGCAGGCTCGGCCAGCCGGCGGTCATCGGGGAGTTATGCGCGGGCGTCGCGCTCGGTCCCAGCCTGCTGGGCCTCGCACCGGGGCGGCTCTACGAAAACCTCTTCCCGGAGCAGATCCAGCCCATTCTGACCGCCCTGGCACAAGTGGCGCTGGTGTTCTTCCTCTTCGCCGTCGGCTATGAACTGGACTTGCGTCTGCTGCGCGGCAAAGGCACGGTGACCGCCGTCTCCCTGGGCGGGTTCGCCTTTCCCATGCTGCTGGGCGCCGGAGTCGTCCTGCTCTTTCCCGGAGGATTCGCCTCCGCCAACGGCGGACATCCGGTCGACACGGCGTTCACCCTGTATATCGCGGTCGCCCTGTCCATCACGGCGGTTCCCGTGCTGGCCGGCATCATCAGGGACCAGGGGCTGGCCGGGAGCAGGCCGGGCACGATCGCCATGGCCTCCGCCGGTGTCATCGACGCCCTGAGCTGGCCGGTGCTGGCCGTGGTCCTGGTGGGCGGCGCGCACGGCTCGGCACGGACCTGGACTCTCCGACTGGCTCTGCTGGCCCTGTACGTGCTGGCGATGCTGTGCGTCGTACGGCCCCTGCTCGTGCGGTGGATGCGCAGGCCCGGTGCGCTGATGACCAATCACGCCCCCGTCGCCGTCGCCGTGGCGCTGGCATCGGCCTGCGTCACCAACGCGCTGGGGCTGCACGTGATCTTCGGTGCGCTGCTGGCCGGGATCATCATGCCCCGCCAGCCCGACGGCGTCCCCGACAACCAGTTGCTGCGCCCGCTGCAGGAGACCGGTGGCCTGCTGCTGCCGGTGTTCTTCGCGATCTCCGGGATGGCGGTCAGGCTCGACGGGCTCGCCGCGTCCGACCTGCTGCTCCTGCTGGTGATATGCGCCGCCGCGGTAGTGGGCAAGGTGACCGCCGGCTCGCTGGCGGCCCGCGTCGCGCGCATGTCCTGGCGCGACGCCCTGACCATCGGCGTGCTGCTCAACACCCGGGGGCTGACCGAACTCGTCGTCCTGAACGTCGGCTTGCAGGCCGGGATGATCGGCCCTCGGCTGTACGCGCTGCTGGTCGTGATGGCGCTCGTCACCACGGCGGCGACCGGGCCGCTGCTCGGGCCGCTGCGCCGCCCGGCCCGACGCCCCGGGGCCGGGAGCGACGGCGAGCGGACCCCGGGCAGCCGGCCCGGACCCGGCCCGGACCAGTCACCCAGCGCCGACGCCGAACCGGCACCGCAGCCGTAGGGCCTGTCGCCACCGCCCCGCGCCGGCCGGACGCACCCCACCCGGCCGGCTCGCCCACTGCCGGCCGGGCTTCCGGGACTTCCCTCCGGCTCGCCCGCTCCCCATCGGCGAACGACCGGCCGGTGAAAGCGCCGGCCGGCGCGGACTCGGCCGGCCGGGGACCTAGAAGGGCACCGGGGCGATGTCGACGTCGGCCCGCTGGCTGCTGGCGGCGGCGACGGTCGCCGGGTGGCTCTCGCCGAGGGTACGGCGGAAGCGCCGCACGGTCTCGGCGTGCAGCGTCGTGGCCTCGTCCTCGCGGCCCAGCGCGCGCAGGTCGAGGACCAGGTTGTTGGCACAGGCCAGCGTGGTCGGGTGGTCCTCGCCGTGGATGCGGGTCAGGACCCGCAGGGCCTCCTCGTCCAGTTCCAGGGCCTGCTCATGACGCCCCTCCGCACTGCGCTGGTTCGCCATGCCGATGACCGTGGTCAGGGTGAGGACGTGCTCGTCGCCCAGCGACTCGCGCAGGCCCGGCAGCGCCACCTCGAGGTGTTCCCCGGCGGCGGCGAGGTCCCCCAGGTGGCGCAGGGTGATGGCCACGTTCGTCCGGGCCGACAAGGTGTACGGGTGGCTGCCGCCGAGCTGGGCCGTATAGCGGTCGATGGTCGCCTCGCCGAGTTCCCTGGAACGCCTCAGCTGGCCGTCCTGCCGCAGGTCGTTGACCAGGTTGGCCGCGCAGGCGACGGCGTCCGGGTGCTCGGCGCCGTAACGGGTCTCGAACTTCGACAGGGCCGACTCCGCGAGCCGCAGGGCGCCGTCGTGGTCCCCCGCGCGCCGCCGGCACACCGCCAGCACCCGGGCGCAGCTGATGCTGGCGGGGTTGTCCTCGCCGTAGTTGTCGACATAGCGGGCGTAGACGTCCTCCTGGTGCGCGACGGCTTGCACGTAGTCGCCGGTCTCGCGCATGTCGATGGACAGGCCGCTGAGCGTGCTCAGGGTGTCGAGGTGGTTCTCGCCGAGCGTGAGCGCGCGCAGCCCGGCCGTCTCCGTGTCGTGTTCGCGCGCCTCCTGGTACAGGCCCATCAGCCGCAGGCCGACGCCCAGGCTGTGGGCGGCGCGGAGCGTGGCCGGGTCGTCCTCGCCGAAGGCCCGCAGGGAGCGTTCGTACACCGACCGGTTGATCTCCAGCGCCCGCGCGATCTCCGCCCTCAGCCGCAGTCCGCTGCAGAGCTGGATGAGGGCGTCCAGGGTGCCCTCGTCGTCCTCGCCCGCGACCCGGATGTAGATGTCCGCGGTGCGCTGCATCATCTCGGTGGCCTCCCGGTACTCACCGAGCACGCGCAGGACGAAGGCCAGCCACTTCGCCATCTCCAGCGTCTGCTGGTCCTCGGCGCCGAACTTCTCGGTCCAGATCTCCACCGCCTCGCGTGCCATCGACGCCGCGCCGTCGTGGTCGCCCCAGATGTAGAGGAACTCCACCATGCCCCGCACCAGGCCGCGCACCCAGGGGGAGTCGCACTCCACGGCGCGCGACACCACGACGTGCGGCAGCAACGCCTGGTAGCGCGGCCACAGTTCACGCGATCCCGGGCCGTTGGGGTTGGCGTCCGCCAGGAGCAGGTGCGCGCCGTGCCGCATGTCCGCCTGCTGCTGCGGGGACATGCGGTTGACCAGCACCGCCTGGACCAGGCGGTGCAGCTGGATGGTGTCGTGCCGGTGCTCGATCCGGGCCAGCGCGTAGACGTTGATCTCCCGGATGGCCCGGCCGAGCTTGATCGGGTGGCGCAGCGCCTCGTCCAGCTCGGGGGCGATGGTGGTGCTGCGCGAGTTGTTGAACAGGCTCCGGGAGATCGGCTCGGGCGCGAAGAACGAGCTGACCTGGAGGAGTTGGAGCGCGGCGGGGTTGCGCTGCTCGAGCTGGCGCAGCGAGACGTCCCAGGCCGCGGCCACCGACATCGGATAGTCCGGCGAGGGGACGAGTTCGAGCATCAGTTCGGCGATCTTCTCGTTGATCAGCCGCAGGTACTCGGGTACGGACATCCCCGTGACCGCCTGCCAGGCCGCCGCCTGCTCGATGGCGAGCGGCAGGTCGCCCAGTGCCTCGGCGAGCCGGTCGGCGTCTCCGTCGCTCAGGTCGCGGGCGCGGCGGCGGAGCAGCGCCTTGCTCTCCTCGCGGGTGAACACGTCGACGGACAGTGTCCTGGCCACCCGGTCCCACTCCTGGTTCCGGGAGGTGATGAGGATCTTGCCGGTGCCGCCGGTCGGGAAGTACGGGCGTACGGCCTCGACGTTCTCGGCGTTGTCGAACACCAGGAGCCACCGGCTGTACGGATGCCCGCGGCGCAGGGCCTCGCGGACCGCGGGGACCGCCCGGTTGGCCTCGCTGCTGACGTTCAGGCCCAGTCGGTGGGCGAGTTCGGTGAGCGCGGTCAGGATCATCGTCGGCTGCTCGGACGGGACCCACCACACGACGTCGTAGTCGGACGCGTACCGGTACACGTATTCGATGGCGATCTGCGACTTCCCGACACCGCCCATGCCGTGCAGGGCGTGCGGCAGCACGGCGGAGGTGTCGCCGGTCACCAGCTGTTCCCGCACCTGGGCGAGCAGGTCCTCCCGGCCGACGAAATTGGGGTTGTTCGGTGGGACGTTGCCCCAGATCGCGGGCACGGAACCGCGCGCCGGGAGCTGGGACGGCTGCTGTGCGCCCGGCCCCGGGATCTGCGTACCGCGCGACGGCCCGGCGCCCGGCTGCCCGTCGGGACTCGGTACCGGAATCCCCCGGGGCGGGGTGATGTCGGCGGTACCCCCGTCTTCGCGCTGGTGCTGACTGGCGGTGGTGTCGGTCATGATCAGGCCGTCCGTGTCGGGATTTATGTGTTCATTACTGACATCGTGGACCATGTGCTCCGTGTTCTGCGTGATCGACGCTCCAGGCAGAGCCCCTTCCAGGGCTGCGCTGATCCGTCGGGCGCGGAGCAGGTAGGGCCCCGAGAGGGCACGCAGTACAGCCAGCTCCACCCGCACGAACGGCAGGCTCTCCGCCGTCACCTGAGGATCGGGCACCTCTTCCGGGGCGAGCAGCGCGCCGTGCAGCCGGCGGGCCGCCTCGAAACGGTCACCGTAGAAATCGGACACCGAACTCACCACGCGCGCGGTGTCCGCGCGCATCGCGGCGGACAGCAACTCCTCGCGCGCGCCGTCGACGAAGTCCAGGGGGAGGCGGGAGTCCTCTGCCTGCGGTTCGCCGGGCGGGGTCTGTTCGACGAGGCCGCTCAGGAACAGCTCGGCCAGATGCACCGGTTGGGCCTCCGGCACCAGCTTGCGCTGTACGTCCCGCACCAGGCGGGGTTCGAGGATCGCGGCGGCCAGATGGGTGGCCAGCCGGAAGGCGGTGGGCGTCGCGTGGCTGCGGAAGCGCCGGATGCGCTCGCGCACCGAGGGCGCCGGAGGGTCGGACGGGGGCTCGCGGACCTCCGGTCCGGGCCGCTCCGGAACGCCCAGCAGCAGCACGTTGGCGTCGACCCAGCCGGGCTCGTCCCCGGCCACGAGAGCGGCCCACCGGCCCAGCCAGTCGGCGTCCAGCTCCAGCACCGGGACGGCCACCGTCCACTTGTCGGGCGGCGGGTCGAACGGGTCGCGCCATTCCATGGGGAAGTCCACGGACAGCTCGGTGTTGCGGGCCCCCGCGCGCGGGCTGCGCAGGCGCACCTGCCGGGGGACCAGGCCGGTGCGGTGCCAGTCCCGCTGGGACAGCAGGTGCACCACGGCCACCGGTCCGGCCGCCGACCACAGCTCCAGAGCCTGCCGGCCGGCCTCGGTCCGCCACAGCGGCCCCAGGCCGTCGGTGAGCACGAGGACGATCCGGCGCCCGGTCCGGTCCACCAGCTCGCCGGGGACGCCGGCGCGGCCGTCGCCGGCGTCCGGGCCGAGCAGCACCGCCTCCGGCCCCTCGGGGCCCTCGCGCACCCCCAGCCGGCGCACCCGTACATCGCGGAAGGCGCCCAGCCGCTCCGCCAGCGCGGTGAACTCCGTGATCGTCTGCCGCCAGATCATCATGGTCGCGTGGTCGTCCACGACCAGCACCAGGTCGAAGCGGCGTTCGTCCGCCGACCGCACGTACGGCAGCCACAGGCCGTCCTCGGCGGCGTGCTCGGCGGTGGCCTCCTCGTCCAGCTCGACGTCGAACGCCGAGGGCACCACCTGCTTCAGCGGCCGCAGCCGACGGCTGATCTCCGGCGCGTCCGGCAGATCGGGTCCGGGCGCCGCCTCCTCGGCCCGGAGGTAGGCGACCCTGAGGCCCGGTCCGGCCCCCGGCACGGACACCGCCGGGCCCACGGACCGCGGCAGCGACGGCACGACGGCCGACCCGTCCGGCGGCGGCAGCTCCGGCCACGCGGCACCGGCCGCCCCGCCCCTGCCGCGGTCCGGCCCGCCGTCCGCCGCGCGATCGCCGTCCCCCGCGGGGCCCGTCCGCGCGCGGTCCGCGGCACCGGGAGACCCGCCGGGACCGGTCCCGTCCGCAGGCGGCCGCCCGGACTGCCCGGACTGCCCCGGCAGGTCGGGCACGTCGGGCAGCCCGGAGAGCCCCGGCGGCGTGGACGGCCGGGGCCGGGGCGGGCCGGCGGACGGGGGCAGCCGCGCCGCCAGCGTCTGGTAGGCGTGCAGCCACAGCGCCTCCGCCAGCTCGAAGGGCTCCGGGTACCGGCCCGGCTCGTCACCCATCAGGGCGCTCCCGACAGTTCGCGCCAGAGAGCCTCCAGCAGCTCGCCCCAGGACTCGTCCTCCTCACGGACGCCGGCCGTGCGCAGATAGACGGCGTTGAGCAACTGGTCCGTGGCCAGTCCGCCGTTCTCCCGGCTGCGCTCCACGAACGCGCGGATCAGGGCGTCGTGCCGGCCGTCCTGGTCCCGGAAGTGGGAGGCGATCATGGCGGCGAGCTGGTCCTCGCGCGGCGGTGAGACATTCAGCCTGACGCAGCGGCGCAGGAAGGCCGGCGGGAACTGCCGCTCCCCGTTGCTGGTGATGACGACGAAGGGGAAGGCCCGGCAGCGCACCCGGCCGTCGGTCACCGTGACCGTGCCGTCCGGGTCGTCCGTGAACACCTGCGCGTTCCCCTCCCGGCGGCGGGCGCGGACCAGCTCCGGGATGTCGTACGAGCCGTTCTCCAGTACATGGAGGAGGTCGCTGGGCAGGTCGATGTCGCTCTTGTCCAGCTCGTCGATGAGCAGGACGCGGGGCAGCTCGTAGGGCAGGAGGGCGGTGCCGAGCGGGCCGAGCCGCACGAAGTCCCCGATGCGCGGCTCCCCGCTCTCCCCGCCGCTGCCGGCCGGTCCGGCCGCGCCCTGCGGTGTGCCCGGTGCTCCGGAGGGTGCCGGGGCGCCGGCCGGGCCACGGGCGAGCGAGGCCTGGGCCCGGCCGATGGCGTCGTACTCGTACAGACCGGAGCGCAGGGTGCTCCGGGAGGTGATGCCCCAGTGCAGTACGCGGCCGAGGCCCAGCTCGCGCGCGACGAGATAGGCCAGGGTCGACTTGCCGATGCCGGGCCGGCCCGTCACGAGCAGCGGGCGGCGCAGCAGCAGGGCCGTGTTGATCATGTCGATGTCGTGCGGGTTCTGCCGGGGGGTGGCGCGGCCCACGGCACCGAGCCGGCGGTCGGTCTCGGCGCTCTCGGCCGGCACGGGCGGCAGCACCGGGCCGCCGTCGAAGTTCCGCCAGGCGGGCGGCGGGGGCAGTACGTCGGCCAGGCGGATGTCGGTCAGCGGCTGGCCGGTGCCGCGGTAGAGCCACCAGCTGCGACTGCTGACGGTCCCTCCGTTCCCGTTGCTGTGGACCGGGTGATGGACACCGCTCATGAATCCCCCTCGGCGTTGTGTCCGCCACGCGCGCTCCCGGGATCCGTCTCCGGGGAGGACCAGTCGACGATGCGGTTCGGGTCGTCGAAGAGAACCGCGAGATGGCGGCCCGCGTGCGCGTCCCGTTGCGACGCTGCGGCGGTGGCCGCTTCGTTCCGCAACTGCTGGACGCGCTGCGGCAGTTCGATCGCTTTTCCTTTGATGAGCTTTTTGACCCGCCGCCGGAACTCACCCGGCGGCGCCGGCCGGCGGTCCCAGACCGCCAGCGGCACCCCGGCGCGCAGCGCGGCCTCCAGCGAGGCCTGGCTGCCACCGGGTCCCGGCAGCGGGGGCGCGTTGAGCGCGACGGAGACCAGTCGTTCGTCGGCGGTCAGCCTGCTGGTCCACTGGACGGGGTCGTGACCGCGCCGGCCCGTGGTGTCCCAGTGGCAGACGATGCCGGCGTCCGCCGTCATCTGCTGCCAGCGGTTGTGCCACCGCCGGTGGAACTCCCGGGCCCGCATGCGCTCCAGGCTGCGCAGCACCACCGGATAGCTCAGGCACAGCGCGGTCGCGGACGAGGACTGCGAGGCCATCGGCAGCCATTCCATCGGGTGGTTCAGCAGATGGAACGGCAGCACGAATTCCAGCACCGGCCGGCCGGGGCGCCCGGCCCACTCCTTCTCGGCGCGGACGACCAGCCGCTCCACGGTGGCCTCCACGTCACTCAGGGCCACGATCTGGTCCTCTCCGCGCTCCGGCCGCCAGGGGCCCGGACGTATCTGACGCCAGTGGGACAGCAGATAGCGGTCCGGGCTCATCCCGTGTCTGCTCAGCTGGATAACGAGACAGGCGGGAGCTGGTTGTGCCGTCGGGGCCTGTGCGATCTCCGCGCGCAGCGCCTTGAGCTGGGCGCCGAGGCCGAGCTTGGCGGCCTGGGCGTCGTTCCATTCGCGCAGGCCGTCGGCGACGGGCCGGTGGGCGTCGGAGTCCTCGAGCGCGGCGAGCACGTGCTCGACCAGTGCCGTCACGGGGAGCAGGCCGTCGGCGCGGGCGTTGACGCCGGCGAGGAAGTCGAAGGCCTCGCGGAGAGTGGACAGCCGCCGGTCCGGGAGCGCCAGGTCACCGGCCGCCGCGTACAGCAGCCCGCGTACGTCGAGGTGGCGGACGCGGGCCAGCAGCGCGTGCACCTCCCGTAACTCGGCCTCGGACAGGACCGCCAGCACCGGGGAGGTGACGACGAGTTCCCGGATCCTGAGCACGGGGGTGGAATTGGGTGCGTAGTCGTGCAGGGTGGCGACCAGCTCGGGCAGCCCGCGGGGCTCCTGCAGGCAGGCGCGGACGATCTCCAGCATCTCCAGCCGGGTCCGGCCGTGCCGCCGGATGTTGCCCAGCTCGGGTAACCGGCTCGCCAGCATACTGATCAAGAGATCGCGCCCCTCCGGTGCATCGAGTCCGGTCACCGCGCACATCTGATCAACAAGCTCACGCTCGAGCCCTGGCGCATGACCGCCATTTCCTTCGCCGTACAAGCGCTCCCCCGTCTCGGCCCGGGCCTCCCAACCTCCCGTCGGGGCAGGGCAGACCGGGCTCCGCCGCCCTGTGTCCAGGGTATGGCCCACGCCTGACACGTCGCCACCCTGTGCGACGGGTTGGATACCCGGGGAGCGGCACCGGCGGGCCCGGGTGAGGAGTCGTCACGCCTCCGGGACACACACGCGCCCGGCGGACCGGATGAAGGGGAGGAGATCGACCGGCGGGACCGGCGGAGCCGGCCGGAGCGGTTCGGCGGCGAGGGCCCGATAAGGGCGAGGCACCGCGCCTGCCCGGCCCTTCGGCAATGCCGGTGCAGGTGAAAACGTTCCTGCACCGACGAGCGGTGGTGGGGCGGGTGGGACTCGAACCCACGGCCGACGGATTATGAGTCCGCTGCTCTAACCGGCTGAGCTACCGCCCCATAGCGGCGTGTCGCGTACATGTGTGCGCGCCGTCTGCCGCAGCATAGCCGCTCATACGATCTCCTGCTTCGGATGGTCGGCTTCCGCGCTGCTCATGACCTTGAGGACATCGCCGCAGGCGCGACGGTTCCCGCGGACATGAAAAAGGACCCCGGAGGGGTCCTCGTTCAGCGTGCTCCCCCGACTGGACTCGAACCAGTAACCTGCCGGTTAACAGCCGGCTGCTCTGCCAATTGAGCTACGGAGGACCGAAGCTCCCCCGACTGGACTCGAACCAGTAACCTGCCGGTTAACAGCCGGCTGCTCTGCCAATTGAGCTACGGAGGATCGCCTCGATTGCATCGAACGCACCTACCCGGGTATTCGCCAGGGGGCGGGCGCTCGCTGCGACACATACATTAGCGCAAGCAGGGGGGTGCTCCGCCAATCGGTATCCCCCCGGCGCCGACGCCGCACCAGAGACCTACGCAAGAGAAGGGTGGCAGCCATGCGCTACCGGCTCACGTTCGTCGCCGGACTGGCCCTCGGTTACGTACTCGGCACGAGGGCCGGACGCGAGCGCTACGAGCAGCTGAAGAAGTCCGCTCAGCGGATCGCGCAGAACCCGGCCGTCCGCAACACCGCGGAGAGCGCCGCCCAGCAGGGCCGCGTCTACGCCGGCAAGGCCTTCCACACGGTCAGCGACAAGGTCGGCGACCGCGTCCCGGCCTCGGTCGCCCAGCGGGTCCGCTCGCTTCGCGAGCGCAACATCAACGGCACGCCGGAGGACGACTGGGGCACGAGCAACACCTAGCGGTGACCGCCGCGGGGCGCCCTCGGCCGAAGCAGCCGCGCGGGTACGGCAAAATCCTCGGTATGGGGATAGTCGCCGGGTTGGACAGCTCGCCCGATTTCACTCGCATCGTCGTCTGCGACACGGACACGGGCGCCGTGCTCAGGCAGGGGTATGCCCCGCATCCGGTCGAGGCGCCGGACGGCGGCGGCCGGCCCAGTGACGTCGACCCGCAGGCCTGGCTGCTGTCCCTGGGCGAGGCGGCCGGGGGCGGACTGCTGGAGGGCGTGCAGGCGATCGGCGTCTCCGCCCAGCAGAACGCCCTGGTCCCGCTGGACGCCCAGGGCAACACCGTGCGCCCGGCGATGGTCGGCGGCGACAAGCGCGCCCAGGTGGCGGCGGCCGACCTGGTCGACGCCCTGGGCGGCCGGGAGGCCTGGGCGCAGGCGGTCGGCTGCGCCCCGCAGGCCGCACAGCCGGTCACCAAGCTGCGCTGGCTCGCCAAGAACGAACCCGAGAACGCGCTGCGCACGGCCGTCCTGCTGCAGGCGCACGACTGGCTGGTCTGGCAGCTGCTCGGGCGGCCGGTACGGCGGACCACCGATCGCGGTGGCGCCTCGGGCACCGGGTACTGGTCCGCGGCCACCGGCGGCTACCGGCCCGAACTGGTCGAGCTGGCCCTCGGCCACCAGGCGATGCTGCCCGAGGTGATCGGCCCGGCGGACGCGGCCGGCACCACCCCGGAGGGCCTGCTGATCTCCGCCGGCACCGGGGAGACCATGTCCGCCGCGTTCGGGCTCGGGATGGGGCTCGGGGACGCCGTCGTCTCCCTCGGGGCGTCCGGATCCGTGATGGCCGTGCACCGGGAGGCGCTCGCCGACCAGTCCGGGATGATCACCTCGCTCGCCGACGCCACCGGCATGCACCTGCCGGTCGTCACCACCCTGAACGCCGTACGGGCCCTGCGCGGCACCGCCGAACTCCTCGGGCTGCCGGATCTGGAGAGCCTGTCCGACCTGGCGATGAAGTCGACGCCCGGTTCGCACGGGCTGGTGCTGCTCCCCTATCTGGAGGGCGAGCGGACGCCGAATCTGCCGCACACCGCGGGGACGCTGGCGGGGCTGCGCCGCGAGTCGATGAAGCCCGAGCATCTGGCGCGGGCCGCGTTCGAGGGCATGCTGTGCGGGCTCGGCGACGCGCTGGACGTGCTGCGCGGGCGGGGCGTGGAGGTACGGCGGATCTTCCTGCTGGGGCCGGCCGCCGAGCTGCCCGCCGTGCAGGCGGCGGCGCCCGCGCTGTTCGGTGTGCAGGTCGTGGTGCCGCAGCCCGCGGACTACGCGGCGATCGGTGCCGCCCGGCAGGCCGCATGGGCGCTCGGCGTGTCGCGGGGCACCCTCGATCCGCGCACCCCGCCGGCCTGGCAGGGCGCGGCGGCACAGGTGCTGGAGCCGGGCGACGAGCTGGCCGTCGGCCAGGCGGTACGGCAGCAGTTCACGGCGGTGCGGGAGCAGACCCACCCCGGCGCGTTCCAGCTGTAGGCCGCGAGCCGGTTCCGGGCCGCGGTCCGGGGGACGGCGCCGGCCGGAGGTCCGCCGGACCCGTAAGGCGGTACGCGGTTCGGCCCTCGGGTTAATCGGTTGAGGTAACACGGGTGGAGTGCCCGACGATAGGGGCCAGGGGCACACCCCGCCCCCACCGCCGACTCCGAGAGACACAGCGTGCTCATACGACTTCTGCGGACCTATCTCAGGCCCTACAGGAAACCCATCGCCCACCTGGTGCTGCTGCAGTTCCTGCAGACCTGCGCCACCCTCTACCTGCCCACCCTGAACGCGGACATCATCGACAAGGGCGTCGTGAAGGGGGACACGGGATACATCCTGTCCTTCGGCGCCCTCATGATCGGCATCTCGCTGGTACAGGTGGTGTGCAACATCGGTGCCGTGTACTACGGCGCCCGGACCGCCTCGGCGCTCGGCCGGGACGTGCGCGGCGCGGTCTTCGACCGGGTGCAGTCCTTCTCCGCCCGCGAGGTGGGCCACTTCGGGGCGCCCTCACTCATCACCCGTACGACGAACGACGTACAGCAGGTCCAGATGCTGGCCCTGATGACGTTCACGCTGATGGTGTCGGCGCCCATCATGTGCGTCGGCGGCATCGTCCTCGCCCTCGGACTGGACGTGCCGCTGTCCGCGGTGCTCGTCGCGGTGGTCCCGGTGCTCGGCATCTGCGTCACGCTGATCGTGCGCCGGCTGCGGCCGCTGTTCAGGGCGATGCAGGTCCGGCTCGACACGGTGAACCGGGTGCTGCGCGAGCAGATCACCGGCAACCGCGTGATCCGCGCCTTCGTCCGCGACGAGTACGAGCAGGGCCGGTTCGGACGGGCCAACGGCGAGCTGACCGACATGCAGCTGGCCACCGGCCGGATGCTGGCGCTGATGTTCCCGATGGTCATGACGGTGGTGAACGTCTCGTCGATCGCGGTGGTGTGGTTCGGCGCACACCGCATCGACAGCGGGCAGATGGCGATCGGCGACCTCACGGCGTTCCTCGCCTACCTGATGCAGATCGTCATGTCCGTGATGATGGCCACCTTCATGTTCATGATGGTGCCGCGCGCCGAGGTGTGCGCCGAGCGCATCCAGGAGGTCCTGACGACCGACTCGAGCGTGGTGCCGCCGGTGGCACCGGTCACCGAGCTGCGCCGGCACGGCCTGCTGGAGATCCGGGACGCGGGCTTCCGCTATCCGGGTGCCGAGGAGCCGGTGCTGAAGGGCATCGACCTGACGGCCCGGCCGGGCGAGACGACGGCCGTGATCGGATCCACCGGCAGCGGGAAGTCGACGCTGCTCGGGCTCGTCCCCCGGCTGTTCGACGCCACCGAGGGCGTGGTGCTGGTCGACGGCGTGGACGTGCGGGACGTCGAGCCGAGGCTGCTGGCGCGCACGGTCGGGCTCGTGCCGCAGAAGCCGTACCTGTTCGCGGGCACCGTCGCCACCAACCTGCGCTACGGAAATCCGGACGCCACCGACGAGGAGCTGTGGCACGCGCTGGAGGTGGCGCAGGCCAAGGGCTTCGTGAGCCGGCTGGAGGGCGGCCTGGACGCGCCCATCGCGCAGGGCGGCACGAACGTCTCGGGTGGTCAGCGCCAGCGCCTGGCCATCGCCCGCACGCTGGTGCAGCGCCCGGAGATCTACCTCTTCGACGACTCCTTCTCCGCGCTCGACTACGCCACGGACGCCGCGCTGCGCGGCGCCCTCACCGCGGAGACCGCCGAGGCGACCGTCGTCATCGTCGCCCAGCGGGTGGCGACCATCCGGGACGCCGACCGGATCATCGTGCTGGACGAGGGCCGGGTCGTCGGCTCCGGACGGCACCACGAGCTGATGGCGTCCAACGAGACCTACCGGGAGATCGTGCTCTCCCAGCTGACGGAAGCGGAGGCCGCCTGATGGCCGGGCCCATGGGACGCATGATGGCCGGGGGCGGCCCCGACCAGCGCTCGATGGACTTCAAGGGGTCGGGCAGACGGCTCGTCGCCCAGTTCAGGCCCGAACGGACCACCCTCTACGGCCTGCTGCTGTGCACGGTCGTCAGCGTCGGCCTGAGCGTGGTCGGCCCGAAGATCCTGGGCAGGGCCACCGACCTGGTCTTCGCCGGCATCATCGGCCGCCGGATGCCGGCCGGGGCCACCAAGGAGCAGGTGCTCCGGTCGATGCACGAGCGCGGCCAGGGCCAGGTCGCGGACATGCTCAAGGGCACCGACTTCACCCCCGGCCAGGGCATCGACTTCCATGCCGTGGGGAACGTCCTGCTGGTCGCGCTCGGCACCTTCCTGGCCGCCGGCCTGCTGATGGCCGTCGCGACCAGGCTGACCAACCGGGCCGTGAACCGGACGATGTACCGGCTGCGGGAGGACGTGCAGGGCAAGCTGTCGCGGCTGCCGCTGTCGTACTTCGACAAGCGGCAGCGCGGCGAGGTGCTCTCCCGCGCCACCAACGACATCGACAACATCGGGCAGACCCTCCAGCAGTCGATGGGGCAGCTGATCAACTCGCTGCTGACCATCGTCGGCGTGCTCGCGATGATGTTCTGGGTGTCCTGGATCCTCGCCC
Organism: Streptomyces sp. NPDC096012; assembly: GCF_040426375.1. Classification (NCBI taxonomy): domain Bacteria; kingdom Bacillati; phylum Actinomycetota; class Actinomycetes; order Kitasatosporales; family Streptomycetaceae; genus Streptomyces; species Streptomyces sp. NPDC096012. The sequence goes on from NZ_JBEOTD010000004.1 coordinate 191,482, forward strand.
TGGTCGCCCTCGCCACCGTGCCGCTGTCGTTCGTGGTGGCCACCCGGGTCGGCAAGCGCTCGCAGCCGCACTTCGTGCAGCAGTGGCGCACCACCGGCAAGCTCAACGCCCACATCGAGGAGATGTACACCGGGCACACCCTGGTGAAGGTGTTCGGGCGCCAGGACGAGTCGGCGCAGCAGTTCGCCGAGCAGAACGAGGCGCTGTACGAGGCGGGGTTCAAGGCCCAGTTCAACAGCGGTGTGATGCAGCCGCTGATGATGTTCGTCTCGAACCTCAACTACGTGCTGGTGGCGGTCGTCGGCGGCCTCAGGGTCGCGTCCGGTGCCCTGTCCATCGGCGACGTCCAGGCCTTCATCCAGTACTCGCGGCAGTTCTCGATGCCGCTGACGCAGGTCGCGTCGATGGCCAACCTGGTGCAGTCCGGTGTCGCCTCGGCCGAGCGGGTCTTCGAACTCCTGGACGCGGAGGAGCAGGAGGCGGATCCGGTACCGGGCGAGCGGCCGCAGGAGCTGACCGGGCGGGTCCGCCTGGAGCACGTGTCGTTCCGGTACGACCCGGACAAGCCGCTGATCGAGGACCTGTCGCTCACCGTGGAGCCGGGCCACACGGTCGCCATCGTCGGCCCGACCGGCGCCGGCAAGACCACGCTGGTGAACCTGCTGATGCGGTTCTACGACGTCTCCGGCGGGCGCATCACCCTCGACGGCGTGGACATCGGGAGGATGTCCCGGGACGAACTGCGGTCCGGCATCGGCATGGTGCTCCAGGACACCTGGCTGTTCGGCGGCACCATCGCGGAGAACATCGCGTACGGCGCCGCGCGGGAGGTCACCCGGGGCGAGATCGAGGAGGCGGCGCGGGCCGCGCACGCCGACCGGTTCGTGCGCACCCTGCCCGACGGGTACGACACCGTCATCGACGACGAGGGCACGGGGGTCAGCGCCGGTGAGAAGCAGCTCATCACCATCGCGCGGGCGTTCCTGTCCGACCCGGTGATCCTGGTGCTGGACGAGGCGACGAGTTCGGTGGACACCCGCACCGAGGTGCTGATCCAGAAGGCGATGTCCAAGCTCGCCGCGGGGCGGACGTCGTTCGTGATCGCGCACCGGCTGTCGACGATCCGGGACGCGGACACGATCCTCGTGATGGAGAACGGGTCCATCGTCGAACAGGGCGCGCACGCGGAGCTGCTGGCCGCGGGCGGCGCGTACGCCCGGCTGTACCAGGCGCAGTTCGCGCAGGCCGTGGCCGAGGTGGACTAGGGCGTGGGCTCGGCGGGGGCCGCGGCGGCGGCCCCCGCTCAGTCCAGGTAGCCCCTCAGCTGGTCCGCGAAGGCGTGGTCCCGCAGCTTGTTCAGGGTCTTGGACTCGATCTGCCGTATCCGTTCGCGGGTCACCCCGAACAGGCGGCCTATCTCCTCCAGGGTGCGGGGGCGGCCGTCGATGAGGCCGTAGCGGAGCTGGACGACCTTGCGCTCGCGTTCGCCCAGCGTGGTCAGGACCGCGTCCAGGTGCTGCCTGAGCAGCAGGAACGCGGCGGACTCCACCGGGCTCGCCGCGTCGCCGTCCTCGATGAGGTCGCCGAGGGCCACGTCGTCCTCCTCGCCGACCGGGGCGTGCAGCGACACCGGCTCCTGGGCGAGGCGCAGCACCTCGCCGACCCGCTCGGGCGGCAGCTCCAGGTGCGCCGCGACCTCTTCGGCGGTCGGCTCGCAGCCCCGCTCCTGGAGCATGCGGCGCTGGACGCGGACCACCCGGTTGATCAGCTCCACGACGTGCACCGGGACGCGGATGGTGCGGGCCTGGTCGGCCAGGGCCCGGGACATGGCCTGGCGGATCCACCAGGTGGCGTAGGTGGAGAACTTGTAGCCGCGCGCGTAGTCGAACTTCTCCACCGCCCGGATCAGCCCGAGGTTGCCCTCCTGGACCAGGTCGAGCATGGTCAGGCCGCGGCCGACGTACCGCTTGGCGACGGAGACCACGAGCCGCAGGTTGGCCTCGATCAGCCGGCGCTTGGCCATCCGGCCCAGGACCACGAGCCGGTCCAGGTCCTCCGCCAGCCGGCTGTCCAGGTCGGGCGTGGTGCTCAGCTTCTCCTCGGCGAACAGGCCGGCCTCGACCCGGCGGGCGAGGTCGACCTCCTCCGCCGCGGTGAGCAGCGGGATGCGGCCGATCTCGCGCAGGTACTGGCGGAACAGGTCGGCGGAGGGGCCGCCGGTCTCGGCCCGGGTGGCGGCCGGTGCGCCGGCGGGCTCGGTGGCCTCCAGCGGCTCGTCGGCTTCCGCGGGCTCCTCGACGAGTGCCTCGGCCGGGGGCTCGGCCGGCTCGGCGGGCCCCCCTTCCGGGTGCAGCGCGCCGCGGCTCTGCGGGGGCACGGCCACGAGGACGTCCGGCTCCGCGTCCGGCTCGTCCCCGGCGGTACCGGTGACGCTGTCGGTCTGGGTGAGGGTCTGGGTCTGCACGGGGGCGACCTCCAGGATGATCGCTGCTGAAGGTGTGCGGCAGCGGCACTTCGGGAGTGGAGAGTCGACGGCCTGCGCTCCGAGGACTCGGGCACCGCCACCCAGTGTGGAGTACGACACATCCCCGCCACGAGGGGCGTGCGGTGACTTTTTGCGTCCGGACCGTGACCGGCTGCTGATCCGGGCGGGGGAACCGGGCGCCCCGTTCGGCTCCGATCAGGGAGGATCCCCAGGTGCCCGGCCTTGTCTACGCAACCCGGGTGACCGTCGGTTGTGCCGGCTGCGTGAGGAGGTCCTGCCGCACGACGTCGGGGAAGAGCGGCCGCCGCCGTCGAGTGGCGCCACCTCGTCGTCGGGCACCCGCAGTTCGCGGAACTGGAGCGGGAGTTCGCGCGGCGGCCGGTGCGGGCGTGACGCTCGCGTCCGAGCCGGCGTCAGAGGGCGGCGGCGCCGCGCGTCTTCAGTGCCTGGTCGTACTGCTGCAGGACCCACAGTTCGTTCCCCGCCGCGGCCAGCTCGGCCGGATCGCCGCCCGCCTCCAGGCGCCGGACGGTGATCTGGATCTCCCGGACGCGGCGCTCCACGGCACGGCGGCGGACGGTCACGAGCTGTTCGCCCGCGTAGTTCTCGTCCACGGTCCTGCGCATGATCGCCTCCACGGCCAGCTCCGTGACCATGGCGCGAACCGCGTCGTCGGGGGCCGCCGCGCGCACGCGGACCAGGTACTCCTGGGCGTCCTGCACGCCGGACTCGGCGCCGCCCGCGTCCAGGATGGCCTGGCGCACGGCGGCGTAGGGGGCGGCGGTGAACTCGTCGACGCCGTACGCGTCGAAGGCCGGGGAGACCAGTTCGGGGCGTTGCAGGGCGAGCTTGAGGAGTTCGCGCTCGGTGGCGTAGACGGGATTGCGCAGCTGGAGCGCGGGGCCCCCGGTGACGGGGCGGGCGGCGGACTCGTACGCCTGCGGGCTCGCGGGGGCCGGTCCCTTGCCGCCGCGCTCGCGCGCCCAGCGGGCCAGCTGGGCCACGCGCCGGACCACGAACTGGGTGTCGAGGATGCCGAGCATGCCGGCCAGTTCGACGGCGACCTCGTGCTGGGCGCCGGTGTTCTTGATACGGGCGACGATCGGGGCGGCCTCGTCCAGGGCGGCGGCGCGGCCGGCCGGGGTGTCGAGGTCGTAGCGGCTCATGATCTGGCGGAGCGCGAACTCGAAGAGCGGGGTGCGGGGTTCGGCGAGCTCGGCGACCGCCTCGTCGCCCTTGGCCAGGCGCAGCTCGCAGGGGTCCATGCCGTCGGGAGCGATGGCGATGTACGTCTCGGCGGCGAACTTCTGGTCGTCCTCGAAGGCGCGCAGGGCGGCCTTCTGTCCGGCCGCGTCGCCGTCGAAGGTGAAGATCACCCGGGCCGAGCCGTTGTCCATCAGCAGCCGGCGCAGGATCTTGATGTGCTCGCTGCCGAAGGCCGTGCCGCAGGTCGCGATGGCCGTCGTCACGCCGGCCAGATGGCAGGCCATGACGTCGGTGTAGCCCTCGACGACGACGGCCCGGCTGGTCTTGGCGATCTCCTTCTTCGCCAGGTCGATGCCGTACAGCACCTGGCTCTTGCGGTAGATCGCCGTGTCGGGGGTGTTGAGGTACTTCGGGCCGTTGTCCGCCTCGTACAGCTTGCGGGCGCCGAAGCCGACGACCTCGCCGCCGATGTCCCGGATGGGCCACATCAGCCGGCCCCGGAAGCGGTCGATGGGGCCGCGGCGGCCCTCCTGGGACAGCCCGGAGAGGACCAGTTCCTTGTCGGTGAAGCCCTTGCCGCGCAGGTGGCGGGTGAGGTGGTCCCAGCCCTGGGGGCTGTAGCCGACGCCGAAGTGGACGGCTGCGGCCTGGTCGAAGCCGCGCTCGGCGAGGAAGATCCGGCCGGTCTCGGCCTCGGGGGTGGTGGCGAGCTGCTCCGCGTACCACTGGGCGGCGATTCTGTGCGCCTCGACCAGGCGGATGCGCTCGCCGCGCTGGTGGGCCGGGTTGTACCCGCCCTCCTCGTAGCGCAGGGTGATGCCGGCCTGGGCGGCGAGGCGCTCGACCGCCTCCGAGAAGGAGAGGTGGTCCACCTTCATCACGAAGGTGATGGTGTCGCCACCCTCCTGGCAGCCGAAGCAGTGGAAGAGTCCCTTGCTCGGGCTGACCTGGAAGGACGGCGACTTCTCGTCGTGGAACGGGCACAGGCCCTTGAGGTTCCCCCCGCCCGCGTTGCGCAGCTGGAGGTACTCGGAGACCACGGCGTCGATCGGGACCGCGTCCCGTACCGCCTTCACGTCCTCGTCGTTGATCCGTCCTGCCACGCGTGAATTCTACGGGGGCGGACCGACACACCTGGGACGCGTGCGGCGCCTTCGAAGGCGCGGGGAGCCGCGCGGGCGCCCGGCAGCCGTACGCCTGCCGGGCCCGGCGGCCCGCCTAGGCGAGCGACTCCAGCGGCAGGTGCGGATCGGCCAGCGCTTCGAGGTCCACCGGCTCCGCTGCCCGGACCAGCCGCTGGATGTGCTCTGTGACATCCCACACGTTCACGTTCATCCCGGCCAGCACGCGTCCCTCCTTCACCCAGAACGCGATGAACTCGCGCTTGCCCGCGTCGCCCCGGATCACCACCTCGTCGTAGGACCCCGGCGGCGCCCAGCCGCTGTACTCCATCCCCAGGTCGTACTGGTCGGTGAAGAAGTACGGGACGCGGTCGTGGACGACGTCCTGGCCGAGCATCGCGCGGGCGGCGGCCGGGCCGCCGTTCAGCGCGTTCGCCCAGTGCTCGACCCGCAGCCGGGTGCCGGACGGGGCGAACGGGAAGGAGGCGACGTCGCCGGCGGCGTAGACGTCGGGGTCGGAGGTGCGCAGCCGCTCGTCGACGACGATGCCGCCGCCCTGCGACCGGTCGGCGATCTCCAGTCCCGCCGCCTCGGCGAGGCCGGTCCGGGGAGCCGCGCCGATCGCCGCGAGGACGTCGTGCGCCGGGTGCTCCTCGCCGTCGTCGGTGCGGGCCGCGAGGACCATGCCGTCCTGGCCGATGATCTCGGTGAGCTGCACCCCGAAGTGGAAGCGCACGCCGTGCTCGCGGTGCAGTTCGGCGAAGACGTTGCCCAGTTCGGGTCCGAGGGCGCCGTGCAGCGGGGTCGGGGCCGGTTCGATCACCGTGACCTCGGCACCGTACTCGCGGGCCGCCGCGGCGACCTCCAGGCCGATCCAGCCGGCGCCCGCGATCACCAGGTGCCCGTTGTCCCGGCCCAGGGAGGTCAGCACCCCCTTGAGGCGCTCCGCGTGCGCGAGGCGGCGCAGGTGGTGGACGCCCGCGAGGCCGGTGCCGGGGATGTCGAGCCGGCGCGGCTCGGCGCCGGTGACGAGGAGGAGCTTGTCGTAGCGGACGAGGGTGCCGTCGTCGCCGTAGCGGACGGTCTTCGCCGCACGGTCGATACGGTCCACGGTCTGACCGAGGTGCAGCTCGATGTCGTTCTGCGCGTACCAGGCGGGTTCGTGGACGAAGACGCTGTCGCGTTCCTTCTTGCCGAGCAGGTAGCCCTTGGACAGCGGAGGGCGCTCGTAGGGGTGGTCGCGCTCGTCGCAGATCAGTATCACCCGGCCGGTGAAGCCCTCCGCCCGGAGCGTCTCGGCCGCCTTGGCGCCGGCGAGGCCGCCTCCGACGATGACGAATGTCTGATCCGCGTCGACCACTTGATGCCTCCTGGTAAGGGTGCCGCCATATGCGAGCGTCCCGCACGCGGCGTGTTGCGGGAAGAGGGGGTGCCCCGATCAGGCCACCCCGCGTCACGTTCCTCCTACATATGCCCGGTCAGTCTCGCGTGCAGCGAACGCGCGGAGGCGTCGGTGAGGGACGCGATCTGATCGACGATCACCCGCTTGCGCGCGTGGTCGTCGGGCGCCCGCTCGAACAGCGTCCGGAACTGCGGGTCCAGCCCCTCGGGGGCGCGGGCGGTGAGTGCCTCGGCCAGTTCCGCGACGATCACCCGCTGGTCGGCGCGCAGCCGCTCCTGCTCGGCCCGCTGCATCACGTACCGGTCGGCGACCGCCTTGAGCACCGCGCACTCCATGCGGGCCTCGCGGGGTACGACGAGTTCGGCGCCGTAGCGGGTGAGCCGGCCGGTGCCGTACGCCGCGCGCGTGGCGCCCTCGGCGGCCAGGCAGAACCGGCCGATGAGCTGACTGGTGGCGTCCTTCAGCCGGGCCTGGGCGACCGCCGTGCCGTCGTAGCCGTGCGGCCACCACTCCTGGTCCTGCAGGCGGTCCAGCGCGGCGGCCAGTTCGGCGGGATCGGTGCCCGCGGGCACGTACCGGCCGACGGCGACCTCGAACACCGCCTGCCGTTCGGGCTCCGCGTGCAGGCAGTTGGGGTCGATGTGACCGGCGTGCAGGCCGTCCTCGACGTCGTGGACCGAGTAGGCCACGTCGTCCGACCAGTCCATGACCTGGGCCTCGAAGCAGATGCGGGTGCCGGGGGCGGTCTCGCGGACCCAGTCGAAGACCGGGCGGTCGTCCTCGTACACACCGAACTTCGCCGACGCCGGGTCGGACGGGTGGGCGCCGCGCCGCCAGGGGTACTTGGTCGCGGCGTCGAGGGTGGCGCGGGTGAGGTTGAGGCCGACGGAGCCCTCCGAGGTGAAGCGCTTGGGCTCGATCCGGGTGAGGAGTCTCAGGGACTGGGCGTTGCCCTCGAAACCGCCGCAGTCGTCGGCGAAGCGGTTCAGGGCCTGTTCGCCGTTGTGGCCGAAGGGGGGGTGGCCGAGGTCGTGGGCGAGGCAGGCCGCCTCGACCAGGTCGGGGTCGCAGCCCAGGGCCGCGCCCAGCTCCCGCCCGACCTGGGCGCATTCCAGGGAGTGGGTGAGCCGGGTGCGCGGGCTGGCGTCCCAGGCCTGGCTGCGGGTCCCCGGGGTGACCACCTGGGTCTTGCCGGCCAGGCGGCGCAGCGCCGAGCTGTGCAGGATGCGGGCGCGGTCGCGCTGGAAGGCGGTACGGCCCGGGCGCTTGTCGGGCTCGGGGGCCCAGCGGTCGGCTGACGCCGGGTCATAGGCCGAAGAGGGTGCGGTGCCTTCCATGATTCGACAGTAAGCGCAGGCAGTGACAATCGGGGCGCCGGGGGGCCTGGTCGACTGCCGAATTCTGTCGGTTGGCGGGGGGTGGGTGTCGATCGCCGAGTGCCGGGTGTCGGTTGTCGGAGGTCAGGTGCCGGGGGTCGGTTGCGGGATCAGGCCGGGGGTCGGGTGCGGATCGCCGAGTGCCGGGTGTCAGCTGTCGGAGGTCGGGTGCCGGGGTCTGCTGCCGAGTGTCGGTTGTCGGAGGTCGGGTGCCGGGGGTCGGGGGTCGGATGCGGGATCAGGCCGGGGTGAGTTCCGCCTGTTCCCTCGCCCGCGCCCGGTCGTAGCGGTGGAGCACCAGGCGGGCCATCGCCTCGTGGGCTCCCAGCGGGGCCGCGGCGATCCACGGGGCCGCCTGCGCGCACTGGGTCGCGAAACGGCCGGGAGCCGTGAAGTACGACGCCACCGCCACCCGGTCTCTGCCGCCGGCCGCCAGCGCCCGCAACGCGTCCGGGACCGTCGGGGCCGCCGCCGAGGCGTACGCGGGGACCACCGGGACGCCCAGCCGGTCCGCCAGGAGGCGGGCCGTGCGGCGCGTGCCGGTGGCCGCGGCGGGCACCCGGGAGCCCGCCGCGGCCAGGACGACCGCGCTGCTACGGCGGACCGCCTCGTCCTGGCCCGGCTGCCAGCCGGCCTCCGCGAGGCGGTCGTGCAGGACCTCCACGAGGAGCGGGTGCGGGCCGAGCGGTGCGGCCACGCGGGTGCGCGCCGGCGCCGCGGCCGCCGTCCCGGGAATGTCCTGGTCGACGTGGTGGCCGCGGTTGAGCAGGAGCGGGACCAGGATGCCGGGGGTGTCGCCGAGGGCGGCGAGCGTCCGCGGGAGCAGCGGCTCGGTCAGCTCGATGTGGCCCAGGTGGACGGCGAGGGCGGGGCGCAGCTCGCGTACCCGGGCCAGCAGGGCCCTTACGGTGCCGAGCGCGCGCGGGTCGCGGCTGCCGTGGGCGACCAGGACGAGGGCGGGCGCCGCCGGGTGGAGACCGAGGACGGGAGCGGGCGCCGCCGGGGAGTGACCGAGGACGAGGGCGGTCGCCGCCGGGTGCCGGCCGGGCGGCGGGGTGGGCCGGAGCGGGCCGGCCGGTTCGCCGCCGACCGCCGCCGTGAGGTGCGCCGTGCCGCGCGGGTGGAGGCGGGGCCCGGGGCGGGGAGGAGGGGACGCCGTCATGGAAGGAGCCTGGCGGGCCGAGGTTGCGTCGCCGTTGCCGTGCCGTCACGGAGGTTTGCCGCGGCCTCACTCCGGGCGGAGGCGGCGCGTGAGGGAAACCGGGACGGGGCGGCGGGCGTCCTCCTGTTCGGAACCGATCACCTTCTCCGGGGGGCCGTATGAAGATCCGTCGACCGCGGCTGCCGCGGACCCGTGCCGGGCGACGGCGGCTGCTGCAGGCCGTGATGGCCGGGTGCGTACTGGCGCTGCTGCCGTCGACCTGGCTGTACGTGTCCACGGCCGATCGGCTGCGGACGACGGCGGACGCGCCCTCCGCGCCGGTCGCCGTGGTGTTCGGGGCCGGGCTGTGGAAAGGCGGGAAGCCGTCGCCGTACCTCGCGCACCGGCTGGACGCCGCGGCCACGCTGTACCGGCACGGCCGGATCGAGGTCGTCCTCGTCACCGGGGACAACAGCCGCGAGGACTACGACGAGCCCGACGCGATGCGCGGCTACCTCACCGCGCACGGGGTGCCGGACGGGCGGATCGTGAGCGACTACGCGGGCTTCGACACCTGGGACTCGTGTGTGCGGGCCAGGAAGATCTTCGGGGTCGACCGGGCGGTGCTGATCAGCCAGGGCTTCCACATCCGGCGGGCGGTGGCGCTGTGCGAGGCGGCCGGGGTCGACTCGTACGGGGTCGGTGTCGACGACGAGCACGACGTGACCTGGTACTACGGCGGCACCCGCGAGGTGTTCGCGGCGGGCAAGGCGGCACTGGACGCGGTCTTCCGCCCGGACCCGCGTTTCCTCGGCCCGCGTGAGCCCGGGGTGGCGCGTGCGCTGGCCTCGGAGCGGTGACCGGCCGAGCGGATCGGGGAGCGGCCGGGCGGGACCGGGCGGGACCGTGACCGGCCGGGCGTGACCGGCCGGACGTGACCGGGCGGGGGCGGGACCGGGCGGGCCGGACCGGGCGGGGGCGAGACCGGCCGGACGTGACCGGGGAGCGGCCGGGCGAGGGCGGTGACCGGCCGGACGGGGGCCATGACCAGCCGGGCGGAACCGGGGAGCGGCCCGGCGGACCGGCCCCGGAGCGGCCCCTGGGTGAGGCGCGAGCGCTCGGGGGCCGGGGGCGGCCGGGAAAGAGGCGCGAGCACCCGCGACCGGGCAGGGACGCGAACACCCGTGACCGGCGGCGGCCGGGGCTCGCGTAGATTCGGGGTATGTCCGACTTCGGGAAGTCCGACCTCGACGCCTATCTGAGCCGCATCGGGTGGGAGGGCGACGGCGGGACCGGCCTTGCGACCCTGCGGGGGGTGCATCTGGCGCACGCCCTCGCCCTGCCCTTCGAGAACCTGGACGCCCTGTCCGGCAGGGCCCCGTCGCTCGACACGGCCGATCTGGTGGCCAAGATGATCCACGGCCGGCGCGGGGGTTACTGCTACGAGCACAACATCCTGCTGTGGCGGGCGCTGGAAGCGCTCGGATTCCGGGTGACCGCGCTGGCGGCGCGGGTGCTGCTGGGGGCCGCGACGCCGGAGAGCCGGCCGCGTACGCACGCGATGCTGCGGGTCGAGGTGCCGGACGCCGGCCGGCCGTACCTGGCGGACGTCGGGTTCGGGGCGGCCGGATCGCTGCTGGAGCCGGTGCCGCTGGCCCTCGGCGTGGAGTTCGAGGGCGGCGGGCGCCGGCACCGGTTCACGGTCCTGGAGCACGAGGGGCCGCTGGAACTGTGGGCGCTGCAGGCGTACGACCCGGTGGCGCGGGAGTGGGTGAGCCAGTACGCGTTCACGCTGGAACCGTTCACCGCCTCGGACTTCGAGGTGTTCAACTGGCACGTCGGCACGAATCCGCGTTCGCCGTTCACCCTCCGCGCCTATCTGCAGCGGACCACCGCCGAGCGTCACCTCTCCCTGGACGGAGCCCTGTTGACCGAGACCCGGGCCGACGGCACGGTGACCGCTCGCGAGCTGACGGACGAGGCGGAGGCGCGTCACGTGGTGTCGGAGGAGTTCGGGATCGCGGTGCCGGACGGACTGAAGCTGCTGGGCTGAGCCGGCGTCGGCCGAGCCGGTCACCGAAGCCGCGCCGAGCCCCAGCCAAGAGGCGGCCAAGCCCGTCACCGCCGAAGCCGCACCGAGCCCCGGACAGAGGCGGCCGAGCCGGTCACCAAAGCCGCGCCGAGCCCCAGCCAAGAGGCGGCCAAGCCCGTCACCGCCGAAGCCGCACCGAGCCCCGGACAGAGGCGGCCGAGCCGGTCGGCGATGCCGCCGCGCTTCCGTCAGCGGCGGGACAGCCAGTCGCCGCCCTCGATGGGGGTTCCCGCCGAGCGCAGCCGGGCGGCGACGCGCGGGGCGGCCAGGTAGACCCAGGCCGGGACCGCGCTGCCGTCGGCGCGTACGACGTCCCGGGTGACGCGGACGTACAGGTTGCCCGGATCGCCCGGCGCGTACTCCTCCAGCCGGTCCAGGGCCGCCAGCAGGTCCTCGTACGTCTCGGGCCGGGCGGTCACCAGTTCCCCCCGCACCTCTCCCCCGGCCCGTTCGACGGCGTAGGGGTAGCCGGGTCCGTCGTACAGCACGGCGTCGTGCAGGCGGCCCGGTTCCTCCGCGGCGGTCCGGCCGCGCAGGAACAGGTCGTGGTTGCCCTCGCCGGGCCGGAGGGTGCCGTAGACGAAGAAGGGCAGCGGCCGGGGATCCTCGGCGGTCACGGAAACGATTCTGTACCCCCTCCGGCTCGTCACACATCTCCATGGAGGCGCTATGGACATGGCTTGTCATGCCCTTTTAAATCGCTGTCACCACCAGCGCCACCCCACGCCCCAGTTGTGCGCCTCCCCGAGGAGACAGATGAGCCGGATACGGCAGCACGCCCGAGGAACCCGCCGCCTCGCCACCGCCGGCGTCGCGGTCACCACCGCGACCCTGCTGGCCGCCGCCCTCTCCCCCGCCGCCCACGCCGACGGCAGACCGACCCGGGCCACCGCGATCGAGAACGCCGCGTCGGCGCTCCTCGCCCACGCCACCGGCCTGGGCCTCAGCTCCGCCCAGGGCACCGGTGTCCGGGACGTGATCGTGGACCGGGACGGCACGCAGCACGTCCGTTACGACCGCACCTACCGCGGACTCCCCGTCCTCGGCGGCGACTTCGTCGTCCACCTGGCGCCCGACGGCGGATACCGCGGCGCCGACCGCGCCACCCGCGACCGGATCGCCCTGCCCTCCGTCACTCCGCGGGTGTCCGGCCCGAAGGCCGCCGCCCTCGCGGTGGACGCGCTGCGCGCCGCCGGCTCCGGCGGACGGCTGAAGCAGGTGAAGGCCAAGCCGGAGCTGGTCGTCGACGCCCTGCACGGTTCGCCGAGGCTGGCCTGGCGGACCACCGCCGCCGGCCTGGACTCGCTCGGCAACCCGGTCGCCCGCACCGTGCTCACCGACGCCCGCGCCGGCGCGCAGATCGACGCCTGGGACAGCATCGAGACGGCCGCCGGTGACGGCAAGTCGCTCTACAGCTCGACGGTGCCGCTGGAGACCACCCAGTCCGGATCGACGTACCAGCTCAAGGACCCGACGCGGGGCAACACCTACACCGGTGACGCCGCGGGCAAGACGGACCTGTGCGTCTTCGGCATCTGCATGAGCCGGGCCCCCGCGACCGTGTTCACCGACGCCGACAACCACTGGGGCACGGGCACCACCGCGGACCGCGCCTCGGCCGCGGTCGACGCCCAGTACGGCACCAACGAGACCTGGGACTACTACAAGAACGTCCAGGGCCGCAACGGCATCGCCGGCGACGGCAAGGGCTCGTACAACCGCGTCCACTACGGCAGCAACTACAACAACGCCTTCTGGGACGACAGTTGCTTCTGCATGACGTACGGCGACGGCGACGGGACCACCTTCGGTCCGCTGGTCGCCCTCGACGTCGCGGGGCACGAGATGACGCACGGCGTGACGTCGAAGACGGCCGCGCTGACCTACTCGGGCGAGTCCGGCGGACTGAACGAGGCCACGTCCGACATCCTCGGCACGATGGTGGAGTGGTACGCGAACAACTCCTCCGACACCGGTGACTACCTCATCGGCGAGAAGATCGTGAAGCCCGGGTTCGGCAAGGCGGCCCTGCGCTTCATGGACAAGCCGTCCAGGGACGGCAGCTCCGCGGACTACTGGAGCAGTTCGGTCGGGAACCTGGACGTCCACTACTCCTCGGGCGTCGCCAACCACTTCGCGTACCTCCTCGCGGAGGGCAGCGGCGCGAAGACCATCAACGGGGTCAGCTACGACTCGCCGACGTACAACGGCTCCGCGGTCACCGGCATCGGCCGGGACAAGGTCGGCAAGATCTGGTACCGGGCGCTGACCGTCTACATGACGTCCTCGACCGACTACAAGGCGGCGCGGACGGCGACCCTCAACGCCGCGAAGGACCTCTACGGCGCCGGAGGCGCGGAGTACAACGCGGTGGCCGCCGCCTGGAGCGCGGTCAACGTGAACTGACCCGACGGCGACGACACGGAGGCCGGTACCCCGCGCGGGCACCGGCCTCAGTGGTGCGCGCGGGGGGCGCCCGTGTGCGCGGGGGCGCCGCCCGTGTGCGCGGGGGCGCCGCCCGACCGTTCGTCGGCCTCCCGGGCCCCTGGACCCCCGGGCCTCCCGGACGCCGCGTCGCCGCGTCGCCGCGTCGCGGGGCCGCGGGGTCGCGGGGTCGCGGGGGCGCGGGGTCGCGGGCTGGCGGGTGGCACGCGCCTCTCCCGCCGCCACCGCCGGGACCGCCGCCACCGCCGGGGCCGCCGGGCCGCCGGGCCGCCGGGCCGCCGGGCCGCCGGGCCGCCGGGCCGCCGGGCGCACGCGTACCCCGGCTCCGCCACCGGTGTCACCGGGCGGCACACGCACCCCCGGTGCAGCCGCCGGGGCCGGGCGGGGGCGGCGCTGACGGCGCGTCACCCGTTCACCGGTGCCCGCCGCTCCATTCGTGTGCTTTTCATACCGCAGCCTTCCACGCCCCTTCGTTCCCCCCATGACCTGCCCGAACCCGGTACGCACTAGCCCGTGCGGGGGGCGCGGCCGCCACCCGTTCACCGCATTTCTGACGGCCACTCAGGAAGCGCGCACGCCCGGAAGCCACTTATCTCGGTAGGGCACGAGTCGGACAAGCTCTGGGGAGCACCATGCGAGGCATCGCCCGTCTGCTGACCGGTACCGCGCTCGCCGTGGCCGTCGCGGGACCCGCCCACGCCGGCGACGCCGTCCGGACGACGGCCCAGCTCCACGGCGCGCGAGCCGAAGCCGGCTCCCCCGCCGGCAGCCTGGCGGTGTACCCCGCCACCGTGTCACCCGGGGACCAGGTCTCGGCGAACACCGCCGCCTGCGGGGACAAGGGCTCCGCCACCGGGGACGCGAGCGCGGTCGGCGCCGGCACGTTCCCGCTGGCGCCCGGCACGCACGAGGGGGAGGCCGTCGGCCAGTTCCGGGTGCCGCCGAGCGCGCAGCCGGGGACGTACGAGATCGTCGCCACCTGCGCCGAGGGCGGCCGGCAGGTGAAGGGCGACCTGCTGGTGGCACTCACCCCGGTGCTCGGCCAGCAGTTGCAACCACGGGGAAGCGTGAAGACGGGGGTCGGCGGCGCACTCGGTCGCGACCCCGTGCAGACCGCGGCGGGTGTGGCGGCTCTGGCCGTCGCCGCCGCGGGCGGTACCTGGCTCCTGCATCGCCGGGCGAGAGGCGACGGGATCTGACGGACACCCTCCGCTGTCCGTCCGCCGGTACCGCACGTCCCACCCCCTCCGGGTCCGATGCCCCTCGCGGCCCGGAGGGGGCGGGGGCCTTCGCAGTCCTCCGGGAGAGGGGTTCAGATGCGCAGGAGTGCCAGGCTCCCAGACGCCGCCATAGCCGCGGTCACCGTCGTGGCCCTCGGTTCGGGGGTGTGGCTGCTCGGCGGCGCCGGGACGGCCGCGCCACCGCAGCCGTCGGCCGTCGAGGGCCGCCCCGACCCGGGAGGTGAGCCGCTCGCTGCCCTCGCCCTCGAGCCCTCCCCGCCCACTCGAATCCGCATCCCCGCGATCGGGGTGAACGCCCCGCTGATGGGCCTGGCCCTCACCGGCTCGGGCAGCCTGGACGTGCCGCCCGCCAAGGAGAAGAACCTCGCCGGCTGGTACGAGGCCGGCACCATGCCCGGCGAGACGGGCACCGCGATCGTCGCCGGCCACGTGGACAACGCCGACGGCCCCGCCGTCTTCTACGACCTCGGCGCGCTCAAGCGGGGCGCCCGCATCGAGGTGGACCGCCGGGACGGATCGGTGGCCGTGTTCACCGTGGACGCGGTGGAGGTGTACGCGGCGCGCGACTTCCCCGACGAGAAGGTGTACGGCGCGGCCCCCCGGCCCGAACTGCGCGTCATCACCTGCGGCGGCGGCTACTCGAGGACGACCGGCTACCAGGGCAACGTGGTGGTGTTCGCGCGCCTGACGGGCAGCCGCTGACGGGGGTCGCCGTCCCGGGGGCCGACGGCACCGCGGCCATGACCTGCGCCGCGGCCCGGGGAGAGTCCGCGCGCCCCGGAGAGTCCGCGTGTGCCGGGGAGAGTCCACGGGTCCCGGGGAGAGTCCGCGTGTGCCGGGGAGAGTCCACGGGTCCCGGGGAGAGTCCGCGTGTGCCGGGGAGAACCCACCGGCCTCCGGGGCGGAACCCGCCGTACCCCGGGGGCGAACCCACCCGCCGCCCCCGGTCAGGCCACCCACTGCTCGTACACCAGGTTCGTCACCAGCGCGAGGACGACCGTCAGCAGGACGATCCGGACGAAGCCGCTGCCCCGCTTGAGGGCGGTGTGCGCGCCGAGGGTGCCGCCCACGAGGTTGAAGAGGGCGAGCAGCGCGGCGAACCGCCACAGCACCGTGCCCTGCCAGGCGAACGTGGCGAGGGCGCCGGCATTGGTGCAGCAGTTGACGATCTTCGCGGTGGCGGAGGCGGTGACCAGGTCGAGACGGAGGACCGCGGTCAGCGCGAGGACCAGGAAGGTGCCGGTGCCGGGTCCGATCAGGCCGTCGTAGCAGCCGATGCCGAGGCCGGCCAGGCCGATCGCGGCGAGCCGCCGGCGGCGGGTGGCGGGACCGGTGGCGGGGGCCGTGCCGAAGGCGGGGCGCAGGATCACGAACGCGGCGACGGCGAGCAGCACCACCATGATCACCGGCTTGAGGACGTCCGTGCTCATGCCGGCCGCGAAGAAGGCGCCCGCCGAGGAGCCGGCGAGGGCGGCGAGACCGATGCGTACGGCCGTGCCGACCTCCACCGGTGCCCTGCGGGCGTAGGTGACCGCGGCGCCGCCGGTGCCGCAGATGGCGATCGCCTTGTTGGTGCCCAGCGCGTACGCGGCCGGGGTGGCGGCGGGGAGCCCGAGCAGCAGGGCCGGCAACAGCAGCAGCCCGCCCCCGCCGACCACCGCGTCGATCCAGCCGGCCGCGAGGGCGGCCAGGCACAGCAGGGCTACGACGGTCAGGGGTATGTCGGGCATGATCGCGACCCTAGGAAGCGGTCGGATGTGCCGTCCACGCATCTGAGCGGATTCTGAGGCTTCCGGCCTGGTCCGGGGCCTTCTCACCGCCCTCCCGAGCGACGGCAGGGGACCCTCACACCGTCCGCGGGCCCCCGCTGAGCGCAGCGTTCCGCGCGGGAAACAGCGGGGATCCCACCGGGAAACGTCCGGATCCCACGCTCGGGGACATGACCTCGAAAGCGGGTGGGGCGGTGAGCGGCACCGGCCCCTGCGCCACCCGCTCACCCACGACGGAGGCTCCTGATGTCCACGACGGCCCTTCGTGACCGGGCACGCCCCACGATCGTGCTCGTCGGCCACGGCATGGTCGGCCAGCGCTTCCTCGAAGCGCTGGCCGAGCACGGCACGACCGCGACGCACCGCGTGGTCGTGCTGTGCGAGGAGCCGCGTCCGGCCTATGACCGGGTGCGGCTGACCTCCTACTTCGCGGGCCGCACACCCGGCGAACTGTCCCTGGCGGACCCGGCGTTCATCGCTGCGCACGGCATCGAGCTGCACGTGGGCGATCCGGCCGAGAGCGTCGACCGCGCCGCGCGCACCGTGACGGCCCGCAGCGGGCTCACCGTCGACTACGACGTCCTCGTCCTGGCCACCGGCTCCAACCCGTTCGTCCCGCCGGTGCCCGGCAGGGACGCCGAGGGCTGCTTCGTCTACCGCACGATCGAGGACCTGCTCGCCATCGAGGCGTACGCCGGGTCGGGGGCGGCGACGGGCGCCGTGGTCGGTGGCGGGCTGCTGGGACTGGAGGCGGCCGGCGCGCTGGACGGGCTCGGACTGGCCACGCACATCGTGGAGTTCGCGCCGCGCCTGATGCCGGTGCAGGTCGACACGGGCGGCGGCGCGGCACTGCTGCGCACCGTCGAGGGCATGGGCCTGACCGTGCACACCGGCACGGGCACCCAGGAGATCGTCACCGGCCCGGACGGCGCGGTCACCGGGATGAAGCTGTCCGACGGCTCCGAACTCGCCGTCGACATGGTGGTGTTCAGCGCCGGCGTACGGCCGCGCG
Source organism: Streptomyces sp. NPDC096012 (assembly GCF_040426375.1). Lineage (NCBI taxonomy): Bacteria > Bacillati > Actinomycetota > Actinomycetes > Kitasatosporales > Streptomycetaceae > Streptomyces > Streptomyces sp. NPDC096012. The sequence goes on from NZ_JBEOTD010000004.1 coordinate 208,772, forward strand.
ACGAGCTGGCCCGTTCCTGCGGCCTCGCGGTCGGCGAGCGCGGCGGCATCACGGTGGACGAACGGTGCCGCACGGTCACCGACCCGCGGGTGTTCGCCATCGGCGAGTGCGCGCAGGCCGCGGACGGCCGGGTCTACGGCCTGGTGGCGCCGGGCTACGAGCAGGCGGCGACGGCCGCGGCCGCCATCGCCGGTGCCGGACGGGCGTCCTTCACCGGCGCCGACCTGTCCACCAAGCTGAAGCTGCTCGGCGTGGACGTGGCCTCCTTCGGCGACGCGCACGGCACCACCGAGGACTGCCTGGACGTCGTGTACTCCGACTCCCGCGCGGGGCTGTACAAGAAGCTGGTCGTCGCCCCCGACGGCACCCTGCTCGGCGGCATCCTGGTCGGCGACGCGGAGGCGTACGGCACGCTGCGCGCGCTGACCGGTTCGGTGCCGCCGGTCTCCCCCGAGTCCCTGGTCCTGCCCGCCGGAGCGGACGCGGGCGCCCGGCTCGGCCCGTCCGCCCTCCCGGACGAGGCGGTGATCTGCTCGTGCCACAACGTCGGCAAGGGCACGATCCGGACCGCGGTGACCGAGCACCGGTGCACCTCCGTGACCGAGGTGTCGAAGTGCACCAGGGCCGGCACCGGCTGCGGCGGTTGCGTCAAGGTGCTCGGCCAACTGGTCACCGCCGAAATGGAGGCGTCCGGCGTCGAGGTGGACAAGGGCCTGTGCGGCTGCTTCGCGCAGACCCGCGAGGAGCTGTACGAGATCGTCCTCGCCCTGCGCGTCACCTCCTACCGGGACCTGCTGGACCGCTACGGCCGGGAGGGCACCCAGGGCGGCGACGGCTGCGACGTCTGCAAGCCGGCCGTCGGCTCGATCATCGCCTCCCTCGCCCCGGCGATCGGCGCGAGCGGCTACGTCCTGGACGGCGAGCAGGCCGCGCTGCAGGACACCAACGACCACTTCCTGGCCAACCTGCAGAAGAACGGCTCGTACTCCGTGGTGCCGCGCATCCCGGGCGGCGAGATCGCACCCGAGAAGTTGATCGTCATCGGGGAGATCGCCCGCGACTTCGGCCTCTACACGAAGATCACCGGCGGTCAGCGGATCGACATGTTCGGCGCCCGGGTGGAGCAGCTGCCGTTGATCTGGGCCCGCCTGGTCGACGCCGGTTTCGAGTCCGGGCACGCCTACGGCAAGTCGCTGCGCACGGTGAAGTCCTGTGTCGGCCGGACCTGGTGCCGCTACGGTGTGCAGGACTCCGTCCGGATGGCGATCGACCTGGAGCTGCGCTACCGGGGCCTGAGGTCGCCGCACAAGCTCAAGTCGGCGGTCTCCGGGTGCGTCCGGGAATGCGCCGAGGCCCGGTCCAAGGACTTCGGGGTCATCGCCACCGCGGGCGGCTGGAACCTGTACGTCGGCGGCAACGGCGGCGCCACCCCGCGGCACGCGGACCTCCTCGCCCAGGACCTGTCGGATGCCGAACTCGTCCGGCTGATCGACCGGTTCCTGATGTTCTACATCCGCACCGCCGACCGCCTGGAGCGCACCTCGGCCTGGCTGGAGCGGATCCCCGGCGGCCTGGACCACGTGCGGGAGGTGGTGGTGCGCGACTCGCTCGGCATCTGCGCGGAACTGGAGGCGCTGATGGCCGCGCACGTCGGCGCCTACCGGGACGAGTGGGCGCAGACCGTGAACGACCCCGAGAAGCTGGCCCGGTTCGTGTCCTTCGTCAACGCACCGGGCACCCCGGACCCGGTCGTCGCCTTCGTCCCCGAGCGCGACCAGATCAAGCCCGACCTGCCGCTGCTCACCATCGGCACGCGGCCCGCCGACGTCCTGGAAGGAACCGCCCAGCGATGAGCCCGACCCTCGAGCGCACCGGCCTGAAGGTGCAACTGCTGCTGTCCGGCGGCTGGTTCACGGTCTGCGGCCTGGAGGCGCTGACGCCCGGCCGCGGAGTGGCCGCCCTGCTGCCGGGCGGCCGCCAGGCGGCCGTCTTCCGGGACCGCTCCGACCGTCTGTACGCCATCGACAACGTCGACCCGTTCACCGGCGCCGCCGTCCTCTCCCGGGGGCTGACCGGCAGCTGCGAGGGCCGCCCGTTCGTGGCGTCCCCGCTGCTGAAGCAGCGCTTCGACCTGGCCGGCGGGCAGTGTCTGGACGACGAGTCGGTGCGGGTGACCGCGTACCGGGTGCGGAGGGCCGGGCCCCACGCTCCCGCCGCACCCGAGCGTTCGCCCCAGGAGGATCTCCGGCCGGCCTAGTCGATCCCCGACCGCTCCACTCCCGCCACGATCCACCGCTGGAAGCACAGGAACACCAGCAGCAGCGGCAGGATCGACACGGCCGCCGCCACGAACAGCTCGTGCAGCCGGACGACCTGGGACGTGGTGAACGACGACAGCGCCACCTGCACCGTCCAGGCGTCCCGGTCCTGCCCGATCACCAGCGGCCACAGGAAGGAGTTCCACGCGCCGAGGAACACGATCGTCCCGACGGCCGCGAACACCGGCCGCGCGTTCGGCACGACCACCAGCCAGTACGTGCGCCAGTGGCCGAGCCCGTCTACCTGCGCCGCGTCCTCCAGCTCCCGTGGGAAACCGAGGAAGTACTGCCGGAAGACGAAGCAGGCGAAGGCGGAGAACAGGGTCGGCACGATCAGGCCGCGCAGGGTGGAGATCCAGCCCAGCGACGACACCAGCACGAAGCTCGGCACGAAGGTGACGGCGGCCGGGACCAGCAGGGTGCCGAGGATGCCGTAGAAGACCTTGTTCGCGTGCCGGTAGGGGATGCGGGCCAGGCCGTAGCCCGCGAGGGAGGCCGGCAGCAGCGTGCCGAGCGTCGTCGCCACGGCGATCAGGGCGGAGTTGAGCAGGGAGCGGGCGAAGGGGACGGACGGGTCGTCGAACAGCTCCCGGACGTTCCCCCACCTCCACTCGCCGGGCAGGAAGGTCCACTCGGGCGAGGTGATGTCCCGCTCGGTGGACAGGCCGTTGCGGACCAGCAGGTAGAACGGGATCAGGAAGAGCAGGGCGAGCACGATCAGCAGCACCAGCCGCAGCGCCCGCCCGGTGCGCACCAGGGCGTCATCCATCGGCGTCCGTCCTTCCCAGCTTCAGCCACCGCGCCTGCCCCACGGTGACGACGGCGATGATCAGCGCCAGGATCACCGCGCCCGCGCTGCCGAGCCCCAGGTCCTGCCCCTGGCCGAGGGCGAGGTAGTAGAGGTAGACCAGTGGCGGCCGGGCGTAGGGCGGATAGCCGCGCGCGTCGGAGAGCAGGTTGTAGAACTCGTCGAAGGCCTGGAAGGCGCCCACGACGAGCAGCAGCACCACCGCCACCGAGGTGGCCCGCAGCTGCGGCAGGGTGATGTGCCGCAGCACCGTCCAGCCGGGCCGGGCCCCGTCCACGGCGGCCGCCTCGTACAGCACCGGGTCGATGCGCTGCAGCCCCGCGAGGAACAGGATCATGTAGAACCCGGCCTGCAGCCACAGCCGTACGGTGACGACGACCAGCCAGTACCAGGGCGGATGGGTCGTGGACAGCCAGGCCACCGGTTCGCCGCCGAACCACCCCAGCACGGTGTTGGCCAGCCCGAACCGCACCCCGTTGAAGACCGACATCTTCCAGATCAGGGCGGCCACGACATAACTGCAGGCCGCGGGGAGGAAGAACACCGACCGGAAGAAGGCCCGGGCGCGCCCGACGCGGTTGACCATCAGGGCGAGGGAGAGGGCGAACACGAAGGTGGCGGGCACGATGAAGGCGGTGAAGACGAGGAAGGTCCACAGGCTGTCGACGAACGCCTGGTCATGCAGCATCGTCGTGTAGTTGTCCAGGCCGACGAAGTGCGTGGGCGTGACGGTGTTGTGCGCGTCGAAGAAGCTCAGGCCCACGCTCCACAGCAGCGGAACGTACGTGAACAGCGCCAGCCCGAGTGCGAACGGCCCGACGAACACCCAGAACCACAGGGCCTGCCGGCGCCTCACGACTTCTTCTTCACGCGGTCGAGTTCGCCCGACACCTTCCCCACGACCGCCCTCAGCTCACGGTCCGGATCGGCCCCGTCCTTGATGATCCGGCTGAGCGCGTCCTGGTACGCGGTCTGGCTGGCCGGGGTCCACAGCAGCGGCTGGGCGTAGCCGTGGTCGGTGGTGAACCGGACGGCGTCGGCGGCCGCGCCCTTCCTCAGCCCGGCGGCCTTCCTGGCGAGGGAGATCCGGGCGGGGATGTGGAATCCGTAGGACAGCGCGAAGTCCTGCTGGTAGTCGGTGCGTTCGACCCAGAGCCACTTCACGTACTCCTCGGCCGCCTCCCGGTGCCCGGTGCGCGTGCTGACTGCGGCGCCGTAGGCCCCGACGGGTACGGCGGGCCGGCCCTGGGGCCCGTCGCCGGGGAAGGGCAACACCCCGAAGTCGTCGCCGAGTTCCTTCTGCACCTGGGGCAGCGCCCACAGTCCGGACCACTGCATCGCGGTCAGTCCCTGGACGAAGGCGGACGGGTCGGACCAGTCGGTGGGCGCGCCGAGGAGCAGCGACCTGCCGGCGTACAGCCGGTGCAGCTTGCCGAGGGTGCGGGCGGCCGCGGGGTCGTCGAAGCCGGGCCTGGCGTCGTCGGTGACGAGCTGGAGTCCGGCCGCGTACAGGGGGGTTCCGCCGAGCACCCCGGCGCCGCCGTCGTTGCCGAGGAAGAGCCCCTTGACCTTGCCGGTGGTGAGCGCCCCCGCAGCGTCGACCAGGCCGTCCAGGGTGGTGGGCGGCTCGACTCCGGCGTCCCTCAGCAGGCTCTTGCGGTAGTAGAGCAGCTGCGTGTCGATGACCTGCGGGACGGCCCAGATCCTGCCGTCGTACGTCTTCGGGGTGAGTACGGCCGGATTGAAGTCGTCCCTCACCCCTGCCAGCAGCGCGGTGAGGTCGGCCACCTGACCGCCCTGGATCTGGTCCAGCGTCGGCCCGTTGACCTCGAAGACGTCGGGCCCGGAGTCGGTCAGGAGGGCGGCGGCGGTCTGCTGGTCGTAGTTCCCCGGCCGCCACTGGACGGTGACGTGGGCCTTCTTGAAGGCGGCGGCGTACCGCTGGACCGCCTGCTCGGTGCCGGGCTCGCCGTACTGGTGGTACCACTGCGAGAGCTGCGGCCCGGAACCGCCGCCGCCGCGCCCGGTGTTCGCCCCACACGCCGTGAGCAGTCCGGCACCCACGCCGGCGGCGAGCAGGTTCCTGCGGCTGATCGTCATCTGTGCCCCCTGACGTCCGTCATCGATGCACGGCCCAACGATCAACCATGCGCGCCGATTACGAAAGGGGTGTTGCGGCGGTGTGTCACACAGCGGGGGTCTCTCGGGACACATCCCGAAGTGGCCTCCGTCAGGCCGGCTTTCCGGTCCTCTTCCGCCTCCCACAAGGGGGTGCGGACGTCGATCGTGATCGACGTCCGTTCCATGGGCGGGGTAGTAGTCGCGGGGCGCGACCGTAGGGCACATCGTGCACATCAGGTACATCGGGGCACATCGGGCACAGGCAGCGTCGAGGGCCGCACCGCCCGCCGAGGTGCGGCCCTCGACGCATGTGCTTACGAGGTCCAGCCGCCGTACGGGACGGTGATGAGTTCCATGGCGTGGCCCGCCGGGTCCATGAAGTACACGCCGCGGCCGCCGTCGTTGTGGTTGATCGTGCCGGGCTGTCGCCGGTGCGGGTCGGCGTAGTGCTCGATGCCGCGCTGCCTGATCCGCGCGTACGCCGCGTCGAACTCCTCCTCCGAGATCAGGAAAGCGTAGTGCTGGGGGGTGATCCGGTCCGCGGGGATCGTGGCGAAGTCCAGCGTGACGCCGTTGCTCAGGCCGACCGCGATGAAAGGACCCCACTCGGCGGTGATCTCGAGGCCCAGCAGTTCCGCGAAGAACTCCGCGGACTCCCGGTTGTCGCGGGCGTGGACGATCGTGTGGTTCAACTCAACTGACAAGGAATGCCTCCGAGGGCACGTCCCGACACCTCCATGCCTCACCCAGCCGGTGATCGACACGCGATGTCGCGGTCGATCCTAATCGTTGTCGCCCACGAAGGGGGACCGGGGCGACGGCTTTCAGCGGGCTCGTGCTTGCGGGCAGGCCGTGGCACGTCCAGCGCTTGACGGCACGCACGCGCGGGCGGGCCTCACGCTGTTCTGCGCGCGGCCCACCCGCGCCGGAATCACCGGTTGCCCAGGGTCAACGGACCGGCAGCACCTGGGTGTGGTCCTTCTGGACGGCCTGGAGGTTGTCGGGGTTCAGGCCCAGGAGGGACAGGATCGTCGGCGCGATCTGGGTGGTCTCGACCTGACGGGACCTCGTGACACCCGCGGGGGTGCCGGCGCCGGAGATGACGAGCGGGACGTTCAAGTCATCGGCGTGGGCGCCGCCGTGCTCGGCGATCTTCTTCTTACCGCCGGTGTAGACGACGCCGTACTTGGCGATGCCGAACAGGTCCGGCACCCGCGCGTCACCGGGCTTGACGCCGAAGTACGCGGCGGCGTCCTTGCCCGCGTAGACCTTGCTGAGGCCACTGGTGGTGAACGCCTTGGCATGGCCGTTGATGTCGTTGCCCTGGCCGCTCTGGGCGAGCAGGTACCGCTTGGCGAACGACGCGGCCTCGGCGGAGCGATCGTTCAACCACAGCAGCATGCCGTCGTCGTCCACAGAGTGCGCGACAAGGTCACCGGCGCCCGGGTGCTTCTTCTTCCAGGCTGCGTTGAGACCGTCGACCAGCGGGCCGTCGTCGATCCGGGTCAGGGCACCGGGGTCGGTCGGCGACTGGCCGTGCTTGGCGGACAGGACGATGTCCGTGCTGGAGGCCAGGCCCTTGGCCTGGATCTCCTTGACCAACGCGCCGACCTCGGTGTTGACGAAGTCGAGGTTCTTCCGCAACAGCGGGCCGGGGACGCCCTTGGTCGCGTAGCCGCCCTTGAGGCCCTCGGAGGTGGGGAGCTTCTGGGCGGTGGAGACCGACTGGAAGTTCATGCCGAAGATCGCCGGGGTGCCGACCCTGTGGCCGCGGGAGTGGTCGTAGCCGTCGATCTCGTTGAGGACGGCCTGGACCTTGTAGTTGTCGTACTGCTCGGTGGCCTTGTTGTCGGTGGTCCAGTCGTTACCCGCCGGGTAGCCGTCGGCGTCGCTGTTGATCTCCGGGGAGAACTGGTCCTGGATGCCCGTGCCGGACGGGCCGTTGAGGATGTCGTACGCGATGTGCTTGTCCGACCACGCGGTACGCAGACCGGCGTCGCGAGCCACGTTGAAGACCGTGTTCACCTGCAGGTACGAGTGCGGGTAGACCGGCTTGCAGGTCGTGGGGTCGACCGGCAGCTTGCCCGGGTCGAGCAGACTCTGCGGCCGGCCGGTCATCCGCAGGATGCTGCCGGGCAGGTTCTTGAGGCCCTGGCCGGCGTCGAGGGAAGCCTTGTTCCTGTCCAGGTCCTCGGTGAGGTCCACCTCGACACCGGGCTTGGCGGTCTTGCAGTTGGTGGTACCGGCCGGGAGCAGCGCGTGGTCGTACGTGTCGTCGTAGTAGACGCCGGTCGTGCCCGGGCCCCCGCCGGTGACCTGGGCGGTCATACCGGGAAAGGAGTCCGAGGGGATGGTGGTGTGCGCGTTGCTGTAGTGCACGCCGCCCTTCACCAGCCGGGCCAGCGCGGAGCCGGGGTGGCGGGCGATGTACCAGGCCAGATCCGACTGGTGCAGACCGTCGACGGACAGGAGGAGGACGTGCTTGGCGACGGCGGGCTTCTGCGGCGCGGCGAAGGCGCCGGTGAGCTCCGACGCCGCGGCGAGTGAGCCTCCGGCGAGGGTCGTGGCGAGACCGAGGGCGGCGGCCAGTCGTATGGATCGGCGGGTCACAACTCACTCCAGTTGCTCTTGATGACGCGGGCAGCGATGCGGATCATGGGTAATCGACAGCTCTGTCGCGGCAACGACCGGAATCTGAACGTTTGATAAACCCGTCGTGGTTGCCCCTCCAATGTAAGACCGTGGGCCCGCGGCGCCGGAGCGACGGAAGTGAAGCAGGCACTGGCCTGGTCCCGCCTGCACGAAGGTCGCGGCCGAGCACGTTGAGAAGACGTTGAGAAGACGTTGAGCAGGGCGGGGCGGACGGGAAGGCGCAGGTTCCGCGATCACGGAGTGGCGATGCTCTGTGATCACGGGAGACCTGTGCCTGCGCTGCCATGCGACGCCGGCCCTCGCGACGCGTCCCAGACACCGGCCATGACCGGTCGCCTGCCTGCGCGGCGACAAATCACCACTGGGTCCTGTCTGACAATTGGCGTCGTCGCCCGAAGGGCGGCCGCGAATTGTCAGACAGGGCCTAGCCCTCTGGGACGTATATCTCCCGTAGGAAATCCAGGAGGATCCGGGTGAATTCCTCCGGCTGCTCCATGGTCGTGTAGTGGGCGGCACGGTCCAGCTGCGTGATGCGACCGTTGGGGACGGCGTCGATCAGGGCGGTGACGGTGTCGAGGCAACCGCGTGTGTCCAGGGCGCCGTTGATGGCCAGGACCGGGACGGTGATGTCCTTGGCGCGAGAGGCGACGTCTTCGACCGGAACGCAGTGGTTCGGCTCGTCCGGGGTGTGCTTCATGACGGTGCGTAGCGCCATCTCCCGTACGTGGCGCACGATCTCGGGATCGATGTCGTCGAGCCGGCGGATCTGGGTCTCGGTGCCGTCGATGCGGAGCGTGATCCCTTCGGCTGCGGCGTGGGCGAGGACATCGGCCGGCGTGTGCAGGCGCGGTCCCCGCCGGTCGGGGACGGCGAAGCCACGCGCGGCCGGCAGCGGACGGATCTCGCCGATCGCCCTGGTGAGGGGGGACCGCTCCAGGCCGTGGAGCTCGGCGAGGACGGCGTGCGGGAGTTGGTGACGCAGGTGGACCGGGGTGACCGACACCCGGTCGGTGAAGACGAGGTCGTGCTTCGGCCCGGCGCCAGGCCGCTGCCCGCCGGTGCCGCCGCGCCGCTCGTGCGGTGCGGACTCACGGCGCGCGGTCCACGGCCCGGCCGGCTCGTCGATCGAACCGCCGGGATGTGCACGGGAGATGCCGGTGAAGGCAGGATGAGACAAGGCCGCACGGGCCCGTTCCTTCGTCCTCGCACAGGAGGAACCCGCGCGGCTCTCTCCCCATTACGGGCCACTTGGGCGCTGTCGCCGGTTGTGGTCCGAGAGCGCCGCCGCGGTGGCGCGGGCGAAGTCTTCCGGGTTGTCCAGCATGATGTTGTGCCCGCAGTCCGGGATGGAGACCACGGTCACCCCGGCTTCGGTGAGCGCATCGGTTCCCGGGAGCGGGCCGTCGGCCTCGGGCAACAGGTAGGTGCGGGGGATTTTCAGGTCCAGCAGAAGCTCACGCATGGTGGGGACGGTGCCGCGGGTGAGGTGGACCGCGCTGCGATGCAGGGCCTCCCGGCCTGCCAGGCGCATGGTGGACCACCAGTGGGAACCAGCCCGGTCGCGGATCTCTTCCCAGCCGCCCGCCAGGAACTCCTCCTCGGAGTACGCGGCGATGCCGCTGCTGCCCGCGGCGCCCGGTGCGGGCGGGATCGGGTCAAGGTTGGCGTCGACCAGGACCAGGCGGGAGACCAGATGGGGGTGCCGGGCGGCCAGGACGATGGCCACCGAGCCACCCATGCTGTGCGCGATCAGCTCGGCGCCCATGACACCCGCGCTGTTCAGGGCCGCGGCAAGGGCATCGGCGTGGGATTCCAGGGTGTAGTCGAAGTCGGTCGGCCGGTCGCTGATGCCGTGCCCGAGCAAGTCGATCAACAGCGAACGACGTCCGGCGAGCAGAGGATGAACCGCGACTTCCGCGAAGTAGGCCGGCGACGTGGCGCCCAGACCATGGACGTAGACGCGGGACGGCTCCTGTCCCGGCAGCTCGACCCAGCGGATCTGGCCGCCCTCGGGCGTCACGGCGGCACTGCGCACAGCCTGATCCCCTCCACTTCGGATCGTCGGAGAGACGAGAGTAGCCACCGGGCCTCAGCACACCATCACCGCCTACGGCAGTGGACGCGGCGTGGGCACCAGAAGCCTCAAGCCTCGATCAAGACACCCCACCCGATTTCGTTCACCACGTCGGTACCGGCGCCCTACGACTTCCCGGCCGAGCACCGGATCCGCCTGCGGACCACCCATCCGATCGCAGGTCCAACGACAGCCAACGCCACCGTCCACGACCTGCGCCACTTCTACGCGTCCGTGCTGATCAAGAACGGGGCGACGCCGAAGCAAGTACAGATGCGGTTGGGCCACGCCAAGTCGTCGATCACACTGAACGTCTACACCCACCTGTGGGAGGCGGACGAGGATCGGACGGCCGGCATGATGGAGGCCGCTCTCGGTGATGTGCCCTGGGGTTGGGGTAATCGGTGTCCCATGGGGGCACTGAGTGAGGCGAAGATCGCATTGGCCGACTGGCGTTCACGGACACCGCGTTCGGTGCGATTGGCGGTGGTGATCCCGTTGTTGATCGCCGTCTGGACTGCCTGCGCCGTGTTCTGGCATGTGGTGCTGGACCACGCGTGGCTGGACTCGTTCGTGTTCGTGTTCGTCATGGGGGTGGCGCAGGTGGCAGTGCAGTTGTGGATGGACCGCCGGCAGAAGCAACGGCAGCGCGACCAATGAGGGTCAGCGGTGGAAGTGGTTGCGCTTGATCACGGCCTTGCGGATGTTGACCGTGGCCCCGCCGCTCCGGTGGCCGCTCGCGCTGAGCACCTGCACGGCGATCCAGCCGCCGAAGAGGACAGCGGCGAGGGTGATGAGCTGGGTGATCAGGGCGGTGAGGGCGGTGATGAAGGTGGTGAGCAGCAGCAGTCCGCCACACACGGCGAGGAAGCCGACGCCTCCGAGGGCGATGTTCACCCCCGCGCCGGAGATGACCGGCTTGGCCGCGACCGGTCCCGGCCCTCGGGGCCTTCGTCAGTGGGGATGTCCTCTGGCACGCCGCCCACAACCAACAGGTCAAGGTCCGGCTCGATGAGTGGCTGGCGGCCGACGAGTGATCTCCGCTGGGCCGTCTCTGGTCCGCCCGAGGTCACTCGACGCCGACCGCTCAACGACAGAAGCCCACGGCATCTGAACTGGTCAGATCCGTGGGCTTCTTCAGTCCTGCTGGCCAGCCAGACCGGTGATCAGTAGACCGCCTAATGAGATCGTGGGGAAGGCTTAGGCGTGCATCTGTTCGTCGGTGGCCGAGCGACGGCCTCCGTACGAGGTGACCAATGCGTCAGAGACGGCCGCCGCGTCTGCGTCGGCTACGTCCGCCGGGTACTCCGGCAGAAGGTCGTCCCAGACCGGCAGCCACGACCCATACAGCTGGGCGTGACCCTCGGGCCGAGCGAAGAACCAGATGTGCAGGTGTGCAGCTCCGTCCCCGATCCGGTAGACGTGGGCTCGGGAGATATGCGGAAGTGCCTGCACATGGCGAACGATGTGAGTGGTGAGCACCCCGAGTTCGGCGGCCATTTCGTCCGGCAGATCCGCCAAGTCGTAGTGGTCTCGGGAGTACAGCATCAGCACCAGAGGCACACCGACGCCCGTGACCCGGGTCAGTCGCCATCGTTCGTTGAACCAGATGCCTTCGTCTCGGGCGCGGCAGAGGTCGCAGTTCGCCGGGTCCTCTCCGTGCCGTTCCGGCTCGGGCAGAACGGGCGGGCGCAACGGCGTGACGCGAAGTCCCTCAGGTTCGAACGGGCTTATCTCCCAGCTGGTCATCCGCGCCAACGGAAGCCGAAGCTCACCATCCGCGGCCGCACGTGCGTGGTCGTAGAACTCATCAGGTCGCAAAGCCATGATCGGAGACTAACCTGGCCCATAGGCGCCCTGACCGTGCCAGACGCGTGCCAGATCGTGCGAACATGCTGGAACACCGGGAGCCAAGCCACTTTGGGGCCGTGTACAGCCCGCACAGTCTGACATCAGCGGTTGACATCAACGCCGCCGGACGACGACGGACCGACTCAGCCGCAGACGGACCGAGAATCGCCCACAACGATGCGTCTGGGCAGGTGGCAGGTCACGGTGATCGAACTCCTAAAGCGGTGCTCACGCACGAGCGCCCTTCCGGGCCGTCCTCGGGCCGGGGAAGGGCGCTCGATGGTGACCAACGTCGACAGGTGCCGACAGCTCGGCAGCAGGTCCGAGCGTTGATCGAGTAGGCAGCCGCAGGTCACGGCCGCCGGTGATCAGTTGCGGCTGTAGAGAACGGCCGCAGGTGCGCCCCCTGGCGACCACCACCACACGTGACAAACCCAAGCCACACCCCCAGGGCACAACGAGGGCACAACAGCTCCGCGCAGGTTCAACGACAACCAACGCCAGCAAACTCCGTTTGGCCTGGTCAGCGCCGTAGCTTGACAGTCCCCCCACCCCATGCACGAAGAGGCGGCACCCCCGCACAGGGTGTCGCCCCTTCTCTTTCGTGCTCCGGAGCCGCCGCCGATCGGTGAGGGTCGGGGACCGGCGGCGGCTCCGGGGTTCGTGCGGCCCGCAGGGCCTAGCGGTGGTCGCTGCCCGTCGACTGGGTCGCCGCGCGGCCGGCCTCCAGGCGGGCCACCGGGATGCGGAACGGGGAGCAGGAGACGTAGTCCAGACCCACCTCGTGGAAGAAGTGGACCGACTCCGGGTCACCGCCGTGCTCGCCGCAGACACCGAGCTTGAGGTCGGGGCGGGTACGACGGCCCGCCTCCGCCGCCGCCTTCACCAGGGATCCGACGCCGTCCTTGTCGATCGTCTCGAACGGGCTGACGCCGAAGATGCCCTTCTCCAGGTACGCCGTGAAGAACGAGGCCTCCACGTCGTCGCGGCTGAAGCCCCACACCGTCTGGGTCAGGTCGTTCGTGCCGAAGGAGAAGAACTGCGCCGCCTCCGCGATCTGGCCGGCCGTCAGCGCGGCGCGCGGCAGCTCGATCATCGTGCCGATCGCCAGCTTGAGCGCCGTACCGGTCGCCGCCTCGACCTCCGCGATGACCTGGTCCGCCTCCTCGCGGACGATCTCCAGTTCCTGCACCGTGCCGACGAGCGGGATCATGATCTCGGCACGCGGGTCGCCCTTGGCGGCCTTGCGCTCGGCCGCGGCCTCGGCGATGGCGCGGACCTGCATGGTGAACAGGCCGGGGATGACCAGGCCGAGGCGGACACCGCGCAGGCCCAGCATGGGGTTCTGCTCGTGCAGCCGGTGCACGGCCTGGAGCAGGCGCAGGTCGTTCTCGTGCGGCTCCTGGCGGGACTCGGCCAGGGCCACGCGCACGGAGAGTTCGGTGATGTCGGGCAGGAACTCGTGCAGCGGCGGGTCCAGGAGACGGACCGTCACCGGCAGGCCGTCCATCGCCTCGAACAGCTCGACGAAGTCCTTCTTCTGGAGCGGCAGCAGCTCCGACAGGGCGGCCTCGCGCTCCTCCTCGGTGTCGGCGAGGATCAGCTTCTCGACCATCTCGCGGCGCTCGCCGAGGAACATGTGCTCCGTGCGGCACAGGCCGATGCCCTGGGCGCCGAAGCGGCGCGCCCGCAGCGCGTCCTCGGCGTTGTCGGCGTTGGCGCGCACCCGCAGCCGGCGCTTGCGGTCGGCGAAGGCCATCATGCGGTGGACCGCCTCGACCAGCTCGTCGGCGTCGTCGGCGCCCGGGTGCATCCGGCCCTCGAAGTACTCCACCACCGGGGACGGGACGACCGGGACCTCACCGAGGTAGACCTTGCCGCTGGAGCCGTCGATGGAGATGACGTCGCCCTCCTCCACGACGTGCCCGCCGGGGACCGTCATGCGGCGGCGCTTGGTGTCGACCTCCAGCTCCTCGGCGCCGCAGACACAGGTCTTGCCCATGCCGCGCGCGACGACGGCCGCGTGGGAGGTCTTGCCGCCGCGCGAGGTGAGGATGCCCTCGGCGGCGATCATGCCGTCCAGGTCGTCGGGGTTGGTCTCCCGGCGGACCAGGATGACCTTCTCGCCCGAGCGGGACCACTTCACGGCCGTGTACGAGTCGAAGACCGCCTTGCCGACCGCCGCGCCCGGCGAGGCCGCGATGCCCCGGCCGACCTGCTCGCTCCTGGCCTCGTCGTCGAACCGCGGGAACATCAGCTGCGCCAGCTGGGCGCCGGTGACGCGCTGCAGCGCCTCCGTCTCGTCGATCAGGCCCTGGTCGACGAGCTGGGTGGCGATACGGAAGGCGGCACCGGCGGTGCGCTTGCCGACGCGGGTCTGGAGCATCCAGAGCTGGCCGCGCTCGATGGTGAACTCGATGTCGCAGAGATCCTTGTAGTGGTTCTCCAGGGTCTCCATGATCTGCATGAGCTGGTCGTACGACTTCTTGTCGATCTGCTCCAGCTCCGCCAGCGCGACGGTGTTGCGGATGCCCGCCACGACGTCCTCGCCCTGAGCGTTCTGCAGGTAGTCGCCGTAGACGCCCTGGTGGCCGGAGGCGGGGTCGCGGGTGAAGGCCACGCCGGTGCCGGAGTCGGGCCCGAGGTTGCCGAACACCATGGAGCAGACGTTGACGGCCGTGCCCAGGTCGTGCGGGATGCGCTCCTGCCGGCGGTACAGCTTCGCGCGGTCGCCGTTCCACGAGTCGAAGACCGCCTTGATGGCGAGGTCCATCTGCTCGCGCGGGTCCTGCGGGAAGTCCCGGCCGGCCTCCTTCTTGACGATCTTCTTGAAGGCGGTGACCAGCTTCTTGAGGTCCGCCGCGTCCAGATCGGTGTCGACCGTGACCTTCTTGGCGTCCTTGGCCTTCTCGAGGACCTCCTCGAAGAGGTCGCCGTCGACGCCGAGGACGGTCTTGCCGAACATCTGGATGAGGCGGCGGTAGGAGTCCCACGCGAAGCGGTCGTCGCCGGCCTGCTTGGCCAGGCCCTGCACCGACTTGTCGGAGAGGCCGATGTTCAGGACGGTGTCCATCATGCCGGGCATGGAGAACTTGGCACCGGAGCGGACCGAGACGAGCAGGGGGTCGTCGGCCTGGCCGAGCTTCTTGCCCATCTTCTGCTCGAGGGCGTCGAGGTGCGCACTCACCTCGTCACGCAGTGCCGCGGGCTCCTCACCGCTGTCCAGGTAGACCTTGCAGGCCTCCGTGGTGATGGTGAAGCCGGGAGGGACCGGGAGACCCAGGTTGGTCATCTCGGCGAGGTTGGCACCCTTGCCGCCGAGGAGGTCCTTGAGGTCCTTGTTGCCCTCGGTGAAGTCGTAAACGAACTTCGCTACGTGGGGTTCTTTGTTTTCCGACACGGGTCTCGACTCCTTGAGGCCACGGTGGCTGCCCTGACGGCGAGGAACATACCCAGATCGAAGGTCCGTGGGTACGTCTACTTGCGCGTCATACGCCCGTAACCACCCGTCCGCCAGCGGATCGAAAGTCAAGGCTTGGCAAGCCACGGGGCGCCGATGTTTTCACTTCTTGAACGCACACGTCTTCCTCGGGGCCGTTTCCCGCTCGCATGAGCGGGGTCAAGCACGATTGAGTTCGATCGATGAACGATCAGGAGGTGGCACCCAGTGCCACCCTTTGGAGAAGTGCAGTCGCTCTTGATCCGCTCGTTTGAGCGCAACCCTTATCAAAGGTGGCGAGAATCACGCTGTCACAGCGCCCCGGATTTCACCATGCGGACGTGCTCCGGGACCGGCCGGGAACGCGGACCACACCCGTCACAGGACCGCTGGAGGCCTGTGACCGGCGCCGTCACACGCCCATCGCCGTGAGCCGCTCCTCCGCCCGGGCCGGCGCGTACAGATGCTCCACGACCAGGGCGCCCGCTCCGATGAGCGCGGCCCGCTCGCCGAGCCGGGAGGTGACGACGTCCAGGTGGGCCGTGGAGCGGGGCAGCGCCCGCTGGTAGAGCAGTTCCCGCACACCGGTGAGGAAGGAGGTCCCGGCCAGGTCGCCCGCGATCATCAGCACGCCCGGGTTCAGCAGGGTCACCACCGTCGCCAGCACGTCACCGACCCGGCGCCCGGCCTCCCGGGCCAGCGCGGCGGCCTGCGGGTGCCCGGCGGCCAGCAGGTCCCGCACGTCCGAGCCGGAGGAAGCCGGCACGCCCGACTCGGCCAGCCGGCGGGCCACGGCACCGCCGCTGGCGACGGCGGCCAGGCAGCCGTGCGAGCCGCACCGGCACAGCGCGTCCGCGCCGACCCTGATGTGCCCGATGTCGCCCGCGCCGCCGTCGGCGCCGCGGTAGAGCGAGCCGTCGACCACGACCCCGGCGCCGATCCCGGTCGACACCTTGACCAGCACGAACGCCCGGCAGTCCGGATACCCGGCGCGCTGCTCGCCGTAGGCCATGAGGTTGGCATCGTTGTCCACGAGGACCGGCACGGCCGGGGCGCCGGTGTGCTCGGTGAAGGCGCGGGACAGGCGGCCTCTTATGTCGTAGCCGTCCCAGCCGGGCATGATCGGGGGCTGGACGACCCGGCCGGTCTCGCCGTCCACCGGGCCGGGCACCGCGAGCCCGATCCCGCAGACTCCCGCCGCCGGACGCCCGGACTTCTCCAGCAACCCGGCGAACCGGCGCCCGAGCTCCCCGAGCACCGTCTCCGGCCCGTCCTCGATCGCCAGCGCGCCGGCGTGCTCGGCCAGGATCTCGCCGGTCAGGGTGAGCACGGCCGCGCGGGCGTGCCGGGTGTCGAGGTCGGCGACGAGGACCACGGCGTGGGAGTCGTCGAACTCCAGGGTGACGGCGGGGCGGCCGCCCAGCGGTGAGCCGACCGGGCCGCCGGCGCCCTCGCGCAGCCAACCCGCCCGGAACAGCCGGTCCAGGCGCTGGCCGACGGTGGCCCGGGACAGTCCGGTCGCCTGCTGGAGCGCACCGCGGGTCACGGCCCGTCCGCTGCGCACCAGTTCGAGCAGATCGCCGGCACCCGCCTGGCTCCCGCTCCTGCCGGTCCTGCCCGGACGTCCGGTCATGCGCGCCCCCTTGTGCTTCTCAACCCTGCGCTACATATTGGGTTTTGCTTGTTAAATAGACGTAACCCGACGGTGTCCGCAGCCAAACCCCGGCCGGACGTCCTATTCTCCGGGGAGCCCCGAGTGGACCGCACCGCCCAGCTCAGCGCCCGGCCCGCGCAGCCCGGGACCGCCTGCGGCCCCCCGCTGTCCGGCACGTCCCTGCACCGCAGGGCGGCCCGGGTGCTCGACGCGAACTGGACGGGCCGCTCCACGGTCCCCTCCCGGAGCCTGTATCCGCACCAGTGGTCGTGGGACTCGGCGTTCATCGCGATCGGCCTGCGGCACGTGTCGCCGCTGCGGGCGCAGACCGAGCTGGAGACCCTGCTGGCGGCCCAGTGGGCCGACGGCCGCGTCCCGCACATCGTCTTCAACCCCTCCGTACCGCTCGGCGCCTATTTCCCCGGCCCCGACTTCTGGCGCTCCGGCACCGCGGGCCGCGGCGCGGGCGCTCCGCGCACCGTACAGACGTCCGGCATCGTGCAGCCACCGGTGCACGCCCTGGCCGCCTGGCTGGTGCACCAGGCCGACCCCGGCCTGTCCCGGGCCCGGGGCTTCCTCGCCCGGGTCCACCCCCGGCTGGCCGCCTGGCACCGGTACCTGCTGCACCGGCGCGACCTGGGCGGCGGCGGGCTGGTGTCCGTGGTCCACCCCTGGGAGCAGGGCATGGACAACAGCCCCTGCTGGGACGCCCCGCTCGCCCGCGTCACCCCGGCCCCGGCCCACTCCTTCCGCCGTGCCGACCTCGACCACGGCGCGGCCGCCGGCCGGCCGACGGACCTGGACTACGGGCGGTACGTGCGGCTGGCGGCCGACTACCGGGACGCGGGATACGCGGACGAGCCGGGCGGGGCGGCGGCGAGTGCGGGCGGGACGGCGGCGAGCGCAGGCGTGGCGGACAGGACGGCGGCGGGCGCGGACGGGACGGCGGCGAGCGCAGGCGTGGCGGACGGGACGGCGGCGGGCGCGGACGGGACGGCGGCGGGCACGGCCCTGCCGGACGGGACGGCGGCGGGCAGGACGGCCGCGGTCGCGGCGGACGGGACGGCGGACCCCGCCGCGGCAGGCGGAGCAGCGGGCACTGCCGTGGCCGGCAGGGTGACGGCCGGCAGAGCGGCCGCCGGCACGGTGGCGGCCGGCAGGACGTCGGCCGGGGGCGGCGGTGGCCCGCGGACGTGTGCGTTCGCCGTCGAGGACCCGGCGTTCAACGCGCTCCTCATCGCCTCCGAGCACGCGCTGGCGCGGATCGCCGAGGAACTGGGCGCGTCCGGCACCGCCCGGCGCGCGCGGGCCGCGCGGCTGACGACGGCGCTGGTGGAGCGGCTGTGGGAGCCGGCGGCCGGCATCTTCCTGTGCCGGGACCTGCACGGCGAGGGGCTGATCGGCGAGCGCGGCGTCGGCGGACTGGTCCCGCTGCTGCTGCCGGACCTGCCCCCGGACATCGCCGCCGCCCTCGTCCGCACCGTCCAGGGGCCCCACTTCTCGGTCGGCGACCGCGCCCTGCTCGTCCCCAGCTACGACCTCCTCGGTGAGGCCTTCGACCCGCACCGGTACTGGCGCGGCCCCGCCTGGTTCAACACCGCCTGGCTGCTGGAGCGCGGGCTGCGCACGCACGGCGAGCGGGAGCGGGCCGACGCCCTGCGCGAGGCGGTGCTGGACCTCGCCGGCGGCACCGGTTTCGCGGAGTACGTCGATCCGTGCACGGGTGAGGCCTGCGGCGCGGCCGGCTTCAGCTGGACGGCCGCCCTGGCGCTCGATCTGCTGCACCGGCGGCCTGCACCGCGAGAGCGTCAAACACTGGACAAGAGCCCCCAAAAGGGCGTGTCCCGCACGGGCACCGGCACGTTCGGCAGGAGTGACGAAGGAGGGGACCGGGGATGACGGACCGGCATCATCTGCTCGTGCACGGGGCGACGTTCGCCGCCGTGGGCGACCGGGGCGACATCAGCGGAGTGCGGGGCGGCGGCTCCCCGGACGGGTTGTTCGTACGGGACGCCCGGCACCTCAGCCGCTGGCAGCTCACCGTCGACGGCGCGGTTCCGGAGGTGCTCAGCCCGGTGGCCGACGGGGACGCGACGCGCTGCGTGCTGGTCCCGCGCGGCGGCCGGCTGGATCCGCCGGCGCACACCCTCTTCCGGGAACAGGCCGTCTGCGACAGCGCGTTCGTCGAGTCGCTGCGGGTGACGAGCAACCGCCCGGCGCCCACCACCATCCGGCTCGCCCTCACCGTCGACGCCGACTTCTCCGACCAGTTCGAACTGCGCGCCGACCACCGCACCTACGTCAAGCCCGGCGCCCTGCGCTCCCGGCAAGTCCTCGCGGACGGAATCGAGTTCACCTACCGGCGCGCCGAGTGGCGGTCCTGCACGACCATCACGGCCGATCCGGCGCCCGACGCCGTGGAGGAGACGGGCACCGGCGCCCGCCGCCTGGTGTGGTCCCTCGACCTGGCGGCGCACGGCGCGACGACGCTGCTGCTGCGGGTGATCGCCCGCCCGCACGGCGAGAAGCGGGCCCTGCGCGTGCCGCGCGATCCGGCCGCCGTGCGCGAGCAACGGCTGGCCCGGGAGGGTGAGTTCGCCGAGGGCGTGGCCTTCCCGGCCGGCTGGCCGGAGCTGGCGGCGGCCTGCGCGCAGGGACTGGCCGACCTGGCCGTGCTGCAGGTGCCGGCCACCGGGCCGGACGGCGAGGAGCTGAGCGTGCCGGCCGCGGGCGCCCCGTGGTTCCTCACGCTGCTGGGCCGGGACGCCCTGCTCACCTCGCTGTTCGCGCTGCCGTACCGCCCGGGGATGGCCGCCGCCACCCTCCTGGCGCTCGCCGCGGCCCAGGCCACCGGCGCGGGCCGGGCCCCGGCCGCCCAGCCGGGAAAGATCGTGCACGAGGTGCGGCACGGCGAGCTGGCGCACTTCGGGCAGGTGCCGTACGGGCGCTACTACGGCTCGGTCGACGCCACCCCGCTGTTCCTTATCCTGCTCGGCGCGTACGTCGAGCGGACGGGGGACACGGCCCTGGCCCGCCGTCTGGAGCCGCACGCACGCGCCGCGGTCGGCTGGATGCTCGACCACGGCGGCCTCACCTCGCGCGGCTACCTCGTCCACCGTGCCGACGAGGGCGGCCTTGCCAACCAGAACTGGAAGGACTCCCCCGGCGCGATCTGCTGCGCCGACGGCACCCGGCCCAGCGGGGCGGTGATGGCGGCGGGCGCCCAGGGCTACGCGTACGACGCGCTGCGGCGCACGGCCTGGGTGGCGCGCACGGGGTGGGCCGACCGGACGTACGCGGCGCTGCTCGAGCAGACGGCGGCCGATCTGCGGGACCGCTTCCAGCGGGAGTTCTGGATGCGGGAGCACTCCTTCCCGGCGCTCGCGCTGGACGGCGAGGGCCGCCGGATCGACGCGCTGGCCTCCGACGCCGGGCATCTGCTGTGGTCGGGGCTGCTGGACAAGGAGTACGGCGAGGTGGTGGGCCGGCGGCTGCTCGAACCGGACTTCTTCTCCGGCTGGGGCGTGCGCACGCTCGCCGCGGGGCAGCCGGCGTACCACCCGCTCTCCCGCCACCGCGGCTCGGTCTGGCCGCACGACAACGCGCTGATCACGCTGGGGCTGGCCCGCTACGGGCTGCACGACGAGGCCCGTACGGTCGCCCACGCGCTGGTCGGGGCGGCGACGGCGGCGGGCCATCGGCTGCCCGGGGTGCTGGCGGGGTACGGCCGCGACACCCACCCCGAGCCGGTGCCCTCCTCGCACGCCTGCGTCCGGGACTCCCGCTCGGCCGCGGCACCACTGGCCCTGCTGACGGCGGTGGGCGGAGCGTAGGAGGACACGCCGGGAGGCACTCCGCACCCCGCCTTCCCCCGCGCGGTTCCTCGCGGTCGTGGCCCCGGAGTCCCCCGCTCCCCCTCCAAATCGCTCGGGGCGCCGGGGTTTGCCCGGTGTTTGCCGAGGGCCGTGAACGGGGGTCTGGCGGGAGCCGTACGGGACTGCATCACGGGTCTCGCACGGAAGGACCTCCGGGTTGTCTCAGCACACGGGCACACGCCAGTCATCGCTCACGGCCGGAAAGGCCGACGGTGACACCCCGGAAGACACGCGACAACAGGAGCCCGAGGCATCGGGGAACGTCCCCGGGGAGGCCCGCACCGGCACCCTGGGGCTCTTCCGGCGCTCCTGGGCCGCGTGGTCGGCGCGGATACGGAGCCGGCGGGAGCGGCATCCCACGGCGGCCCGGGTCCTCTCGCTCACCGTCACCGTGCTCGCCGCGGTGCTCGTGCTCGCCGCGCTCGTGCTGCCGAACACCGTCGCGGGGCTCGGGCCGGCCAAGTTCGTGCGCCTGCCGGGGGAAGCCGTCATCGGGGCCGCCGTGCTGCTCGCGCTGCCGCGCCGGCCCCGCGTGGTGCTGGCGGCGGTGTCCGGGGTGGTGCTCGGGGCCATGACCGTGCTGAACCTGCTCGACATGGGCTTCAACCAGTACCTCGGCCGCAGCTTCAACGTCATCCTCGACTGGGAGCTGTTCGGCGACGCGCGGTCGTACCTGGAGGACTCCCTCGGCCGGGGCGCCACCCTCGCCGCCGTGGCCGGTGTGATCACCCTGGTCCTGCTGCTGCTCGTGCTGCCGGCGCTGTCCATGGTCCGCCTCGCCGAGCTGCTCGCCCGGCACCCCGCCACCGCGACCCGGGGCACGCTGATCGCCGGGGTCGTCTGGATCACCTGCTCGTCGCTCGGCCTGCAGCCGGCCGGGGTGCCGATCGCGTCCGCCCGCACCGCCGAGGCGCTGAAGATCCAGGCCCGCCGGGTGTCGAGCACCCTGAAGGACGAGGCGGAGTTCCGGAAGGTGGCCCGGGTCGACGCCTTCGGCAACACCCCGGGCAGCCAGCTGGTCCCGGATCTGCGCGGCAAGGACGTCGTCTTCACGTTCATCGAGAGCTACGGCCGCAGCGCGATCGAGGATCCCCTCATGGCGCCCGGCGTCGACCGGACCCTCGCCGCCCGGACCCGGGCGCTGGACAAGGCGGGGTTCCACGCCAGGAGCGGCTGGCTGACCTCGGCCACCTACGGCGGCAGCAGCTGGCTCGGGCACTCCACCACCATGTCGGGCCTGTGGATCAGCAACCAGCAGCGCTACCGCACCGTCATGGCCAGCGACCACCTGAGCCTGACGGAGGCGTTCAAGAAGACCGGCGCGTTCGACACGGTCGGCGTCATGCCGGGCGTGCAGAAGGGGTGGCCGGAGCAGAAGTGGTACGGCCTGGACAAGGTCTACAACGCCTTCCAGCTCGGCTACCGGGGCCCGAAGTTCAGCTGGTCGACCATGCCCGACCAGTACGCGCTGCAGCAGTACCAGGAGCGGGTGCACAGCAAGCCGCCGACCGCCGGCAGGTCGCGGATGTCGCTGCTCATCCTGACCTCCAGCCATCAGCCCTGGGCGCCCATCCCCAAGGCGGTCGGCTGGGACCAGCTCGGCGACGGCTCGGTCTTCAAGGACATCCAGGCGGCGGGCGCCAAGCCGGCCGACGTCATCGCCGACACGACCAGGTCCCGTCAGGAGTACGGCAAGTCGATCCAGTACTCGGTGACCGCGCTGACCGAGTGGCTGGAACGCTACGGCTCCAAGGACACCGTGCTGGTCTTCCTCGGCGACCACCAGCCCAACGCCCGCGTCAGCGGCAACCACGCCAGCCGTGACGTGCCGGTCTCGATCGTCGCCAAGGACCCCAGGATGCTGGACAAGGTGGCCGGCTGGGGCTGGACGGACGGCCTGCGGCCCGCCCACGACGCCCCGGTCTGGAAGATGAGCGCCTTCCGGGACCGCTTCCTGACCGCGTTCGGCTCGACACCGCACCCCAGGAAGGGCTGATCAGCCACCCGACGTGTCGAGTTCCGCGTCCTCGCCCACGCCCGCGCAGTCGTAGGGGTCCTTCAGCCAGCCGTCCGGCAGGACGACCCGGTTGTTGCCCGACGTACGGCCGCGCGGGCCGTCGGCGCCGGCCGGCCACGGCTGGTCCAGGTCCAGTTCGTCGAGACCGGCCCGCAGTTCCCGGAGCGAGGACGTGATCGCGAGCCGCTTGCGCATCTCGGAGCCGACCGCGAAGCCCTTCAGGTACCAGGCGACGTGCTTGCGGAAGTCGACCACGCCCTTGGTCTCGTCGCCGAGCCACTCCCCGAGCAGCGTGGCGTGCCGCACCATGACGTCGGCCACCTCGCGGAGGGCGGGACGGGCGACGTCCTGCGGGCGCCCCTCGAACGCCGCCACCAGGTCGGCGAACAGCCACGGCCGCCCCAGGCAGCCGCGGCCCACGACCACCCCGTCGCACCCGGTCTCCGCCACCATCCGCAGCGCGTCCCCGGCCGACCAGATGTCGCCGTTGCCGAGGACGGGGATCTCCGGGACGTGCTCCTTCAGGCGGGCGATGGCGTCCCAGTCGGCGGTGCCGCCGTAGTGCTGGGCGGCGGTACGGCCGTGCAGGGCGATGGCCGTGACCCCTTCCTCCACGGCGATCCGGCCGGCGTCGAGGAAGGTGATGTGGTCGTCGTCGATGCCCTTGCGCATCTTCATGGTCACCGGCAGGTCGCCGGCGCCCGAGACCGCCTCGCGCAGGATCGCCCGCAGCAGGTTGCGCTTGTAGGGAAGGGCCGAGCCACCGCCCTTGCGCGTGACCTTCGGAACGGGGCAGCCGAAGTTCAGGTCGATGTGGTCGGCCAGGTCCTCCTCCGCGATCATGCGGACGGCCTTGCCGACGGTCGCCGGGTCGACGCCGTACAGCTGGATCGAGCGGGGCCGCTCGCTGGCGTCGAACCGGATCAGCTGCATGGTCTTCTCGTTGCGCTCGACCAGCGCCCGGGTCGTGATCATCTCGCTGACGAACAGGCCCTTGCCGCCGCTGAACTCCCGGCACAGGGTGCGGAAGGGCGCGTTGGTGATCCCGGCCATGGGTGCGAGCACGACGGGCGGCGCCACGGCGTGCGGGCCGATGGAGAGCGGGTGGGTCATCGCGGGGCTCCGGGACGGTGTACGGCACAGGGCAAGCACCCATTGTCCCTCACCGCGCGGACCACTCTTCCGCCCGCTCCCCCGGCCGGTCCTCGCCCACCCCGCTCCGTCACCGGCCGGCGTGCCCGGCCCAGGCCGCCGGGACTACCCGGCCCGCGGTCGCCCTCGGTACGGGGGCGGGACGGAACGGCAGGTAACAGCGCATATCGGTCCGGCAAGTTGATGTACTGCTCATTAGTTAGACGCACTATCGAAATCCGCGTACGATTCCTACCATGCATGACTTGAGCCACCGTCGACGTCTGCTCGTGCTCGCGATCTGCTGCATGAGCCTGCTGATCGTGAGCCTCGACAACACCGTGCTGAACGTCGCGCTGCCCTCCCTGCAACGCGACCTGCACGCGGACACCTCCGGCCTGCAGTGGACGATCGACGCCTACACGCTCGTCCTGGCCTCCCTGCTGATGCTCTCCGGCTCGACGGCCGACCGCATCGGCCGCAAGAAGGTCTTCATGGCCGGCCTGGTGATCTTCTCCGCCGGCTCGCTGCTCTGCTCCCTGGCGCCCAGCCTGGAACTGCTCGTGGTGTTCCGGATGATGCAGGCGGTGGGCGGCTCGATGCTCAACCCGGTCGCGATGTCGATCATCACCAACACCTTCACGGACACCCGGGAGCGCGCCCGCGCGATAGGCGTGTGGGGTGCGGTGGTCGGCATATCCATGGCGGCGGGCCCGCTGGTCGGCGGCCTGCTGGTGCAGTCCGTGAGCTGGCGCTCGATCTTCTGGGTCAACCTCCCGGTCGGCCTCGCGGCCCTCCTCCTCACCCTCCGCTTCGTCCCCGAGTCCCGCGCGCCCAAGGCGCGTCGCCCCGACCCGGTCGGCCAGCTGCTGGTGATCGCCCTGTTCGGCTCGCTGACGTACGCGATCATCGAGGCGCCGGGCGCGGGCCCGGCCACCTCGGCCCCGTTCGCCGCGATCGCTCTGGCCGCCCTGCTGGCGCTGCTGTGGTACGAGCCCCGGCGCGCCGAACCCCTCGTCGACCTGCACTTCTTCCGCTCCGCGCCGTTCAGCGGGGCGACCGTGATCGCGGTCAGCGCCTTCGCCGCGCTGGGCGGCTTCCTCTTCCTGTCGACCCTGTACCTGCAGAACGTGCGCGGCCTGGACGCCCTGCACGCCGGCCTGTGGATGCTGCCGATGGCCACGCCGACGTTCCTGTGCGCCCCGCTGTCCGGCCGGCTGGTCGGCACCCGGGGCCCGCGTCTGCCGCTGCTGGTGGCGGGCACGGCGCTGACGGTGAGCGGCGTGCTGTTCGCGGTCTTCGACGCGGAGACGTCGAACACCACCCTCGTGGTCGGTTACGTCCTGTTCGGCATCGGCTTCGGCTTCGTCAACGCGCCGATCACCAACACGGCCGTGTCGGGCATGCCGCGCGCCCAGGCCGGGGTCGCCGCCGCGGTCGCCTCCACGAGCAGGCAGCTGGGCCAGACCCTCGGCGTCGCGGTGGTCGGCGCCGTCCTGGCGTCCGGCATCGGCTCGTCCCCGTACCGGCACGCGTTCGTCTCGGCTGCCCGCCCCGGCTGGTGGATCCTCGCCGCGTGCGGCCTGGCCGTGCTCGTCCTCGGCCTGTTCACCACCGGCCGCTGGGCCCGCCGCACGGCCGAGCGGACGGCCGGCCTGCTCCAGTCGCCGGAAGTCCGCCGGCCCGTGGAAGCCTCCCACGGCGCCTGAGCACGGGCCCTCGGCGCACGCCCCGACCACCGGCCCTCGGCGCACGCCCCGACCACCGGCCCTCGGCGCGCACCCTGACCACCGGCCCTCGGCGCACGCCCCGACCACGGGCCCTCGGCGCGCACCCTGACCACCGGACCTCGGCGCGCCTGGCCCCCCGGTCACCGCCGCGCCCGGCCGCCGGCTCCCGCCGTCCCGCCGTCCCGCCCGGAGCCGGTCAGCCACCCCGTGCCACCTCGTACAGCTTCTCCAGCCGCCGCCGGGTCTCCTCGTCCACCGGGGTGTACGTGACCATGCGGGCGCCCTGCTCGGGCCCCAGCCACAGGTCGGTGTGCTCCAGGGTGAGCCGGCCCACGTGGGGGTTGCGGAACTCCCTGGTCCGGGAGCGGGTGCCGACCACCTCGTGGCGCCGCCAGTTCTCCCGGAACGCCGGGCACTCCTGCAGCCGCTCCAGGAGCTTCCTCCAGGCGGGCTCGCCGAGATGACCGGCCAGGTCGGCCCGCAGCCGGGCGGCCATCAGCCGCTGGGTCTCCTCCAGGTGGACGACCGCCGCCTGGCACTCCGGGTCCGTGTACACCAGGAGCAGGCAGTTGCGGTCCTCGGGCGGGAGCGCGTCCAGGTCGCTCAGCAGCCGGCCGTAGGTGCGGTTGTAGGCGAGGACGTCGTACCGGCTGTTCTGGATGCAGGCCGGGAGGGGCTCCAGCCGGCGCAGCATCTCGCGCAGCGCGGGCGTCACGTTCGGGGTGTCGGCGGCCGGCTCCGGGTCCGTGGCGCCGGCCAGCCGGAAGAGGTGGGCGCGCTCGCCGGGGTCCAGCCGCAGGGTGCGCGCGAGGGCGTCGACGACCTGCGCGGAGACCTGTATGTCGCGGGCCTGTTCGATCCAGGTGTACCAG
Source organism: Streptomyces sp. NPDC096012 (assembly GCF_040426375.1). NCBI lineage: Bacteria > Bacillati > Actinomycetota > Actinomycetes > Kitasatosporales > Streptomycetaceae > Streptomyces > Streptomyces sp. NPDC096012. The sequence continues at coordinate 235,314 of NZ_JBEOTD010000004.1, forward strand.
GTGACACCGACCGCGGAGAGCTGGGCGACCTCCTCCCGGCGCAGCCCGGGGGTCCGGCGCCGGGCGCCGCGCGGGAGGCCCACCTGCTCCGGGGCGAGCCGCTCACGGCGGCTGCGCAGGAAGGCGGCCAGTTCGTGCCGGCGGATCTGGGAGCCGCGGCCGTTCGACCGCGCGGCGCTCTCCCGGGCCATGGTCGTCATGCGTCCAGGGTGCCGGGACCGTCACCCCGTTTCCAGGTGCTCCCCCGGTATCCGGGTAGTTCTTCTACCAGGATCAAGACACTCTGGCAGCGGAGCTGGACGGGGACTCAAGCTCGGGGGATGAGCGAACCCGTCACCACGGCCGTCCGTCCGGTGGCAGCGCCGTCCGCGCTCGGCGGGCTCGGCCTGTTCACCGTGCTGCTGGCCGCTTCGCTGCCGTTGGTCGACTTCTTCATCATCAACGTCGCCCTGCCGACCGTCGGCTCCGATCTGGACGCGGGCGAGGCCGTGCTGGAGCTGGTCGTCGCCGGATACGGGGTCGCCTACGCGGTGCTGCTCGTGCTCGGCGGGCGGCTCGGGGACTCGTTCGGGCGGCGCCGGCTGTTCCTCGGTGGGATGGCCGCCTTCGGGCTCACCTCTCTGGTGTGCGGGCTCGCGCCCACCGCCTGGACCCTGGTCGTGGCCAGGGTCGCGCAGGGCGCCTCGGCCGCGGCGATGCTGCCCCAGGTGCTGGCCACCATCCAGGCGACCACCACCGGAGCGCGCCGGGCGAAGGCCATGAGCCTGTTCGGCGCCACCGCCGGGCTCTCGATGGTGGCGGGGCAGGTCCTCGGCGGTGTGCTCGTCGCCGCCGACATCGCCGGGACCGGCTGGCGGGCGGTCTTCCTGGTGAACGTGCCCGTGGTCGTCGCCGGGCTGGCGCTCGCCGTCCGGCTCGTGCCCGAGACCCGCTCGCAGCGTCCGGAGCCCGTCGACGGGCCCGGCACGGTGCTGCTCGCGCTGTCCCTGCTGACGCTGCTCGTCCCGCTCACCGAGGGCCGGGCGGCGGGCTGGCCCCTGTGGACGTGGCTGTCGCTGGCGGCCTTCCCGTTCGCCGCGGCCGCGTTCTGGGCGGTGGAGCGGCGGGCGGACCGGGCGGGGCGGACTCCGCTGGTGCCGCCGAGTCTGCTGGCGCTCGTCTCGCTGCGGCGCGGGCTGGCGCTGATGCTGCCGTTCGCCGTCGGCTTCAGCGGGTTCATGTTCGTGATCGCGCTGGCGCTGCAGCGGGGGGCCGGTCTCGCCCCGGTGCCGGCCGGGCTCGCGCTCGCGCCGATGGCCGTGGTGCACCTGCTGGTCTCGCTCGCGGGTCCCCGGCTGATCAGGCGGTACGGCACCCGGGTGGTGACCGCCGGCGCCGCGGTGCAGGGCGCGGGCATCCTGCTGATCGTGCTGGCCGCCTGGCGCACCTGGCCGCATCCGGACTTCTGGTCGCTGCTGCCGGGCACCGCCCTGGCCGGTGCCGGACAGGCGCTGCAACTGCCCAATCTGCTGTGGATCGTGATGTCCGAGGTGCCCGCCGAGCGGGCCGGCGTCGGCAGCGGTGTGATGGTCACCACCCAGCAGTCCGCGCTGGCCCTGGGCGTGGCCACGCTCGGCACGCTGTTCCTGGTCCTGGTGCCGCATCTGGGCGTGCGGGACGCGCTGGTCACGACGCTGCTGGTGCAGGTCGGCGGGATCGTGCTGACGGGTCTGCTCAGCCTGCGGCTGCCCCGCGAGGTCGGCTGAGCCGAGGGCACGCCTCGGCCAACTCGGTGTGAAGCCACCCCCGTCGGCGCCGGTCCTGGCGCACACTCCTTGCCATCGGGTCGCCGGACCCGCGAGCGGGGAGGCGCCATGCCAGGGGCAACACCACCAGCAAGGTCAGCAGATGGGACGGGCACGGCCGCGAGCACGTCGTCCGGGTGCAGCGCACGGGTGTGCAGCGCACGATCAGGTGCGACACCTGCGGCTGGCGGCGGGGCGCGCAGTTCCTGCCGTGGCTGAAGGCGGAGGAGCACCTGGCCGAGGCCCACCAGGCGACGGTCGACCCGGCGGCGGCCCGGCAACCGTCCCGCTGAGGATGCGGCGCGCCGCCCGCCTGCTGACCTGGGCTCTTGTGCGGGGCGGGCGGGCTCCGGGCTGTCCCGAGTGGCCGCTCGCGGGCGCCGGGCCCAGCCTGGGAGAGGTCCATCCGAGCGACAGGAGGCGCGTATGACCTCGGTACTCCGCCACCGCTCCAGCCGTGTGCTGGGCGCCGGCGCTCTGTCGGTGGCACTGTTCTGCGGCGGGACGGCCGGTGCCGTCGCCGCCGGCAGCGCGTCGAGCCCGGGCGACAGCTCCGGCTCGATCACCGTCAAGGCCGACAAGTCGACGGTGAAGGCCGGCGACAAGGTGCGCTTCACCGGCCGCACCAAGGGCCTCAAGATCGGCACCCCGCTGGTGCTCCAGCACGAGAAGTCCGGCAAGTGGACGAGCCTGAAGGCCACCGCCAAGGTCAGGAACGGCAGCTCGTACGTCCTGGTCGGCAAGTTGAACACCAAGGGCACGGAACATCTGCGGATCGCGGCCGGAAAGGTGCACTCCCCGACGGTCACCGTGAAGGTGAAGTGAGCCCCCGTATCAGCAGGTCCACCACGGCCGTGAACTCCTCGTCGATGCCGGGGGCGGTCCACTCCCGGGCGTAGCAGGGGTCGTGGAAGCGGCCGGTGGCGTGGAAGACGGCCCGGGCCGCGGCGGCCGGGTCGGGCGCCAGGAAGGTGCCCGACCCGGTCCCGTCCGCGATGATCCGGGTCAGCTGCGCGGTCAGGTCGGCGAGGTGCTCGCCGACGACCGTGCCGTTCTCGCCGGCCAGCACCGTGTACGTGGCGAACAGTTCGGGGTCGTCGCCCGCCTTGTGCCGCTTGGCCTCGAAGAGGGCCGCGAGCCAGGCCCGCAGCCGCTCCTCGGGGGCGTCGCCGGCCTCGGTGATCCCGGCGAGCCGCCGTGAGGTGCGGTCCAGCCAGCGTTTGGTGACCGCCTCCCGCAGCGCCGCCTTGGTCCGGAAGTGCCGGTAGACGCTGCCGTGGCTGACGCCGAGCGCGCGGGCCACGTCGACCACGGTGGCCTTGGCCGGCCCGTGGCGGCGCAGCACCTCCTCGGTCGCCTCGAGGATGCGCTCGGCGGTCAGGGTCTCGGTGGTCGGTGCCATGTCCTAGACGGTACCGGGCGGCGGGTTCAGCGCTCGCTGTCGAGCATGGCCATCTGGGCGGGGGCGTACCGCTCGCCGGCCGCCGCGTCCGCCGGTACGGCGGCCTCGACGGCGTCGAGGTCGGCCGCGTCCAGGGTGACGTCCAGGGCGCCCAGGGCCTCGCCGAGCCGTTCCCGGGTGCGTGCGCCGACGAGCGGCACGATGTCCTCCCCGCGGGAGAGCACCCAGGCGATGGCGATCTGCGCGACCGTGGCGCCCTTCTGCTCGGCGATCTTGCGCAGGGACTCGACGAGGGTGAGGTTGTGCTGGAGGTTCTCGCCCTGGAAGCGCGGCGACTGGGCGCGGAAGTCGTGCGCGGCGAACTTCTGGCCGGCCGTGAGGTGGCCGGAGATCAGGCCGCGGGAGAGGACGCCGTAGGCGGTGACGGCGATGCCCAGCTCGCGGAGGGTGGGCAGGATCTCCCGCTCGGGACCGCGGGAGATGAGCGCGTACTCGATCTGGAGGTCGGCGATCGGGGCGGTGGCGGCGGCCCGGCGGATGGTGTCGGGGCCGACCTCGCTGAGCCCGATGTGCCGGACGTACCCCTTCTCGACCAGTTCGGCGATCGCGCCGACGGTCTCCTCGATCGGCACGTCGGGGTCGAGCCGGGCGGGGCGGTAGACGTCGATGTGGTCGACGCCGAGGCGCTGGAGGGAGTACGCGGCGAAGGTCTTCACCGCGGCCGGGCTCCCGTCGAAGCCGTACCAGGCTCCGTCCGGGCCGCGCTGGGCGCCGAACTTCACGCTGAGCAGCGCGTTCTCGCGCAGGGCGGCCGGGGCGGTGCGCAGTGCCTCGGCGACCAGCAGTTCGTTGTGGCCCATGCCGTAGAAGTCGCCGGTGTCGAGCAGGGTCACGCCGGCGTCCAGGGCGGCGTGGATGGTGGCGATGGACTCGGCGCGGTCCGACTCGCCGTACATGCCGGACATGCCCATGCAGCCGAGGCCGAGGGGGAAGACCCGGGGGCCGGTGGTGCCGAGGTCTCGGGTTCGTGTCGTCATGCCTCCACCCTGCCATGACAGCTGACAGATTTCAATATCTGTCATTCCATCTTCGTCAGCGGCCGTATCGCCGACCGCGCCGATTGGTCCAGACCTATTGACGAGAGGTCTGGACCAGAGCACTGTCATGCCTACGACACCTCGCGATCCCCCACCGGGAGGCCCGATGCTCCGCCGCACCCTGCGTCTGCTCACCGCCGCCCTCGCCACGGCCGTCCTCACCCCGCTGGCGATCGCCGCCGCGCCCAGCGCCTCCGCCGCCGACACCTGCGCGGTGAAGCCGCGCCCGGCCGGCAAGGTGCTCCAGGGCTACTGGGAGAACTGGGACGGCTCCGCCAACGGCGTCCACCCGCCCTTCGGCTGGACGCCGATCACCGACTCCCGCATCCCCGCGCACGGCTACAACGTGATCAACGCCGCCTTCCCGGTGATCCGTTCGGACGGCACGGCCCTGTGGGAGGACGGCATGGACTCCGGCGTGAAGGTGGCCACGCCCGCGGAGATGTGCCAGGCCAAGGCGTCCGGCCAGACGATCCTGCTGTCCATCGGCGGGGCGGCGGCCGGCATCGACCTGTCGTCCTCGGCCGTCGCCGACCGCTTCGTGGCGACCATCGTGCCGATCCTGAAGAAGTACAACTTCGACGGCATCGACATCGACATCGAGACGGGCCTGACGGGCAGCGGGAACATCACCCAGCTCTCCGCGTCCCAGGCCAACCTGGTCCGCATCATCGACGGGATCCTGGCCAGGATGCCGTCGGGCTTCGGCCTGACGATGGCCCCGGAGACCGCGTACGTCACCGGCGGCAGCGTCACCTACGGCTCGATCTGGGGCGCGTATCTGCCGATCGTCAAGAAGTACGCGGACAACGGCCGCCTGTGGTGGCTGAACATGCAGTACTACAACGGCAGCATGTACGGCTGCTCCGGCGACTCCTACTCGGCCGGCACGGTAGAGGGCTTCACCGCCCAGACCGACTGCCTGAACAAGGGCCTGGTGGTGCAGGGCACGACGATCAAGGTGCCCTACGACAGGCAGGTCCCGGGCCTGCCCGCCCAGTCGGGCGCGGGCGGCGGCTACATGTCACCGTCCCTCGTCTCCCAGGCCTGGAAGCACTACGGCACCTCGCTCAAGGGCCTGATGACCTGGTCGGTCAACTGGGACGGCGCGAAGAACTGGACGTTCGGCGACAACGTCAGGGCGCTGCAGGGCCGTTGAGCCGGCCGCCCGGCGCTCCCGGCGGCGTTCCGGTGGACCGCCGCCGGGAGGGTCCGGGGGCCGGCGGAAAACAGCCCACCCACCGGCCGATCGAGGCGGCCGGTGGGTGGGCGGAGGCCGTGAGGCCCGGGGAGAGGCTCCCCGGGCCGGCGGGTGCGGCGAGGGTCAGCAGCCGACGAGGCGCTGCGCCAGGTAGCCCTCGATCTGGTCGAGGGACACCCGCTCCTGCTTCATCGAGTCGCGCTCGCGCACGGTGACGGCGTTGTCCTCGAGCGTGTCGAAGTCGACGGTCACGCAGAACGGCGTACCGATCTCGTCCTGGCGGCGGTAGCGGCGGCCGATGGCGCCGGCGTCGTCGAACTCGATGTTCCAGTTCTGCCGCAGCGCCTGGGCGAGGCCCTTGGCCTTCGGGGACAGCTCCGGGTTGCGGGACAGCGGCAGGACGGCCACCTTCACCGGGGCCAGGCGGTGGTCCAGGCGCAGCACGGTGCGCTTCTCCATCTTGCCCTTGGCGTTGGGCGCCTCGTCCTCGACGTAGGCGTCGAGCAGGAACGCCAGCATCGCGCGGCCGACACCGGCCGCGGGCTCGATGACGTACGGCGTCCAGCGCTCGCCGGCCTCCTGGTCGAAGTAGGAGAGGTCCTGGCCGGAGGCCTTGGAGTGGGCGCCGAGGTCATAGTCGGTGCGGTTGGCGACACCCTCGAGCTCGCCCCACTCGCTGCCGCCGAACTGGAAGCGGTACTCGATGTCGGCGGTGCGCTTGGAGTAGTGGGAGAGCTTCTCCTTCGGGTGCTCGTACCACCGCATGTTCTCCGTGCGCAGGCCCAGGCCGGTGTACCAGTTCCAGCGCTGCTCCATCCAGTACTCCTGCCACTTCTCGTCCTCGCCCGGCTTGACGAAGAACTCCATCTCCATCTGCTCGAACTCGCGGGTGCGGAAGATGAAGTTGCCGGGCGTGATCTCGTTGCGGAAGGACTTGCCCATCTGCGCGATGCCGAACGGCGGCTTGCGGCGCGAGGTGGTCTGCACCTGGCCGAAGTTGGTGAAGATGCCCTGGGCGGTCTCGGGGCGCAGGTAGGCGACGGAGCCGGAGTCCTGGGTGGGGCCGAGGTGCGTCGACAGCAGGCCGGAGAACTGCTTGGGCTCGGTGAACTGACCCTTGTTGCCGCAGTTCGGGCAGTTGACGTCCGCCAGGCCGTTCGCCGGGGCGTGGCCCTTCTTCTCCTCGTAGGCCTCTTCCAGGTGGTCCGCGCGGAACCGCTTGTGGCACGAGGTGCACTCGGTCAGCGGGTCCGTGAACGTGGCGACGTGACCGGAGGCGACCCAGACCTCGGGGGCCAGGATGACGGACGAGTCGATACCGACGACGTCCTCGCGCGACGTCACCATGTAGCGCCACCACTGGCGCTTGATGTTCTCCTTGAGCTCGACACCCAGCGGTCCGTAGTCCCAGGCGGCACGCTGTCCGCCGTAGATCTCACTGCACGGGAAAACGAAGCCACGGCGCTTGCTCAGGCTGACGATGGTGTCGATCTTGTCGGCGGCCACGGTGCTCTCTTCATTACGACGACGGGCGTTGAAGCGAGATGCTTCCAGCGAATGATTCAGGTTACCGGCGCAGGCTCCCCCACGACCAAATCGGCCCCTGCTTACAGCGTCTCACGAGGGCTTGTTGACAACGGTTTCCATAATTGTTGAAAATGACTCTCATGAACGTACGACGACGCCTCATATCGACGGCCGCGGCGACCGCTGTCACCGCCCTCGGCCTCGGCTCCCTCACCGCCTGCTCCGGCGGCTCCGCGGCGGCCAACACCAGCAGGTTCGACGTCGTCGCCTCGTTCTACCCGACGGCCTTCCTCGCCGAGCAGATCGGCGGGAAGCACGTCCACGTCACCAGTCTCACCTCCCCCGGCCAGGAACCGCACGACCTGGAGCTCAGCACCCGGCAGATCGCGGGCCTGCAGGAGACCGACGCGGTGCTCTACCTCAAGGGCCTCCAGCCCTCCGTCGACGAGGCGGTGGCCCAGTCCTCGGTCGGGACGAAGATCGACGCGGCCTCGTTCACCACGCTGGAGAAGCACGGCAACGAGGTCGGCGGCCACGCGGCCGCGCACGACACCCACCGGGGCGAGGAGTCCGGCGGCCGGGACCCGCACATCTGGCTCGACCCGGTGCGCTACGCCGAGGTCGCCCGGGGAGTCGGCAGGGCCTTCGAGAAGGCCGACCCCGAGCACGCGGCCGACTACGCGAAGAACACCGCGAACCTGGTGAAGCGGCTGGACGACCTGGACACGCGGTTCAGGGACGGACTCACCGGTACCCGGACGAAGACCTTCATCACCACACACGCCGCCTTCGGCTACCTCGCCGAGCGCTACGGCCTCACCGAGGAGGCCATCAACGGCCTCGACCCCGAGTCGGAGCCCAGCGCCGCGCGCGTGAAGGACCTGGAGAAGCTGGCCGCGGCCGACGGCGTCACCACCGTCTTCTACGAAACGCTGGTCAGCGACAAGACCGCGAAGACGGTCGCGCACGACGCGGGACTGAGGACGGACGTCCTCGACCCGATCGAGGGCATCACGAAGAGGTCCCGGGGCACCGACTACTTCTCGGTCCAGGAGGCCAACCTCAAGGCGCTGCGGCAGTCGCTGGGCGCGAAGTGACCGGCACGGAGGGCGACACCATGGGCGAACCCGTCATAGCGATGCGCGCGGTGAGCGCGGAACTGGGCGCGCGCCCGGTCCTGCGCGGCATCGACCTCACCGTCGGCCGCGGCGAGGTCGTCGCGCTCCTCGGCGCCAACGGCTCCGGCAAGTCGACGGCCGTGCGCAGCATCATCGGCCAGGTGCCCGTCAGCTCCGGCACCATCGAGCTGTTCGGCACCCCGCGCCGGTCCTTCCGCGACTGGGCGCGCGTGGGCTACGTGCCGCAGCGCACCACCGCCGCGGGCGGGGTCCCGGCGACGGTGACCGAGATCGTCTCCGCCGGCCGGCTGTCCCGCACCCGCTTCGGTGTCTTCCGCAAGCCCGACCGGGAGGCCGTGCGCCACGCCCTGGAGCTGGTCGGCATGGCCGACCGCGCCAAGGACACCGTGACCGCCCTGTCCGGCGGCCAGCACCAGCGGGTGCTGATCGCCCGCGCCCTGGCCGCCGAGCCCGAACTGCTGATCATGGACGAGCCGATGGCGGGCGTCGACCTGGCCAGCCAGGAGGTGCTCGCCCGGACGCTGCGGCAGCAGGTGGACACCGGCACGAGCGTCCTCCTAATACTGCACGAACTGGGCCCGCTGGAGCCCTTGATCGACCGGGCGGTCGTCCTGCGGGACGGCTGCGTGCTGCACGACGGCCCGCCGCCCAGCGCGGTCGGCCAGCACGCCCTGCCCGGCCACGACCACGTGCACCCGCACGCACCCGCGGGCGCCGAACCGATCCGCACGGGACTGCTGAGCTGATGGAATTCCTGAACTACGCCTTCATGCAGCGGGCGCTGCTGGCCGCCGTGCTGGTCGGCGTCACCGCGCCCGCGGTCGGCATCTACCTGGTCCAGCGCCGCCAGGCCCTGATGGGCGACGGCATCGGGCACGTGGCCATGACGGGCGTCGGACTCGGCTTCCTGCTGTCCACCTCCCCGGTGTGGATGGCGACCGCCGTCTCCGTGCTCGGCGCGGTCCTGATGGAACTGATCCGCTGGTACGGCAGGACCCGCGGCGACATCGCCCTCGCCATGCTCTTCTACGGCGGCATGGCCGGCGGGGTGATGCTGATCAACCTGGCGCCGGGCGGCTCCAACGCCAACCTGACGTCGTACCTGTTCGGCTCCCTGTCGACGGTGTCGCAGTCCGACGTGAGCGCGGTCTGCGTGCTCGCGGCGTTGGTGCTGATCGTCACGCTGGGCCTGCGCCGCCAGCTGTTCGCGGTCAGCCAGGACGAGGAGTTCGCGCGGGTCACGGGCCTGCCGGTGCGCGCGCTGAACCTGCTGACGGCGGTCACCGCCGCGGTGACCGTGACGGTCGCCATGCGGGTGGTGGGCCTTCTACTGGTGTCCGCCCTGATGGTCGTGCCGGTGGCCGCCGCGCAGCAGCTCAGCCGCAGCTTCGCCGCCACGTTCGCGATCGCCGTGGCGATCGGTGTGACCGTGACCGTCGGCGGCACGGTCACGTCGTACTACCAGGACGTGCCGCCCGGCGCGACGATCGTCCTGCTGACCATCGCCGCCTTCGTCGCACTGACGGTCCTGGCCACCCCGCTGGCCCGCCGACGCGCCCGTGCCGCCGTCGCGGCACAGCCCACCGGGGACCCGGCGGAGTGCTCGATTCCGGCCACGCGAGGGGCCGGAGGCGGGGTCGGCGTCTGACCGCGCACCGCCTGGGCTGGCACAATGGCCCCGGCAGACGCCAGACGTGAGGAGGCAACCGGTGACCACCGCTGGACAGCCCGTGAAGGGCCGCGCGACACGTCAGCGTGCCGCCGTGGCGGCGGCCCTGGACGAGGTCGACGAGTTCCGCAGCGCGCAGGATCTGCACGACATGCTCAAGCACAAGGGCGACTCCGTCGGGCTCACCACCGTCTACCGGACCCTGCAGTCCCTCGCCGAGGCCGGCGAGGTCGACGTCCTGCGCACCTCCGACGGCGAGTCCGTCTACCGCCGTTGCTCCTCCGGCGAGCACCACCACCACCTGGTCTGCCGCACCTGCGGCAAGGCGGTCGAGGTGGAGGGCCCCGCGGTGGAGAAGTGGGCGGAGGCGATCGCCGCGGAGCACGGGTACGTCAACGTCGCCCACACCGTGGAGATCTTCGGCACCTGCGCGGACTGCGCGTCCGACTGAACACCGGCTCCGGGGGCGTCGCGGGGTGCGGGGGCATCGTGACGGGCGGGTGCGGGACCGTTGGTCGCCGGTGCGGGAGGCTTCTTGACGCCGGGTGCGGGACCGGTCCGTCGCCGGGTACGAGGAGCTTCTCGACGCCGGGTGCGGGACCGGTCCGTCGCCGGGTACGAGGAGCTTCTCGACGCCGGGTACGGGACCGGTCCGTCGCCGGGTACGAGGAGCTTCTCGACGCCGGGTACGGGACCGTTGGTCGCCGGGTGCGGGACCGTCGTGGCTGGTCGCGCGGTTCCCCGCGCCCCTGGGGAGCCGCGGTGCCCCCGGCTTGCGGACACCGCGACTCATCTCGCCTTCGGCGCACGGCCGCTCCCAGGGCGGTGTGCCGTGAGCGGGTTCGCGGTCCCGCGTCTCCCGCCTGCCGCGCCCGCTGAGGCGGCCGCGGCCCGCGTGGGCCGCCGATGGCTACGAGGTGGCGTCACCCCTCATGGCGGCCTCCATGGCGATCAGTTCCTCGTTCGGGACGGCACCGCCGAACCGCCGGTCGCGGGAGGCGAACTCGATGCAGGCCCGCCACAGGTCGCGCCGGTCGAAGTCGGGCCACAGCACGTCCTGGAAGACCATCTCGGCGTACGCGCTCTGCCAGAGCAGGTAGTTGGAGGTGCGCTGTTCACCGCTCGGGCGCAGGAAGAGGTCGACGTCCGGCATGTCCGGGTAGTACAGGTACTTGGCGAGGGTCTTCTCGTTGACCTTCGACGGGTCGAGGCGGCCGGCCTTCACGTCCTCGGCCAGCGCCTGGGCGGCGTCCGCGATCTCGGCCCGGCCGCCGTAGTTCATGCAGAAGTACAGGGTGAGCAGGTCGTTGTCCTTGGTCTGCTCCTGGGCCACCTGCAGCTCCTTGGCGACCGACTTCCACAGCTTGGGCATGCGGCCCACCCAGCGCACCCGGATGCCGAGCTCGTCGAGCTGGTCGCGGGTCCGGCGGATGAAGTCGCGGTTGAAGTTCATCAGGAAGCGCACCTCGTCGGGCGAGCGCTTCCAGTTCTCGGTGGAGAAGGCGTACAGGGAGATGTTGCGCACACCGGCCTCGATCGAGCCCTGGAGCACGTCCAGCACCCGCTCGGCACCGACCTTGTGCCCCTCGGTGCGCGGCAGCCCGCGCTCCTTGGCCCACCGGCCGTTGCCGTCCATGACGATCGCCACGTGGTTCGGGACCAGCTCGCCGGGGAGCTTCGGCGCACGGGCGCCCGACGGGTGCGGCTCCGGCGCCCGGTACTCACGCTGCCGGCGCCCGAGGATCCCGCGTACCACCATGTGCTTCTCGTCTCCCTCTGCGATCTACGGGTTTCGCTACGTCTTCTCGACGTACCGGAGCGAGCGCAGTCCGCGCTCCAGATGCCAGTGCAGGTAGGCGGACACCAGCCCGCCGCCCTCCCGGACATATCGCGGCTCGCACGCGTCCGCCGTCTCCCAGTCTCCCGTAAGCAGGGCGCCGAGCAGAACCAGGGTCTGCGGGGAGGGTACGACGCTGCCGGGGACCCGGCAGTCGACGCAGACCGAGCCGCCGGAGGCGACCGAGAAGAACCGGTTCGGGCCGGGCATGCCGCATTTCGCGCAGTCGCCGAAGCTGGGCGCGTAGCCGTTGACGGCGAGGGAGCGCAGCAGGAAGGCGTCGAGCACGAGGTGCGGCGCGTGCTCGCCCCGGGCCAGCGTCCGCAGGGCGCCCACCAGCAGCAGATACTGCTGCACGGCCGGCTCGCCCTCGTGGTCGGTGAACCGCTCGGCGGTCTCCAGCATGGCCGTGCCGGCGGTGTAGCGGGTGTAGTCGGTGACGATCCCGCCTCCGTACGGGGCGATCGTCTCGCTCTGCGTGCACAGCGGCAGTCCGCGCCCGACCAGCTCGCTCCCCCGCGCGAAGAACTGCACGTCCACGTGGGAGAAGGGCTCCAGCCGGGCCCCGAACTTCGACTTGGTCCGCCGCACCCCGCGCGCCACGGCCCGCACCCGCCCGTGCCCGCGCGTGAGCAGCGTGATGATCCGGTCCGCCTCACCCAGCTTCTGGGTGCGCAGCACGATGCCGTCGTCGCGGAACAGGCTCATGGCACCATTCTCGCCCATGCGCGGAGCGGCCAGGGCGCCGGCGGCCCGTTCAGGGCACCTCGCCGCGGTCGCGTGCCCTGGTGTACGCCGTCCGGGCACTGTGCTGTTCGGTGGGGGTGGCGTCGCGTACGGCGGTGGGTTCGGCGTCCCATTCGCGGCCCCCGCCGTACGGTCTCAGCTGGACGTAGGGGCCCTCGTGCCCCATGACGATCCCGACCCGGCCGGTGCGGGTGTCCACGACATGGCTGCCGATGGGTGGTTTCACCGCGCCGCCTCCGTCCCGGTCACCGCGAGCCCCCGCCGCTCGGTCTCCTCCAACGTCTCCTCCGCCCCTCGCCACGACACCGCTGCCCCGAGTGTGTGGTCCGTCCCGCCCTCAGCGTGCTCCCCTTTCCGGCCGGGTTTCACGCTTCGCACATCTCGCGTGACGCTCTGCCTCTACACTCGACGGCGTTCTGTGCCCCATCGGCAAGTGCCGTGCCGGACAAAGGGGTTGGCGGTGACCGGCGGTGCGCGGTGGCGAAGTCCGGCGGTGCGCGGCCGCGGTGACCGCCGGTGCGCGGTGCCGCACGGGAACGGCCGGGGCCGGGCGCGGCGCCCCCGGGAGCGGCTAGGGCGATGGCGAGGCCGGGGTGAAGACCTCGCAGTTCGTGGACGGTCTCCTCATCGGCCAGACCAGTGCGTCGAAGCGGACGTCCTTCCTCGCGGGGTCGAGGCTGACGACGGCGACCGCCTTGTTGTACGGGCTGCCGTTGTTGTCCAGGCAGATCATGCCCGTCGAGCCGGCGACCCCGTTCACGGAGTAGAGGTTCGCCCCCTGCCGGGCCACGGCCGCGAGCGGGGGCACGGCGTCGCTCCCCGTGCGGTACGCCTTCTTGATCTCCTGCACGGCCGTGTACACCGAGTCGTGGGAGGTCATCGCCCGGGAGTCGGTCCACCGGACGGCGCCGCCCATCGCATCGCCCAGCTCGGAGTTCAGCCGCTCGAGCTGCGTCATCTCCTGCCCGGCCGGGGCGTAGAAGGAGCGCGCGGCGCCCGTCAGCCCGCTGTCGCGCCAGGCGTCGGGATGCCCCGGGGCGGCGTACTGGACGACGACCTTCAGCCGGTTCCGGCTGTCCCGTGCGCCGAGGTCCTGCCAGTCCTTGCCGTCCAGCTGGAGGGCGACCGTGGAGGCCCCGGAGCCGGTGACGACCTTGTAGTTCTGCCGGGCACAGGGCGACTGGGCCATGGCGCTGAGGAAGATCCGCAGGTGGAGCGGGCGGCCGGCGAAGTAGATGGTCCGCGCCCCCGTGTCGCAGACGGCGGGCAGCATCTGCGCGAACTGGTCGGCCGTGTCCCCGGGCTCCTCGGGGCCCGGCGAGGTGAACACCCGGTTCTTGGTGGGGATCGTCACCGCCTTGCGGAAGGCGGCGGCGAGCGAGGCGTTGTAGGTGTCGCCGCGGCGGTCGTCCACGACCAGGACGGAGTCGCCCGCCGAGGTGCCGCGGTTGTAGCGGACAAGGGCGGTGGCCTGCTCCGTGTTGGTCGGGACGATACGGACCATCCCGGGGTAGCGCTCCCGCTCCGCGCCTCCTGGCTCCCCCGGCTCGTTGCTCAGGTCGTCGGCGGTGAGGGGACCGCCGACGACGGGGATGCCGTGGTCCCCGGTGAGGCTGTGCAGAGCGAGCCTGGTGCTGTCGACGCTGAGGTTGAACCCGGTGACCGCGCGCAGGTTCTGGCCCGGGTCGCGGGACATGGCGACGAGCGTGTCGGTGACCGGCCTCCAGTGGGCGTAGTACCGGCCGGGGTTGGCGAGGACGAGCCGGATCGCGGGCCTGAGGGCGCCCCACTTGCGGCTGTGGTTGGCCTCGTACTGGGCGAGGTAGGCGCCCTTCACCTCGTTGACCACCTGCCTCTTCTCGGGCTCGGTGGCGGGCGTCATCGGCAGCATGAGCGCCACCGTCGCGTACAGGCCCGTCCGCTCGGCCCTGTCGTTCTCCTTCGCGATCTCGCGGGAGACCTTGGCCAGGCCGGGCAGGAAGGCGTCCCCCGAGGCACCGTCGGTGACGCCGACGCACTGGCCGTCCGCCGCGGCCAGCCTCGGCCGCAGGGACACGCCCTGTCCGCAGTGGAGGCCGCCCGCGACGGTGGGGCCCACCACCAGCCCGGCGGCCACCAGGCCCAGCACGGCCGCACCGCAGAGGGCGGTGGCCACCGGCCCGCCGCCGGCCAGGTCCAGCTGCCGGCCGGCCCCCTCGGCCTCCTCCGGGCCGGGCAGCTCGAACGCGGTCCGGCCCGACCGCGCGCCGCTCACCACGGCCTCGACGACGGCGATCTCCTCGCCCGGTCCGGCGCCGGTGTGGGCCACCACGACAGGGCAGCTCCGGCGGGGCACGGGCCTGCCCACCTGGCCGTCCCGCAGGTGCCGCAGCAGCGCACCGCTCGCGGTACCCGGCGCGGCATCCGGCAGCAGCAGCAGCGGCAGCCGGGACCGGTTCAGCCGGCGCCCCAGGTGGTAGTAGGCGTCGATGTCCGCCAGGAACGCGTCCGTCAGCCACTGGTCCCAGGTCTCACGCGGCTCGTCCCGCACCCGGCACAGGGCCAGGTACATCATCTGCGGTCCGGAGGCGGCCAGCTTCTTCTGCAGCCAGGTGCGCGCGGGCCGGTGCACCCACAGGTGCCGCACGAGCCACTCGGCCAGGGGCACCAGCGTCAGGCCGGCGAGCACCGCTCCGGTGGTGTACAGGGCCGCCGCGCCCCTCAGGTCCTCCTGGAGCGCGTGGCCCCGCAGCCGGTTGAGTTCGTTGAGCAGGCCGCCCCGCTCGTCGTAGGCCGCGCGCTCGCAGCCGCGCTGCAGTTCCTGGACCCGCGCGGCGCCGCAGCCGCCCTCGGGGTCGAGCCAGGCCCGGTACGCCCGCTCCATCATCCGGAAGCGGCGGAACCGTATCGGGCGCCGGCGCCGGCACATGCCCCGGATGCCGTACCAGTCGGCGGCTTTGCCCAGCAGCTCGGCCACACAGAGGGCGCGGGACGCCTCGCCCCAGAACTCCCCGGGATGGTTGACGGGCAGCCGGTTGCCGTTCTCGGCGAGGGCGAGCATCAGCGTCAGGGCGTCCCCGTCGGCGCCGCCGCGCAGCTCCACCACGACCGGCTCCGCTGCCCGGCCCCGCACTCGACGGCGCCCCCACCACCGCCCGGCCCCGGCCAGCTCCGTCACCGCCTCGGCGAGAACCCCCGCCGCACCCGACCAGACGCGCCCCATGACTGCCCGCTCCCCCGCTGCACGTGCTTCCCACGCCGTGTCCGGGAACCTACCGCCACAGGACCCCCACTGAACGGCAATCCACCTAGAAATCATGACAGTTGTCGACACCCGAGGACCGTCGTCGGGCCGGCCTGTGGCGGCTACGCCATTCGTGTAGGCCGCCTTGACCCCCTCCGGGGGCCCTCTTATGGTCGCGCTACCGACCGGACGTAGGACGTAGGACGTCGTATCTCCCACCTCCCTCCCCCTCCCCCACCCGACCGCAGGAGGACCCGTGCGCGACGACGACGTGACCCCCGCCGCACCGGCACCGCGCCGCCGGTCGGTACTGAAGTGCGCCGGAGCGCTGGGGGCGGGCGCCGTACTGGCGGGCTGCTCCGCCGGACCGGAGTCCACGAACGACACCGGGCACGGCGGCAGCGGCAGGAACCGGACGCTGACCGCCGTGATCGGGTACGGCAACGACGGCAGCTGGGACCCGACCCAGACCGCGTCGGCGTTCGCGATGGCGGCCAACAACCACATCTACGAGGGGCTGCTGGACACCGACCCCATCACCCGGGTGCCGTATCCGGCGCTGGGCACCGAGGTGCCGGCGGATCCGGGGGCCACGACCTGGCGGTTCACCATCCGCCCGGGGGCCGCCTTCCACGACGGCAGGCCCGTCACCGCCGACGACGTGGTGTTCGTCTTCGACCGGATCCTGGACCCGAAGACGCAGACCCTCGCCAAGGGGTTCTTCGCCGGCTGGCTGGAGAGCGTGCGGAAGGCGGACGCCCGGACCGTCGAGCTGAAGCTCAGGTTCCCCTTCCCCGACGGCCTCTCCCGGCTCACCCTCGCCAAGATCATGCCGAAGCACGTGTTCTCCCGGCCCGGCGCCTGGGACGACGCCCTCAGAGGGCTGGCCGTGGGCTCGGGGCCGTACCGGCAGACCGCGCACCACCCGAAGTCCAACACCACCTTCGAGGCGTTCACCGCCTACAACGGCCCGCGCAAGCCCGCCTTCCGGAAGATGAACTGGCTGACGATGACGGACGCGGCACCGCGCGTCGCGCGGATCTCCGGAACCGGGGCCGGCGCCCAGATCGCCGACAACATCCCCTACGCCAACATCCCCCGCCTGGAGCAGGGCGGCCTCGAGGTCGCGGGCGGCGCCGGGATGAACAACCTCTTCCTGATGTTCAACACCCGGCACAAGCCCTTCGACGACGTCCGGGTGCGGCAGGCGCTGCACTACGCCATCGACAGCGAGAAGATGGTGCGGGTCGCGCTGAAGGGGCACGGCAGGCCCGCGTCCTCGTTCCTCGACGAGGGCAACCCCGGCCACCGGCGGGCCAAGACCGTGTACGACCACGACCCGGCGAAGGCGAAGGCACTGCTGAAGGCCGCCGGGGTGGAGGACCTCAGGGTCGAGATCCTCGCGGTCGACGTCAGCTGGATCGTCGACTGCCTGCCGACCATCAAGTCGTCCTGGGACGCCATCGGGGTGCGGACCACCCTCGCGCCGCGGGAGACCACGGCGGTGTTCACCAGGATGGACCAGAAACAGGACTACCAGGTGGTGGCGGCGGCCTCCAACCCGAACCAGTTCGGGCTCGACGCCGACCTGATCATGCACTACAACTACGGCCCCGAGAACCTGTGGATGGGGTACACGCGATGGGCCGGCGACCCCGTCGCCCGGCGGCTCTTCGAGGACATGGACCGGGCCACCCGGGAACCGGACCCCGCGAGGAAGAAGGCGATGGTCCAGGACTACATCGACGTCGTCGCCGAGCAGGCCGTGCTGTATCCGGTCGTCCACAACGAGCTGATGACGGCCTGGGACCCGCGCAAGCTCACCGGCATCAGGGCACAGCCCTACCCGGGCGTCAATCTCCTCCGGGCCCAGTGGGCCTGACGGCATGACGGCCGTCGTCCGGATCCTGCTGCGCCGGGTCGCCCTGCTCGTGCCGCTGCTGCTCGGGATCGTGCTGTTCGTGTTCCTGGTGATGCGGTTCTCCGACGTGGACCCGGCGTCCGCGTTCTTCCAGGGCGCCAATCCGACACCCCGGCAGCTGCACGACTTCCGGGAGCGCAACGGGCTGCTGGACCCGCTGCCCGTGCGCTACGTCCACTTCGTCGGCAACGTGCTCCACGGCGACCTCGGCACCAGCGCCCTGACCCGCGCCCCGGTGGTCGACCAGGTCACCACCGCGCTGCCGCTCACCCTGCAGCTGACCTTCCTGGGGCTCGGCGTCGCGGTGGTGCTGGCGCTGGCCGGAGGGGTCACGGCGGCCGTCCACCGGGACCGGCTGCCGGACCAGGCCATCCGGGTCGTCTCACTGGTCGGGGTCGCCGCGCCCGGGTTCTGGCTGGCGCTGCTGATGATCCAGTACCTGGCGGTGGACCGGGGCTGGTTCCCGGCAGGCGGTTACGTCAACCCGGCCGACTCCGTCACCGGGTGGCTGCGCACCATGGCCCTGCCGGCCCTCGCGCTCTCCCTGCCGGTGGCCGCGCAGCTGACCCGGATCGTGCGCACGTCGGTGGTGGAGGAGCTGGACAAGGACTACGTCCGTACGGCGATCGGGAGCGGGCTGCCGCCCCGGGTGGTGGTCGGCCGCAACGTCCTCAGGAACGCCCTGGTCAATCCCCTGACCGTGCTCGGTCTGCGGGTCGGCTATCTGCTCGGCGGCGCGGTCGTCATCGAGACGATCTTCTCCCTGCCCGGCATGGGCAAGCTGATGATCGACGCCGTGCGGAACGGCGACCCGGCGGTCGTCCAGGGCGTCGTCCTGACCACGGCGACCGGGTTCGTGGTCGTCAACCTCGTCATCGACATCCTCTGCCTGCTCGTCAACCCACGTCTCAGGGCGGCCTGATGGTCACACGCGCGAGCCTCACCGAGCGGCTCTCCCGGCCCGGCGTCCGGCTCCGGGGATGGCGCCGGCTGCCGCTGCCGTCGAAGGCCGCCGTCTGCTTCCTGGCCCTGGTCGTCCTGGTCGCCGTACTCGCCCCGGTGCTCGCCCCGGACGACCCCCTCGAGCAACTGGATCCGGTCGGCGGCAGCGGGCACCCGTCCGCCGCCCACTGGATGGGGCAGGACAGCCTCGGCCGGGACGTCCTCAGCCGGCTGATGCACGGCGCCCGCTGGTCGCTGGCCATCGGACTCGGGGCGACCGCGCTCGCCCTGGTCGCGGGCGCGCTGCTCGGGGCGCTGGCCGCCACCTCCCGCAAGGCCGTGGACGAGACGCTGATGCGCTGCCTGGACGTGGTGATGGCGTTCCCGGGCATCGCGCTGGCCGCCGTGCTGGTGGCCGTGTTCGGCGGCGGGATCGGCGTGCTGATCTGCGCCATCGCCTTCCTGTTCACCCCGCCCGTCGCCCGGGTCGTACGGGCCAACGTGCTGGACCAGTACGGCGAGGACTACGTCACCGCCGAGCGGGTCATCGGCGCCCGCACCCCGCACATCGTGCTGCGGCACGTGGCCGTCAACTGTGCCGCCCCGGTGCTGGTGTTCTGCACGGTCCAGGTCGCCGAGGCCATCGTCTTCGAGGCGTCGCTGTCCTTCGTCGGCGCGGGCGTGCGGCCCCCGGACCCGTCCTGGGGCAGTGTCATCGCCGACGGCAGGGACATGGTGCTGACCGGCGGCTGGTGGGCGACCGTCTTCCCCGGCCTGCTGATCCTGTGCACGGTGCTGTCGCTGAACATCCTCTCCGAGGGCGTCTCGGACGCCTGGGCCGCGCCCGCCCCCCGGGAGGTCGAGGTGCCGGAGGACCGCCCCCAGGCGGCCCCTCGGGCGGGCGGTGGCGAGGTGCTGCGGCTGCCCGGTCTCGCCGAGGCGGCCCGGCGGCTGCGCGCCCGGGCCCGGCCGCTGCCCGACCGGGGCGGACAGCCGGTGCTCGCCGTGGAGAACCTCACCATCGGCTTCCCCGGCCGGCACCGGGGCGTGGACGTCGTCGACGGCGTCAGCTTCGACGTGCATCCCGGTGAGGTGCTGGGCCTGGTGGGCGAGTCGGGCTGCGGGAAGTCGCTGACCGCGCTGACCGTCATGGGACTGCAGCCGAAGGGCGCCCGGATCCGCGGCCGGGTGCGCTTCGGGCAGCGCGACCTGCTCGCCGAGCCGATGCGGGTGCGGCGCCGGCTGCTCGGGCACGAGATGGCGATGGTCCACCAGGACGCCCTGTCCTCGCTGAACCCGGCCATGACCATCCGCGCGCAGCTGAAGCAGCTGGTACGGCGGGGCGGCCGGCGCGGCCCGCGGGAACTGCTGGCGCTGGTCGGCCTCGACCCGGAGCGCACCCTGCGCAGCTACCCGCACGAACTCTCCGGCGGGCAGCGGCAGCGGGTGCTCATCGCGATGGCCCTCTCCCGCGACCCGCGGCTGATCGTCGCCGACGAGCCGACGACCGCCCTGGACGTCACCGTGCAGGCCCAGGTGATGGAGCTGCTGCTCCGGCTGCGCGCGGAGCTGGGCTTCGCGCTGATCCTCGTCTCGCACGATCTGGCGCTGGTCGCCGACGTCACCGACCGGGTGGTGGTGATGTACGGCGGCCGGATCGTGGAGAGCGGGGTGACCGCCGACCTGGTGGCGGCCCCGGCCCACCACTACACGCGCGGGCTGCTCGGCAGCGTGCTCTCGCTGGAGTCGGCCCAGGAACGGCTGACGCAGATCAGGGGGGCCGTGCCGGCTCCGGCCGACTTCCCGGCGGGCTGCCGGTTCGCCGACCGCTGCCCGCTCGCCACCGAGGTGTGCCACGCGACCGCCCCGGTCCTCGCGGGCACCGCCGCGCACACGGCCGCCTGCCACCACCCGGCGGTGGAGCCGACGTCCGCGGAGAGCGAGGAGGCCCTGCGATGATCGTCGAGGTGCGTGACGCCCATGTCGTCCACAGGGCCCGCGGCGGCGGCCTGTTCACCCGCGACCGGGTGTACGCGCTCACCGGTGCCGGTCTGCGCGTCGCCCCCGGCGAGACGGTCGGCGTGGTCGGCGAGTCGGGTTGCGGCAAGTCGACCCTGGCGAAGGTGCTGGTCGGCATCCAGCGGCCGACCTCGGGGACGGTGTCGTTCAGGGGCCGGGACCTGTGGGCGATGCCGCCCGCCGAACGCCGGGCCACGGTCGGCGCGGGCACCGGCCTGATCTTCCAGGACCCGTCGACGGCCCTGAACCGCCGGCTGCCGGTGCGGCACATCCTGCGCGACCCGCTCGACGTCCACCGGCGCGGCACCAAGGCCGCGCGGGAGGACCGGGTCGAGGAGCTGATGGCCCTCGTGGGGCTGCCCCGGGCCCTCGCCGGCGCCCTGCCCGGACAGCTGTCGGGCGGCCAGCGGCAGCGCGTCGCCATCGCCCGCGCCCTCGCCCTGGAGCCCGCGCTGGTCGTCGCCGACGAGCCGACCAGCGCCCTGGACGTCTCGGTCCGCGCGCAGATCCTGAACCTGCTGCTCGATCTGAAGGAGCGCCTCGGGCTGGCCCTGGTCTTCGTCTCGCACGACATCCAGACGGTCCGGCGGATGAGCGACCGGGTGATCACCATGTACCTCGGCCGGATCGTCGAGGAGACCCCGGCCGGCCGGGTCACCGACGGCGCCCGGCACCCGTACACCCGCGCCCTGTTCTCCGCGGCGCCCGGCCTGCTGGACCCCCTCGACCCGATCCCGCTGACCGGGCCGGTGCCCTCGGCGACCCGGCCGCCGAGCGGCTGCCCGTTCCGCACCCGCTGCTGGAAGGCCGACGACATGTGTGCCGGGTCGATGCCGGAGTTCTCGGCCGCGTCACACCCCGGACACCGCTACCGCTGTCACCATCCTGTGGAGGAGGACCAGCCGACCCGAGACCTAGCGCGCCAGGAGCCCTGAATGACCTTCCCCACCCCTCTCACCGGTGTCGTCCCGCCCGTCTGCACACCCCTGACGCCGGAGCGCGAGGTGGACGTGCGCTCGCTGCTCCGGCTGGTCGACCATCTGGTGGAGGCGGGGGTGCACGGGCTGTTCCTGCTCGGCTCGACCTCGGAGGCCGCCTTCCTGACGGACCGGCAGCGCACGCAGGTCGTGCAGGCCGTCACCGGGCACGTCGGCGGACAGCTGCCCGTGCTCGCCGGCGCGATCGACATGACCACCCCGCGCGTGCTGGACCACGTCTCGGCGGTCACCGCGGCCGGCGCGGGGGCCGTCGTCGTCACCGCCCCCTTCTACGCCCGCACCCACCGGGCGGAGATCGTCCACCACTACCGCCGGATCGCGGCCGCCAGCCCGGTCCCGGTGATCGCCTACGACATCCCCGTCGCGGTGCACACCAAGCTCCCCGCCGATCTGGTGCTGGGGCTCGCCGGAGACGGCGTCCTGAGCGGGATCAAGGACTCCAGCGGGGATCTGGCGGCCTTCCGGGAGCTCGTCGTGGGCGCCCGCGCGCACGCCGGCTTCAGCGTCCTGACCGGCTCCGAGCTGATCGCCGACGCCGCCCTGGAGCTGGGCGCCGACGGGGCGGTGCCGGGCCTGGCCAACGTCGACCCGCACGGCTACGTCCGGCTCTACCGGCAGTGCCGGGCGGGCGACCGGGGGGCCGCGCGGGCCGAGCAGGAGCGGCTGTGCGTGCTGTTCGGCATCACCGGCGTCGGCGACCCGGCCCGGATGGGCGGCGGTTCCTCGGCGCTCGGCGCGTTCAAGGCGGCGCTGCACCTGCGCGGGATCATCGACTGCCCGGTGACGGCGGAGCCGCAGGTCCCGCTCTCCGGCGACGAGGTCGAGCGGATCGGCAAGTTCCTGGCGGCGGCGGGGCTGCTCTAGTACAGGCGCAGTCGGCGGAACCGAAGGGTCTCGTAGGGGCCGTTGGCGCCGGTCTCGTAGAGGATGCCGGCCGTGCCGCGGCCCAGCTGGACCAGGTCGGAGTAGGCGGCCGGCCGGTCCGAGAGGGTGAGCAGCCTGGTGAAGGTGCGGCCGGCGTCCGTGCTGGACCAGAGCGCCATCGCCCGGCGGGCGTCCGGCACGGACGGGCCGGAGAAGAGCAGGGGCGCGGCGGCTCCGGAGAGCTGCAGGACGCTGCCTTGGACCACCGGGACCTCGTTCAGGGTGGGCTGGGCGGCGTAGGGGCGGTCGAGGGTGCGGCCGCCGTCGCCGGAGTAGGTGTCGAGGCGGTTGCCGGGCGCCCGGCCGTTCTGGTCGCGGGCGCTGAGGTACAGGCGCCCGTCGGGGAGCTGGGCCGCGCTGGACTCGTTGGCGTTGGTCACGCCGTCGTAGTCCGCGTCCACGAAGCCGAGGTGCCAGGTGCGGCCGCCGTCGTCGCTGTACAGGGCGTGGCCGCCGTAGTACCTGGACTCCCGTCCGGTGTCCCGGGAGCCCGCGGGCGGGGCGGCGGAGTGGTCGGCGGGGACGAGGAGCCGGCCGGCGTGCGGGCCCCGGGTGAGGGCGACGGCGTGGCCGGGGCCGGTGGCGTACCAGCGCCAGCCGGGCGGCTTCACCTGGGCCGTGATGTCCGCCGGGGGTGTGAAGTGGCGGCCGTCGTCCCAGCTGCGCTGCACGAAGACCCGGCGGCCCAGCTCGGGCGCGACCTCACCGCGCATGATCTGCGCCTCCGTCACGGTCCCGGCGTTGGCGCAGCTCACCAGGACGACCGCGCCGGTGCGCGGGTCGACGACCGGCGCCGGGTTGCCCCGGGTGTGCCCCCGGCCCGCGGCCACCACCGTCAGCCGGCCCCAGGTGCAGCCGCCGTCGGTGGAGCGGCGCAGCACGACGTCGATGTCGCCGGTGTCGCCCGCGCCGTCGTGCCGGCCCTCGGCGAAGGCCAGGACCGTGCCACGCCGGGTCGTCACCGCGGCGGGAATGCGATAGGTGTCGTAGCCGCCCCGCCCGGACACGTACGGCACGGAGGAGGCGCAGCCGGACGCGGCGCGCCCGTCCGCGTGCGCGTGGGCCTGCGCCGGGACGGCGAGCGAGGTGAAGAAGGCGAGGGCGGCGAGGAGGGAGCGGTTCAGCGGTGTCACAGGCTCATGTCTCCCCGCGATCGCCGGTCCCGACTCATGACGAACGAGGACGAACCGGATACGGTCACGGACGCCGGGGGGGCCGCCCCCGGGGACGACGGACGGGGCCGGTGACGGCCGCCGGGGACGGGGCCGGGCGGCCGGGGCCGGGCGAGGCGACGGGCGGATCCGGTGACGGACGGTGGGAGCGCCCGCGAGGCGACGGGCAGGGCCGGTGACGGACGCCGGGGCCGCCCCCGGGACGACGGACAGGTCTGGTGACGGCCCCAGGGGCCGGGGCCGGGCGAGGCGACGGACGGGTCCGGTCACGGACGGCGGGAACGCCCCCGGGACGACGGACAGGTCTGGTGACGGCCCCAGGGGCCGGGCAAGGCGACGGGCAGGTCCGGTCGCGGACGGCGGGACCACCCCCGAGACGACGGACAGGTGCGGTGACGGGCGCCCGGGCGGCGGGCGGGTCAGGTCGCGGGCGCCGGGGCCGCCCGCGAGGGCGACGGTGTGGGTCAGGACGGGGTGCGTGCCGCGGCCAGCAGGCGGGTGACGTCGTCGGCGCGGATCGTGAGGGCCGCGCCGATCGTGGTGAGGGCGTCGCGTTCGGCGGGGGTGTAGGGGCCGTCGGCCAGGGCGATGCGGGCGGCCTGCAGCAGCAGGGACTCGCGGCCGGGCGTGGCCAGGTGCGGGGCCAGCGGGTCGAGGGCCTCGTGCAGCTCTATCGTCAGGCCGGCCCCGCAGGGCTGCCCGAAGACCCGTCCGGTGTCGGCGGCGAGCGCCTCGACCAGTTCGGCCAGCTGGTCCTCCGTGCAGGCGTCGAAGCCGGCGCAGCGCACCACGCCGGCGGCCGTCTCCAGGGCCGTACGCGAGCAGGTGCCGCCCGCGGCGAGCACGGCGAGCGCGACGGTGTGCACGGCGTCGCGGAGCATCGCCGAGAACCGGCGGGTGGTGGGATGGTCGAGGACGTCGGTGCCGAAGTGCCGGTGACAGGAGGCGCACTCCACGACCGGTCCGGTCGCCCCGCGGGACAGCACCGGCACGCCGAGCACGGTGAGGCGCCGGCGTCCGGTGAGCCGCTGGTAGTTGCGGTCGCCTCCGCAGCCGGTGCAGAAGAACTCGCCGTCTCCCGCGGGTGTCCACGCGGTGCGGGTGCCCAGGATGCGCGCAGCCCTGGCGGCACGGCCGTCTCGTCCCCGTACTGGCAGCACGTCGCACCTCCGTAACCGCACGGCAACATCGCCGCGCTGGCGTGATGTTAGCCACATCACGGAGGCTGAGTCAGTACCCCGGAAGAGACCTTTCCGTGACCTCGGGGGTTCGATGGCCGAGAAACGACGGGCCCCGGCCGCCGTAGACGACGGCCGGGGCCTCGAAACCACCGGTCAGAGGGGTCAGCGGGTCGCGCGGTTGACGGCCGAGACGACCGCCTTCAGCGACGCACGCGTCGTGTTCGCGTCGATGCCGATACCCCACAGGATCTTGTCGTCGATCGCGCACTCGATGTAGGAGGCGGCCTGGGCGGAGGCGCCCTCGCTCATCGTGTGCTCCTGGTAGTCCAGCAGGCGTACGTCGATGCCGAGGGACTGCAGGGCGTCGAAGAAGGCCGAGATCGGACCGTTGCCGGAGCCGGTCAGGACGGTGTCCTCGCCGTCCACGGTCGCCTCGACGGTCAGGGTGTCGACCCCGTCCGTGTCCGTCGTCGACTGGCCGGTGCGGACCTGGATGCGGCCCCAGGGGTTCTGCGGGTTCGGCAGGTACTCGTCCCGGAAGACCGCCCAGATGTCCTTCGGCGTGATCTCGCCGCCCTCGGCGTCCGTCTTCGCCTGGATGATCTTCGAGAACTCGATCTGCATCCGGCGGGGCAGCTCCAGCTTGTGGTCGTTCTTCAGGACGTAGGAGACACCGCCCTTGCCGGACTGGGAGTTGACCCGGATGACGGCCTCGTAGGAGCGGCCGACGTCCTTGGGGTCGATCGGCAGGTACGGCACCGCCCACTCGAGGTCGTCGACCGTGACGCCCTTGGCCTTCGCCTCGGCCTCCATCGCGTCGAAACCCTTCTTGATGGCGTCCTGGTGGGAGCCGGAGAAGGACGTGTAGACCAGGTCGCCCACGTACGGGTGGCGCGGGTGGACCTCCATCTGGTTGCAGTACTCCCACGTACGGCGGATCTCGTCGATGTCGGAGAAGTCGATCTGCGGGTCGACGCCCTGGGAGAAGAGGTTCATGCCCAGGGTGACCAGGTCGACGTTGCCGGTGCGCTCGCCCTGCCCGAACAGGCAGCCCTCGATGCGGTCGGCGCCGGCCATCAGCGCCAGCTCGGCCGCCGCCACGGCCGTACCGCGGTCGTTGTGCGGGTGGACGGACAGGCAGACGTGCTCGCGGCGGGAGAGGTTGCGGTGCATCCACTCGAAGCGGTCCGCGTGCGTGGACGGGGTCGAACGCTCCACGGTGGCGGGCAGGTTGAGGATGATCTCGCGGCCCGGGCCCGGCTGGTAGACGTCCATCACCGCCTCGCAGACCTCCAGCGCGAAGTCCAGCTCGGTGTCGGTGAAGATCTCGGGGCTGTACTGGTAGCCGAAGTCCGTCTCCGGGCCCAGCAGTTTCTCGGCGTACTCCATCACCAGGCGGGTGCCGTCGACGGCGATCTGCCTGATGTCGTCCTTGGAGGCGCGGAAGACGACGCGGCGGAAGACCGGGGCGGTGGCGTTGTACAGGTGGACGGTGGCCCGGCGGGCGCCCTTCAGGGACTCCACGGTCCGCTCGATCAGGTCCTCACGGGCCTGGGTCAGCACGGAGATGGTGACGTCCTCGGGGATCGCGCCCTCCTCCTCGATGATGGAGCGCACGAAGTCGAAGTCGGTCTGGCCGGAGGCGGGGAAGCCGACCTCGATCTCCTTGTAGCCCATCTTGACCAGCTGGTCGAACATCCGGCGCTTGCGCTCGGGCGACATCGGGTCGATCAGGGACTGGTTGCCGTCACGCAGGTCGGTGGAGAGCCAGCGGGGAGCGGCGGTGATCCGCTTCTCGGGCCAGGTGCGGTCCGGGATGTCGACCTGGTCGTAGCGGCCGTACTTGTGGATCGGCAGGGAACTGGGCTGCTGGCGGTTGACCATGATGCGTAAGGCTCCTCAGGGGGTGCCGGAAGGACGGCCGACGACGCAACGCCAAGCTCCGCGGGGAGGGAGTCGGCCTCGACTACAGGCCCTCGCCGCGGCAGCTAAGAAGAAGCAGCCCGAAACGCATGATGCTTCGCAGCCTAGCCGAGCCTCCCCGGGGGCGGGGACGCGTTCCAGTATGCGGGACCGGCCTCACAAAAGGTGCAAATAGTGCGCCGTACCACACCGTCACAGAGAGTCGCGGCCACTGTCCCGGTATTTCACCAATCATGGTGGCACCTAGTGACATCCGCGTCACTCAGTGCAATGGTGCCCGGCATGACGACCAACGGGGGCTCCCAGCCCGTCTTCTGCACGATCGTGCCGCCGCACGTCCTCGACCGGCTCGCCCGGTCCGAGGACCCCGCGCTCGCCGGACCGGCCCGCCGGTCCCTGGAGCACGACGCCTACCAGCGCACCAAGCGCCGCCTGACCACGGTGATCGGTGCGCCCGCCGTGGCCGCGCCCGCCGGTGCCGCCGCCGACCGGCCGCACCGCACCGTCTACGACGCCGCGCACACCCAGGACCTGCCCGGCACCGAGGTCCGCGCGGAGGGCTCGGACGCCGGGCCCGACGCCACCGTCAACCGCGCCTACGCGGGCCTCGGCGCCACCTTCGAGCTGTACCTGAAGGTGTACGGCCGGCACTCCATCGACGACGACGGGCTGCCCCTGGACGCCACCGTGCACTTCGGCGAGGGCTACGACAACGCCTTCTGGAACGGCGAGCAGATGGTGTTCGGCGACGGGGACGGCGAGGTCTTCCTCGACTTCACCATCCCGGTCGACGTGATCGGCCACGAGCTGACCCACGGCGTCACCCAGCACACCGCCAACCTGGCCTACTTCGGCCAGTCGGGGGCGCTCAACGAGTCGGTCTCCGACGTCTTCGGCTCACTGATCAAGCAGTACACGCTGCGTCAGACCGCCGCCGAGGCCGACTGGCTGATCGGCGCGGGACTCCTCGCCCCGCGCGTCACCGGCACCGCGCTGCGCTCGATGAAGGCGCCGGGCACGGCCTACGACGACGACGTGCTCGGCAAGGACCCGCAGCCGGCGACGATGGACCACTACGTCCGCACCGGCCGCGACAACGGCGGCGTGCACATCAACTCCGGCATCCCCAACCACGCCTTCTACCTGGCCGCCGCCGCCCTCGGCGGCTACGCCTGGGAGAAGGCCGGCCAGATCTGGTACGACGTGCTGACCGGCGGCGAGCTGAAGGAGGAGGCCCTGTTCGCCGACTTCGCCACGCTGACGGTGAAGGCGGCACGGGAGCGGTTCGGCGCCGGGGACGAGCTCCAGGCGGTGCGGAAGGCCTGGGAACAGGTGGGGGTGCGGACGCTGTAGTTCCGTACTACACAGGGACCCATGCGTATTCGAGTACGGCGCACAGGCGGCTTCGCGGGCATCGAGCGCCGGGCCGAGGTGGACACCTCGGGCCGGCCCGACGCCCACGAGTGGCAGACCCTGGCCGAGCGCGCGCTGGCCTCCGCCGGCCGCACGCCCCCGGCCGGGGTGCCCGACGGCTTCCACTACGAGATCACGGTGGACGGCCGCACGGTCCACACGGCCGACCCCCGGCTGACCGAGGACGAACGGGCGTTGATCACACGAGTGCTGAAGGAGGGCGCCTAACGGCGCTGCCACTCCTCGCGGAGCAGGCCGAACTCCACGGTGTCGTACCACTCCTCGCCCACCCGCACGGCCGCCCGACGCCGGCCCTCCTCCACGAAACCCAGGCCGCGGAAGGCCCGGATCGCGCGCTCGTTCCCGCTCCAGGTGTCCAGGTCGACCCGCCGCAGCCGGCAGGTGCCGAACAGATGGCCCAGCAGCAGTGCCAGGGCCTCGGAGCCGTGCCCGCCGCCCCAGCGGTCGCGCTCGCCGATGGTGATCCCGACGGTCGCCCGGCCCGCGAAGGTGTCGAGGTCCCGGTAGTCGGCCATGCCGACGGGGTGGCCGCCGGCCAGCTCCTCGACGGTGAAGGTGGCCCCGTCGCGCGGGTCCTCGCGCAGCCGGGCCTGGTGGAAGGGTTCCACGGCCTCCCGGGTCACCGGGCCGAAGTGCGGATGGCCTCCGGTGGCCCAGTGCGCCACCTCCGGGTCGTTGCGCCAGCGCAGCTGAGCGTCCAGGTCGTCGGCGCGCAGCGCGCGCAGTCGCACAAGCTTTCCCTCGAGCATCGGGTGATCATAGGCCGCGGCCGCGACCGGCTTTTCGGGTGCGGGCGTTGACCTCCCTTACCGGGGGTAAGGATCCCGGCCATGGCGACCGACGCAGGCGACCCGATGCCCCGCTTCCCGGACGGCTTCCTGTGGGGGGTGTCGACCTCGGCCCATCAGATCGAGGGGGCGGCCGAGGAGCGCGAGGCTTCCGTGTGGGACGTGTTCACGGCCGAGCCGGGGCGGGTGAAGGACGGCTCGACGGCCGCCGTGGCCTGCGACCACTACCACCGCTACCCGCAGGACGTGGCCCTCCTCGCCGGTCTCGGCGTGGACGCCTACCGCTTCTCGGTCTCCTGGCCCCGGGTGAACTCCCCCGGCGGCCTGGACTTCTACGACCGCCTGGTGGACGAGCTGTGCGCGGCGGGCGTACGGCCCGTGCCGACCCTCTTCCACTGGGACCTGCCCGCCTCGCTGGACT
Organism: Streptomyces sp. NPDC096012; assembly: GCF_040426375.1. Classification (NCBI taxonomy): domain Bacteria; kingdom Bacillati; phylum Actinomycetota; class Actinomycetes; order Kitasatosporales; family Streptomycetaceae; genus Streptomyces; species Streptomyces sp. NPDC096012. The sequence goes on from NZ_JBEOTD010000004.1 coordinate 264,663, forward strand.
GGCTCCGGCGGGACACGGCGGCCCGGTTCGCCGAGCACGTGAGCGTGGTGGCCGAGCGCCTCGGCGACCGGGTCGCGAAGTGGATCACCCTCAACGAGCCCGCGGAACACACCCTCCTCGGGCACGCGCTCGGCGCGCACGCCCCCGGCAAGCGGCTCCTCTTCGACGCCCTGCCGGTCGCCCACCACCAGCTCCTCGCCCACGGGCTCGCGGTGCGGGCCCTGCGCGCGGCCGGGGCACGGGACGTCGGCATCGCCAACTCCCACGGCCCGGTCTGGCCCGCCTCGGCCGAGCAGGCCGACGTGGAGGCGGCGGACTTCTACGACCTCCTGCTCAACCGGCTGTTCGCCGAGCCGGTGATCCTCGGCCGGTACCCGGACGGCATGGCCGAACTGATGCCGGGGGACGTGGAGTCGGACCTCGGCGTCATCGCCGAGCCGGTCGACTGGTACGGCGTCAACTACTACGCGCCGTCCAGGGTCGGGGCCCCCGGGAGCGGCGACACCGAGTACGGCGGGCTCACGCTGCCGGCCGGACTGCCCTTCTCCGTGCGGGAGATCGAGGGCCGTGCGGTGACCGACTTCGGCTGGCCGGTCGTCCCGGAAGGACTCACCGAGCTGCTGTGCGGTTTCCGCGAGCGTTACGGCGACCGGCTCCCGCCGATCGTCATCACCGAGAACGGCTGCTCCTACGAGGGCGTCGACGACCAGGACCGCATCGCCTACCTGGACGCCCATCTCCGGGCCCTGCACGCGGCCCTGGAGGCCGGGGTGGACGTGCGCGGCTACTTCGTGTGGTCCCTGCTGGACAACTTCGAGTGGGCGGAGGGGTACGCGCGCCGCTTCGGGCTGGTCCACGTCGACTTCACCACCCAGGAGCGCACCCCGAAGGCGTCCTACCACTGGTTCCGGGACGTGCTGCGGAACCGGGGATGACCACCGCCCGCGGCCCGGCCGCCCTGGCCGAGCCCACCGAGCCGGTCGGCCGGGGCTGGACGGCCGCGCTGTCGCTGGCCAACGGGGCGGTCTGGGTGGGCTGGTTCGGCCCGCTGCAGATCCTGCTGGCCTCCCAGGCGGGGGACTTCGCGCCCGGCTCCGGGATGACGAAGGAGACGATGCTGGCCTGGGTGACGGGCGTGGGCGCGGTGGTCTCCCTGGTCGCCAACCCCTTCTTCGGCGCCCTGTCGGACCGTACGACCGCCCGCCGGGGCCGCCGTACGCCGTGGATCGTGGCCGGGGCGGCGGGCGGCGCGCTGTCCCTGCTGCTGCTCGCGGACGCGGGCGGGCCGTGGACGATGACGCTGGGCTGGTGCCTGGTGCAGCTCACGCTGAACGCGGCCTTCGCGGCGGTGACGGCCGCCGTCCCGGACCGGGTGCCGCGGCGGCAGCGGGGCACGGTGGGCGGCTGGCTGGGGGCCGCGCAGATCCTCGGCGTGGTCGGCGGCACCGGCCTGGCCACGGCGGCCGGCGGGGTGCGCGCCGGGTACGCGGCGTGCGCGGTGTGCACCGTGGCGGGCGTGCTGCCGTACGTCCTCGGGTACGGCGATCCACGCCTGGCGAAGGAGGACCGGCCCGGCTGGTCGTGGCGGTCCTTCCTGTCGGGCTTCTGGCTGAGCCCGCGGCGCTTTCCCGACCTCGGCTGGGCCTGGCTGACCCGCTTCCTGATCAACCTCGGCAACTCGCTCGTCCTGCTCTACCTCCTGTACTACCTCCGCGACGGCCTGCACCGCCCCGATCCCGGCCGCGGCGTGCTGATCCTGACGGCCGTCAACAGCCTGACGCTGGTGGCGACGGTCGTGGTGGGCGGGGTCTGGTCCGACCGGGTGGGCCGGCGCAAGCCGTTCGTCGTCTGGTCGGGCGTGCTGATGGCCGTCGCCACGGCCGCTCTGGCCGTCCGTCAGACCTGGCCGGCCACGGTCGTGGCGGCGGCGGTCCTGGGGGTCGGTTTCGGGGTGTTCACCTCGGTCGACTTCGCGCTGATGACGGACGTCCTGCCGACGGCCCTGGACCGGGGCAAGGACCTCGGCGTGATCAACGTGGCCAACGCCCTGCCCCAGGTCGCCGCCCCCGCCCTGGCCGCCCCGATCGTCACCCACCTCGGCGGCTACCGGGTGCTCTACCTGGTGGCGGCGGCGACCGGGCTGGCCGGGGCGGTGCTGGTGGGCCGGATCCGCGGGACGGACTGAGCGGCTGAGCGGACTCGGCCGACTGGACGGACCGGACCGACGGCCCGGTTCACAGGGCGCCGGCGTCGCGGGCGGACCACACCGTCGGGTAGTACGGCCGGTAACCCAGCTCGCGGCGGATGCGGTCGGTGGAGACCACTCCGTACCAGGGGTCGGGGTCGACGCCCTCCTCGGGGACGGCGGCGCCGAGGAGCTGGTGGAGTTCGAGGACGGTCACCGGGCCGTCGTCGGCGATGTTGTAGACGCGGCCCGCCCGGGGACGGAGTCGTACGAGCGGCTGCAGCTGCTGAGGGTGGTGGGGCTGCAGGACCTGGCGCCGCGGGGCGCCTTCGGCTAGAAGCCCAGCTTGCGCAGCTGCTTCGGGTCGCGCTGCCAGTCCTTCGCGACCTTCACGTGCAGGTCGAGGAAGACCGGCGTGCCCAGGAGCGCCTCGATCTGCTTGCGGGACTTGATGCCGACGTCCTTGAGCCGCTTGCCCTTGGGGCCGATGATGATGCCCTTCTGGCTGGGGCGCTCGATGTAGACGTTGGCGTGGATGTCCAGCAGCGGCTTGTCCGCCGGACGGTCCTCGCGCGGGAGCATCTCCTCCACGACCACGGCGATGGAGTGCGGCAGCTCGTCCCGGACGCCCTCCAGCGCGGCCTCGCGGATGAGTTCCGCGATCATGACCTGCTCGGGCTCGTCGGTGAGGTCGCCCTCGGGGTAGAGGGCCGGGCCCTCGGGCAGCAGCGGGATCAGCAGGTCGGCCAGCAGGTCCACCTGCTTGGCGCCCACCGCCGACACCGGCACGATCTGGGCCCACTCGATGCCCAGGTCCTTGCCCAGCTGGTCGACGGCGATCAGCTGCTCGGCGAGGGTCTTGGAGTCCACCAGGTCGGTCTTGGTGACGATGGCGACCTTCGGGGACTTCTTGATCCCGGCCAGTTCCTTGGCGATGAACCGGTCACCGGGACCGAGCTTCTCGTTCGCCGGGAGGCAGAAGCCGATCACGTCGACCTCGGCCCAGGTGGTGCGGACGACGTCGTTGAGCCGCTCGCCGAGCAGCGTGCGCGGCTTGTGCAGGCCCGGGGTGTCCACGAGGATCAGCTGCGCGTCCGGCCGGTGCACGATCCCGCGCACCGTGTGCCGCGTGGTCTGCGGCTGGTTGGCCGTGATCGCCACCTTCTGCCCGACCAGAGCGTTCGTGAGGGTGGACTTGCCCGCGTTGGGGCGGCCCACGAAGCAGGCGAAGCCGGCGCGGTGGACGGACTCGGCCGGCTCTGGGGATGACGGGGTACGAACGCTCATGGCGTTCATTGTCCCTGATCCACGGGAGCGCGCCGCACCAGCCGCCCTACGGCCTCCGCACGGCCGCCCCGCACGAAACCCCCACGCAACGAAACGTCACGGAAACACACCTGTACGCGACCGGTAACGCGCACCCGTGAGCCTCTGACGAGCCCCCGCACCGCTGGAGACGCCCGTGACCCTCGCCGCAGCCCACGTCGACACCGGCGACACCGCCTGGCTGCTCGCCGCCACCGCCCTCGTCCTGCTGATGACCCCGGGTCTGGCCCTGTTCTACGGCGGCATGGTCCGCACGAAGAGCGTCCTCAACATGCTGATGATGAGCTTCGTGTCGATCGCCCTGGTCACCGTGGTGTGGCTGGTGGCCGGTTACTCGCTGGCCTTCGGCGACGACACCTTCGCGGGTCTCATCGGGGGCCTGGATCACGCGGGCATGCGCGGCCTGGGTCCGGGCAGCGTGCACGGCACGGTCCCCACCCTCCTGTTCGCCACCTTCCAGCTGACGTTCGCCATCGTCACGGCCGCCCTGGTCAGCGGTGCCGTCGCCGACCGGACGAGGTTCTCGGCCTGGCTGGTCCTCGTGCCCCTGTGGACGCTGCTCGTATACGTTCCCGTGACCCACTGGGTGTGGGGCCCGGGTGGCTGGATCCGGGACGGGCTCGGCGCGCTCGACTTCGCGGGCGGGCTGCCCGTGGAGATCACCTCCGGCGCCTCCGGACTCGCCCTGTGCCTGGTCCTGGGCCCCCGGCTGGGCTTCAAGAAGGAAGCCATGCGCCCGCACAACCTGCCCATGGTGGTGCTCGGTGCCGGTCTGCTCTGGTTCGGCTGGTTCGGCTTCAACGCGGGCTCCGCGCTCGGCGCGAACGGCCTCGCGGCCGCCGCGTTCCTCAACACCCTGGCCGCCGGCTGCACCGGCCTGCTCGGCTGGCTCTTCGTCGAGCAGCGGCGCGACGGCCACCCGACCACCCTGGGCGCGGCCTCGGGCGCGGTGGCCGGCCTGGTCGCGATCACCCCGGCGTGCGGCACCGTCTCGCTGCTCGGCGCGCTGGTCGTGGGCCTCGCCGCCGGTGTCGTCTGCTCCTCCGCCGTGAGCTGGAAGTTCAGGCTGAACTACGACGACTCCCTGGACGTCGTCGGCGTCCACCTGGTCGGCGGCGTCATCGGCACCGTGCTGATCGGCCTGTTCGCCGAGAAGGCGATGACCGGCGGCGCCGAGGGGCTCCTGCACGGCGGCGGTCTGGCCCCGCTCGGCAGGCAGCTGCTCGCCGTGGCCGTCGTCGGGGTGTACGCGTTCGCGGTGACGTACGGCCTCGGCACGCTGATCGACAAGGCGATGGGCCTGCGCGCGAGCGAGGAGCAGGAGCGCACCGGCCTGGATCTCACGGTGCACGCCGAGACGGCCTACGATCACGGGGTCCTGGGCCATGGCGCCCCGGTCTCCCACTCCGTCCCGCACGCCGCCCAGAAGGTCGATACGCAGCCATGAAGCTCATCACCGCGATCGTCAAGCCGTACCGTCTGGACGAGGTCAAGAACGCGCTGCAGGAACTGGGTGTGCACGGTCTGACCGTGACCGAGGCGAGCGGCTACGGACGGCAGCGCGGGCACACCGAGGTGTACCGGGGCGCCGAGTACCGGGTCGACCTGGTGCCGAAGGCGCGTATCGAGGTCGTGGTGGAGGACGCGGTGGCGGACGGCGTGATCGACGCGATCGTCAGGGCCGCGCGGACGGGGAAGATCGGGGACGGGAAGGTGTGGGCCGTTCCGGTGGAGACCGTCGTGCGGGTGCGGACCGGCGAGCGCGGCCCCGACGCGCTCTGACCAGCAGTCCCCCGGCCACCGCGGCGGCGGACACCAGGGTCACCAGCAGCCAGGGCAGCGCCAGGAAGGCGGCGCTCGCCGACTGGCGGGTGCCCGGTGCGTGCGCGGTCAGCGTCACCTCGGCCCGGTCGAGCTGCGGCGCCCCGGGCCAGGCCTCGGTGAGCCGCACCCGCTGTCCGGGCAGCAGCTCGGCGGGCACCCGGGTCAGGTCGCGGCTCAGCAGCGTGCGCCCGAACAGCCCGCGCGCCGTCAGCTCGACCTTGGGGCGGAGGGTGACGTTCCCGGTGTTGCGCAGGGTGTAGGAGATGGTCGCCGTGCTGTCGCCGAGGCCCGGCACGAGGGGCTGATGGTGGCTGATCCGCAGCTGCCCGACCGAGAGGGCGGGGAGCGTGGGGCCCCCGACCCGGAGGTAGACCCTGGCACCGACGGCCCGCCGCACGCCGAGCGCGAGCCGTCCGCTGCCGGGGTCGACGCGTTCGTCCAGCGCGACGACGGCGCCCGGGTGGTCGCCGGGTCCGGCTCCCGCGGGGACGCGCAGGGTGAAGGGCACGGTGACGGTCCGGTGGCCGGGCACGGTGATCCGGGACTTCGCGGGCTTCGCCCAGACGCCCACCCCGTGCATGCGTTCCCCGGCGCTGCGCACGGCGAAACCGCCGTCGCGGGCGGTGTTGTAGGCGTCGGCCGCGTAGAGCCGGAAGGTGAGCGGACGGCCGGTCTTGTTCTGGACGGCGACCCGGTCGGTGAGGGTCTGCCCGGGGTCGGCGGAGAGGTAGAAGTAGGGGCGCGCGGCGACCTGCGAGGCGACCGGGTAGACGGACCAGCTGCCGTTGTCGGCGGCCCGCGCGGGGGCGGCGAGGGCACCGAGGGTGCCGAGGAGGAGCGGGAGCAGGCTCAGGAGGAGGACGTACGGCTTGCGCATGGGTGCGGACCCCCCGTGGGCTCGGTGGTGGCGGTCGGGCGGGTGCGGCCCCGGTCGTTGGGCGGGGCGCCCGGCCACCGGTGTCGGGGTGCGGGTCAGCTGAGGGTGAGGGTCAGGACGCCGGAGTACGAGCCGGGAGGCGTGAACGCCGGTACGTCGAGGGAGAGTCCGGCGTCGACGGTGAACTCACCGCCGGTGACCGTGCCGTCGGGGGTCGACGCGAGGGTCGCTCCCGAGCCGCCCACGGCGCCCGCCGAACCGGCCCTGCAGGTGCTGGGGCTCCCGGGTGCGGTCGCGCAGGCCGGGGTCCAGCTGAGCCGGGCGGCGTCGATCTTGGCGCCGGGTCCGGTGAAGTCGGTGACCTTGCCGGTCAGGGACCAGCCCGCGGGCCCGCCGCGGAAGTCCTTGACGGTGACCGTCCGCAGGGCGCCGGCCGAGGCCCCGCCCGTGCCGAAGTCGACGGCCGACAGCGCGACGGAGTCCCCGGCCTGCGACATGGACAGGGTGCCCGCCCTGACGGTGGTGGTCAGCTTCTGGCTGCCGTCCGGGACGGGCGTGTCGTCGTGGACCACGTAGGCCGCGGGGCCCGCGCCCTTGTCCGCGTTCCAGGAGGCGCCCTCGTAGGCCACGATGCCGGTCGTGGTCCTGTCGTTGACGACCAGTGAACCGCTGAAGGCTCCCTGGGCGTTCGCGGTCACGGTGGCGGTGTCCGCGGTCTGGGTGGCGCCGGCCCGCCCGGCCAGGGTGACGGTCGCGCCGGGGGTGAAGTTCGCCCCGCTGACGGTGACACCCGCACCGGGGGCACCGGCGGCGGAACCGAGCGAGACGGAGCGGGTGTTGGCCGGGGTGCCGTCGGTCGCCGTGATGGTCTGGGACGCCGGGGCGGGCGGGTCGGTGACCGTGCAGGGGGTGTCCAGCTCCAGGATGTAGCTGGTGTGGATGTTGTAGTCGCCGGGCGAGAGGGTGATCTGCCCGGCCTTGGTGACGGTGAACGTGCCGGTCATGGAGAAGGACGGGAAGGTGGCCTTCCCCGGCACCGGCGGGTTCTTCTTCGGTCCGGCGACGGTGACGCCGCCGGACTGGGCGCCGCCCAGGGTGACCTTGCCGGTCGGGGTCATGATGTCGGCCGGCAGGGCCAGGTCGGTGGGGTTGCCGGCGGCGGCCGTGACCACGGTGTAGGTCACGGTGACCGTGTCGCCGACCTTCGGGGCGGCGTTGTCCACCGACACGCTCGCGGTGGTGGTGCCGTCGATCGGCGGAAGACCCGAGACGGCGGGCGGTATGCAGTGCGTGGCGAAGTCCACGTCGGTGGGGGCGGCGCCGGCCGGACAGGCCAGCGCGCCGCCCGCGGTGACCGCGAGCGCGGTCGCCCCGAGCAGTGACGCCCAGCGCCACCGTCGGGATCTTCGGGGTGTCGAACCCATGGGCCCCCTCCTGAGGGTTGCGGGCGCAGCGGCTCGTCTGCGCCGACAGGGGGCATTGATGTGGAGCGGGGGTGAGAAGTCAATGGAGATGCCGCAGGAACCTGACGGATCATCAGTTTCCGCGGCATCGGGAGCAGATCGCTGGCTGAAGACGCAGGGGCCGGGCGACCGCGGACCGCTCGCCTTGCAGGTCACGGTGACCCCGGAGATCACCGTCCGCAGCGAGCCGCCGGAGGCGTCCGGGCTGTCCCCGGCGGCGACGGTGCCGCTGAGCGGACCGACGCCGGCCGGTGCGCCGCTGTTCATGGCCGGATTCCTCGTCCCGCCGAACACGACCGTGCCGCCGCCCGCCCGGGCCATGGTGAGGGTGGAGGTGATCCGCCTCAGCCGGCGGAGAGGGTGAGCCGGACCGTTCCGTCGGCCCCGGCGAGCAGGACGGGCGTCTGCGCGCCCCCGAGGTCGGCGACGGCGGCCAGGTCCTCGGCCGGTACCTCCTCCGCGTCACTGACGACCGCCGCCGCCTCCAGGGACCGCGCGCCCGAGGCCACGGCCATCGCCACCGCGGTGCGCAGCGCGCTCAGCCGCAGCGAGGCGAGTCCCACCGTCCCGGCGACGTACGTACGCCCCGTCTCGTCCCGTACGGCCGCACCCTCGGGCACGCCGTTGCGGGCCCGCGCGGAACGGGCCAGGGTGACGATCTTGCGGTCCTCGGGATCAAGCGCGCTGCTGTCGGTCATGCCCAGAGCATACGAAGCCCGCGCCCGCCCATCCGGTCACGGGGTGCCCCGGACCCGCCGCGGTCAGTCGAGGGTCTGGACGATCTCGCTGCGCCCGGCCGTGTGCAGCACCCGGCCGCGCGCGCCGTTCACCAGCGGCAGCCAGGGCGCGACGTGCCCGCACTCCACGTCGGCGACGATCGGCACGCCGAGGGGGCCGAGGGCGTCGAGCACGGCCTCGTGCTGGCTGAGCGTGCGGCCGCCGGGGGCGTGGGTGCGGCCCACGAGGACGGCGACCGCACGGTCGAAGAACCCGGCGAGGCGCATGCCGTGCAGATTGCGGCAGATGGTGAACGCGTTGTCCTCGCAGGCCTCGACGTACACGAGCAGCCCCGCGTCGCCGGCGAAGGAGTCGGTGCCCAGATAGGGGGTGCCGGCGAGGTTGGCGAGGGTCTCGATGCAGCCGCCGATCAGCCGGCCCTCGACGTCGACGTCGCCGGTGCCGTCGAGGCGGGTCCAGGAGCCCTCGGCGTCCAGGGTGAGGTCCCGGATCCCGGGGTGCGCGACCCAGTCGTCGTAGCCGCCGGAGCGGTGCCGGCCGGGCGGGGTCTGGGTGAACGCCCGGCCCGGCGCCGCGGTGACGATGTCCAGCCAGGACACGAGCCCCTCGGGCGTGCGGTAGGGGGTGTCCATGAGGTTGTTGCCGTGCACGGTCGCGACACCGGTGAGCAGGGTCAGCGGGGTGCTCAGGGTGGACATGTCCGAGTAGCCGACGAGCCAGGTCGGCTCGGCCCGCCCGATCCGCTCGAAGTCCAGCAGCGGCAGCAGGTCGATCGCGGTCTCCCCGCCCCACGGGGGCACCACGGCCCGGATCGCCGGGTCGGTCAGCATCGCGGTCAGTTCGGCGGCGCGCTCGGCGGCCGGGGCGCTGACGTGGGTCGAGCCGTCCATGCACCGGCCGACGGCGACCTCGTACCCACGCGACTCGATCTCCCGGATCGCGACGTCGAGCCGTCCCCGGAGGGCCTCGGCCACGCCGCTGGACGGGCAGGTGACACCTATACGGTCACCGGGGCGCAGGGGGTCGGGATATCGCACGGTCATGCGCCGGATTCTCGCAGACGGCCGGTAGGTCCCGGCAACGTGTTTACGGCGGGGCCGGGCACGGCCGCCCGGCGTTCAACGCAGCCGCAGCCGCCCGGCGTTCACGACCGGCCAGGACCCGGCGTTCACGACCGGCCCAGGGCCGGCCGGCCGACGCTCAGGACCGGTCCAGGCGCAGCCGTTCGGCCCGGGGCAGACCCGCGACGACGAGGTCGTAGGAGTCCTCGATCAGCTCGCGGACCAGCGTGTCCGGGAGGCCGCCGTCGGCCGTGACGGTGTTCCAGTGCCGCTTGTTCATGTGCCAGCCGGGGACGATCAGCCCCTCGTGGTCGCCGCGCAGCCGGACCGCGTCGTCCGGATCGCACTTGAGGTTGACCGTCAGGGGCCGCGCTCCCAGGTTCGCCAGGGCGAACATCTTGTCCAGCACCTTGAAGACCGAGGTCTCCGGGTTGAACGGGAAGTCCTCCTCGGCCGCGTTGAAGGACAGGCAGAAGGCGCGCAGCTCTTTCGGGGTCACTCGGGCTTGTCCTCCTCGGTGACGGGTGCGGGGACCGGTTCCACCAGGACCGTGACGATCTTGTTCCGGCGCCCGGCCGCGGCCTCCGCCGTCAGTCTCAGCCGGCGCTCGTCGGGCAGTTCCACCTCGGCGGAGGCGCCGGCGATGGGTACCCGGCCGAGGGCCTTGGCGAGCAGTCCGCCGACCGTCTCCACGTCCTCGTCGTCGTACTCCTCCAGGCCGTACAGCTCACCGAGATCGGTGATGTCGAGGCGGGCGGTGACCCGGTACCGCTCGTCACCGAGGTCCTCGACGGGCGGGAGCTCCCGGTCGTACTCGTCGGTGATCTCGCCGACGATCTCCTCCACGATGTCCTCGATGGTGACGATGCCGGCCGTGCCGCCGTACTCGTCGATCACGACGGCGACGTGGTTGCGGTCCTTCTGCATCTCGCGCAGCAGATCGCCGGCGTTCTTGGTGTCGGGCACGAAGACGGCCGGGCGCATGGCCGTGGACACCAGGTCGCCCTCGGCCTCCCGGCTGATGTGCGTCTTGCGGACCAGGTCCTTCAGGTACACGATCCCGACGATGTCGTCCTCGCTCTCCCCGGTGACCGGGATCCGGGAGAACCCGGAGCGCAGGGCGAGGGTGAGGGCCTGCCGGATGGTCTTGTACCGCTCGATGACGACCAGGTCGGTGCGCGGGACCATCACCTCGCGCACCAGCGTGTCGCCCAGCTCGAAGACCGAGTGCACCATCCGGCGCTCCTCGTCCTCGATCAGGGACTCCTTCTCGGCGAGGTCGACCAGCGCGCGCAGCTCCGCCTCGGAGGCGAAGGGACCGCGCCGGAAGCCCCGGCCGGGCGTCAGGGCGTTGCCGATGAGGATCAGCAGGGACGGGATGGGGCCCATGATCCGGGCCAGCGGCAGCAGCACGTAGGCCGCCGCGGTCGCGGTGTTCAGCGGGTGCTGGCGGCCGATGGTGCGCGGGGAGACGCCCACGGCGACGTACGACACCAGGACCATCACGCCGATGGCGACGAGCAGGGCCTGCCAGGTCTTCTGGAACTCCTGCAGGCAGGCGTAGGTGACCAGGGCCGCGGCCGCCATCTCGCAGGTGACGCGGACCAGCAGGGCCACGTTCAGGTAGCGGGTGGGGTCGGCGGCGATCTGGGCGAGCCTGTCGCTGCCGCGGCGGCCGGACTTCACGGCCTCCTCGGCGCGGAAGCTGGAGACACGCGCGAGGCCCGCCTCCGCGCAGGCGGCGAGCCAGGCGACGACGACCAGGGCGATCGCGCCGACCACGATCTGCACGGACATCGGAACCGCTTACGAGACGGTCGGCGCCGGTGACGGCCCGGTCAGGCCGCGCTCACCGCGCCATCCGTCCACGATGGCCGCCTGGAGCCCGAACATCTCGGCCTTCTCGTCGGGCTCCTCGTGGTCGTATCCGAGCAGGTGCAGCACGCCGTGGACGGTGAGCAGCTGGAGCTCCTCGTCCATGGAGTGCTGCGTGTCCGCCTCGGCGCCCTGCTTGGCGGCGACCTCCGGGCACAGCACGATGTCGCCGAGGAGCCCCTGCGGCGGCTCCTCCTCGTCCTTGCCGGGCGGCCGCAGTTCGTCCATCGGGAAGGACATGACATCCGTCGGACCCGGCAGGTCCATCCACTGGATGTGCAGCTGCTCCATGGCGTCGGCGTCCACGACGATCACCGAGAGCTCGGAGAGCGGGTGGATGCGCATCCGAGCGAGGGCGTAGCGGGCGATGTCGAGGATCGCCTGCTCGTCCACCTCGGTGCCGGACTCGTTGTTGACGTCGATCGACATGGTGTTGCCGTGTCTCTACTTCCCCTTGTGCCCGGACCGGCCCCGGCCGCCCTTGTGGGTGCCGTTCTCGGTGCCGTGCTCACTGTCGTACTGCTCGTACGCGTCGACGATACGGCCCACCAGCCTGTGCCGTACGACATCCTGCGACGACAGCCGCGAGAAGTGGACGTCGTCGACGCCCTCCAGGATGTCCTGCACCTGCCGGAGACCGCTCTTGGTCCCGTTCGGCAGGTCGACCTGGGTGACGTCGCCGGTGATGACGATCTTCGAGTCGAAGCCGAGGCGGGTGAGGAACATCTTCATCTGCTCGGGGCTGGTGTTCTGGGCCTCGTCCAGGATGATGAAGGCGTCGTTGAGGGTACGGCCGCGCATGTAGGCCAGCGGCGCGACCTCGATCGTGCCCGCCGCCATCAGCCGCGGGATCGAGTCGGGGTCGAGCATGTCGTGCAGCGCGTCGTACAGCGGGCGCAGGTAGGGGTCGATCTTCTCGTAGAGCGTGCCGGGCAGGAAGCCGAGCCGCTCGCCGGCCTCGACCGCCGGACGGGTCAGGATGATCCGGTTGACCTGCTTGGACTGCAGGGCCTGCACGGCCTTGGCCATGGCGAGATAGGTCTTGCCGGTACCGGCGGGGCCGATGCCGAAGACGATCGTGTGCTTGTCGATCGCGTCGACGTACCGCTTCTGGTTGAGGGTCTTCGGGCGGATCGTGCGGCCGCGCGAGGACAGGATGTTCTGCGTCAGCACCTGGGCCGGGGTCTCCGGCCCGTCGTTCGTGCCGTTCTCGCTCGCCTTGAGCATGGCGATCGAGCGTTCCACCGCGTCCTCCGTCATCGGCTGTCCGGTGCGGAGCACCAGCATCATCTCGTCGAAAACACGTGAGATCAGGGCGACGTCGGCGGGGTCGCCGACCGCGCTGATCTCGTTTCCCCGGACATGGATGTCGGCCGCCGGGAAGGCCCTCTCGATAACGCGCAGGAGGGAGTCGCCGGAACCCAGCACGGTCACCATGGGGTGCTGGGCGGGGACGGTGAGCTCTGCTCTTGCCTGCTCCTGCGCGGGGGTGCGAGCTGTGGGTGTCTGTGTCATGGGCCGGCGCTTAAGGCCTGCGCTTCCTCCTCGTCACGGCCGCACGGCTGAGGGCGGCCTACCGGGTTCCAGAGTACGCCGGAGGGCTGACAAGCCCGTAGGACTTTTCGAACCCCCTCCCGCACGGGGGCCGGGCCGCGGCCCTCCGCCACGGGCCCGGCCCGGCCCCAGCGGACGGCCGAAGCAGCGGCTCGCGGGGACGGCCGAAGCAGCGGCGCCTCCGCACGGCCGACCCGCGACCCCTGCGGACGGCCGCCCCTCGGCCCCTCCGCACGACCGAACCGCGCCCCCTCCGCACGGCCGACCCGCGGCCCCTGCGGACAGCCGCCCCTCGCCCCCTCCGCACGGGCCGAAGCCGGGCACGGCCGCCCGGGGTCCGCCGGGGAACCCTCGCGGCCGGGGGCCGCCCAGGGTTTCCCCCCGCCCGTCAGCCGGACCTGCGGAAGCCGATGGTCGGCACCGCCCGCCGCAGTGGCCAGGGCCGGTCCAGTTCCTCCTCCTCCGGCACCAGCCCCTCGAGGAACGCGTACCGCCGCAACGCCGCCGGATCCTGCCCCTCCACCGACTGCACCCGCCGCCACCACGCCCCGATCTCCGACCATCCCGGCGCCGACAGCGATCCCCCGAACTCCTGCACCGACAGGGCGGCCGTGAGCCCGGCGAACGCCAGCCGGTCGGCCAGCGGCCACCCCGCGAGGGAGCCCGTGACGAACCCGGCGACGAACACGTCCCCCGCGCCCGTCGGGTCCAGCGCCTCCACCGCGATCGCGGGCACCTCGGCGGCCTCACCCGTGCGCCGGTCCACCGCATAGGCCCCCTCCTCGCCGAGGGTCACCACGGCCACCGGCACGTACGCGGTCAGCGCGTGCGCGGCCACCCGCGGGCAGTCGGCGCCGGTGTACCGCTTCGCCTCCTCCGCGTTGGGCAGGAACGCCTCGCAGTGCCGCAGGTCGGTGAGCCCCGCGAGATCCCACGCGCCGGTGTCGTCCCAGCCGACGTCGGCGAAGATCCGGGCGCCGTCGGCGGCGGCCTGGGCGATCCACGGCGCCGTCGTGCCGGGCGTGAGCGAGGCCACGGCCGCGCGGGCGCGGGGCGGGCAGTCGGGCGCCGTCTCCTCCGGGGGCGGCTCGTGCCCGTGGGACACCATAGTCCGCTCGCCCTCGTACGCCATGGAGACGGTCACCGGCGAGTGCCAGCCGGGCACGGTCCGCGAGGCCGACAGGTCGATGCCCTCGCCCCGGGCGAGCGCGTCCCAGCAGTACTCGCCGTAGTGGTCGTCGCCGAACGCCGCCGCGAGGGAGGTCTTCAGGCCGAGGCGGGCCAGGGCGGCGGCCATGTTGGCGACCCCGCCGGGGCTGGAACCCATGCCCCGGGCCCAGGACTCGGTGCCGCGCACGGGCGCCGAGTCCAGGCCGGTGAAGATGATGTCGAGGAAGACCGTGCCCGTGAGGTAGACGTCCCAGGGCGGGTCGCCTGGCGTGCGCAGCGCGGCGAGCGGGTCGACCCGGGCCTGACGGCGCCCGGTCTGTGTGAGGTGTTCCGGTTCCTCTCCGGCGGTGAGGTGCGACGGGGTCACGGTGCGCTCCCTGGCGTGGTGCGGTTCTGGCCAGTGTGCACCAGTTCACGCCGGGCCCGTCCGTGCCGGCCGTCACCGGCGGGGGCATCACCGGAGTGCCGCCCGGTTCGGCCGCGCGCCGCCGCCGCGCCGTCCCCGTGGCGCGGCGCTCCGGGCCGGTACGGCCGGTGCGTACCAGGGGTGTTGGGGGCGGTCAGGGTGAGGCGCCGGCCGCACGGGGTCACCGTGGCCGCTCTGAAGGCTGGCGACGGCCGGGGCGGGACAAGAAAGAGCCCCGTCCCGCAGACAGCGGGACGGGGCTCACCAGGAGCGCCGGGCAGGCCTTGCACCTGCATCTCCCCGCAGGAAGCGGGGCGTCTTTCCTTGGACCACCAACGCACGGTCCGGCACCGGGTGTTCCGGCGACCGCGACGTGATCAACTATAGCGCACATCCGGCCGGGCCACGAAGAGCGACGGAAGCGCTCACGTCTACCCCGTCGAGTCACCCGCAAACGCGGCAGTGATCGGGATCACTCATCCCAACCTTCTTCCACAACCGCGTGCTTGATACAACTAGCTCGCGCGTTCCTGTCCGTCGACGGTCGTCGCCCCTCCCCTCTTCCGAGCCGCTCGGCTCCTTCCGCCTGCCCTGGGAACGCCCGTGTCCGCCTCCCGCACCCTGCCCTGGCCCCTCGTCGCCCTTTTCACGGCCGGGTATCTCGCTCCCTATCTGCTGCCGACCACCGTCGGCAGACTCGACAGCGGGCTGCCGCTCACCGCCACCGAGGCCGGCGCCATCGGCAGTGCCCTGCTGCTGAGTTCGGCCGTGGCGGGGTTCCTGCTGGCGTCCCGGGTGGACCGGACGGGGCCCCGCACGCTCGCCCGCGCCGGCCTCGCCCTCGCCGTCACCGGGTACGGCGCCGCCGCGCTCACCGGAGCCGTCCCGGCAGTCGTCGCGGGCGCGCTCGTCGGCGGGTTCGGCTCGGGCACGGTCACCGCGGTGGCCGCGAGCGGCATCGCGGCCCTCGGGGGGTCCCCCGCCCGGACCGAGCCGAGAGCCTGGGGGAGCGACCCGCACAGCGTCACCACGCTGGGCCTGCTCGGCGTCTCCGCCCTCGCCGGCGCCCTCTACCTGACGATCCCCCACCTCGGCCCGGGCCACGGCCTGCCGCTGGCCGCCCTCGCGCTGACCGCGCTCGCCGCCTGGCCCTTCACCGGCCGCCTGCCCGCCGGCACGGTCCCGGCCCGCACCCCCCTCGGGCACGGCCGGCTCCCCCGTCTCCGCACCGGCCTGCTGCTGGCCGCCGCCATGCCCTGCTGGTCCCTCGCCCAGAACTCCCTCTGGGGTGTCAGCGGTCGCATCGGCCTCGCCCAGGCCCATCTCACCGAGGTCACCGTCGGCGCGGTCTTCGCGGTCGCGCTCGGTGCCGGACTGCTCGGGGTGCTGGGCGCGGGCGCGCTCGGCCCGCGGCTGGGCCGGGCGGTGCCGATCGGCGCCGGTACCGCGCTCATCGCCGGCTGCATCGCGCTCAGCGCGTCGGCCAGGGACCTGCCCGCCTTCGCCGCCGGCGAGATCTCCTGGAACCTGCTCTACCCGGTCGTGCTGTCGTACGTCATCGGGCTCGCCGCCTCCCTGGACCCGCGGGGCCGCTGGGCGGTCCTGGTCGGCTCGGCCTCGTCCCTGGGCACGGCGGCGGGCCCGCTGGCCGGGAGCGTGCTGGCGGGATGGGCCGGGTTCCCGGTGATGGGTCTCCTGCTCGGCGCGGGGCTGCTGGTGACCGCCGTGCCGATGACGGTGGTGGCCCTGCGCTCGGGCAGGCGTCTCCTGCCGGTCGTCGAACTCCCGGTGCGGACGCCCGCCGTGCCCGCCCGGTCCGCCTACGACACCGCGTCCCCGAACTCGTACGCCGCCACCTCGGCGAGGTAGCGGGCGCGCCGCTCCTCGTCGTCCTCGAGGAAGGCGGCCAGGAAGGAGTTGCGGGCCAGCTCCCGCAGCCGCTCCTCGGTGAGCCCCAAAGACGCCTCGACGGCTGCGAAGTTGTCACCGGCGTACCCGCCGAAGTACGCCGGGTCGTCGGAGTTGACCGTGCACAGCAGGCCGGCGTCGAGCATGGCCGGCAGCGGGTGGTCGGCCAGGGTGTCCACGGTGCGCAGCCGGACGTTGGACAGCGGGCAGAGGGTGAGCGGGATCCGGTCCCGGACCAGCCGCTCGACCAGCGCCGGGTCCTCCACGCAGCGCAGGCCGTGGTCGACGCGCTCCACACCGAGCACGTCCAGCGCCTCGGTGATGTACTCCGGCGGCCCCTCCTCACCGGCGTGCGCCACGCGGCGCAGCCCGAGCGCCGCGGCGGCCTCGTACACCTCGCGGAACTTCACCGGCGGATGCCCGACCTCGGCCGAGTCCAGGCCGACCCCGGTGATCCGGTCCAGGTACGGTTCGGCGGCCGCGAGGGTCTCCCGTGCCGACTCGGCCGACTCGTCCCGCAGGAAGCAGAGGATGAGCCGGGTGGACACCCCGTGGTTCTCCTCGCTGTGCCCGAGCGCCCGCCACAGCCCCTCCACGACCGTGCCCATGGACACGCCCCGGGCCAGGTGGGCCTGCGGGTCGAAGAAGATCTCCGCGTGCCGTACGCCCTGCGCGGCGGCCCGGGCCAGATAGGCGTTCGCCAGGTCCGCGAAGTCCCTCTCGGTGCGCAGGACGGCCATCAGCTCGTAGTAGAGGTCGAGGAAGGACTGGAGGTCCTCGAAGCGGTAGGCCTCGCGCAGTGCTTCGGTGTCGGCGTAGGGCAGCTCGACGCCGTTGCGGGCGGCCAGCTCGAACGCCAGCTCGGGCTCCAGGGTGCCTTCGATGTGGAGGTGCAGTTCTGCTTTCGGGAGGGGCATCGAAGCATCGTACGACCCACCCCCGCCGGCCTGCGGTTTCACCGCCGTTTGGGGACCGGGACCCGCTGCAGGTCGTGCGCCACCGTCAGCTCTCCCGCGAACCCGGCCGCCCGCGCCTGCCGCTCGAACTCCCCGGGGTCCGAGTAGCGCTGGCTGAAGTGGGTGAGGACGAGGTGCCGCACGCCCGCGTCCCGGGCCACGGCGGCCGCCTGCCCGGCCGTCAGGTGGCCGTGGTCGGCGGCGAGCCGGATGTCCTCGTCGAGGAAGGTGGACTCGATGACGAGCAGGTCGCAGTCCTCGGCGAGCGCGTGCACCCCCTCGCAGAGCCTGGTGTCCATGACGAACGCGAACCGCTGGCCGCGCCGCACCTCGCTGACGTCCTCCAGCGTCACGTCCCCGAGCCGGCCCTCGCGCTGCAGCCGGCCCACGTCCGGCCCCCCGATCCCGTGCGCGGCGAGGCGCTCGGGCAGCATGCGGCGCCCGTCGGGTTCGGTCAGCCGGTAGCCGTAGGACTCGACCGGGTGCGACAGCCTGCGGGCCTGGAGGGTGTACGACGGGGTCACCGCGAGGGTGCCGTCGGCGGCGACCGGGGCCTCGGTGAGGCGGACCGTCTCCCGGTAGGCCGTGGCGTACCGCAGCCGGTCGAAGTAGCGCTGCCCGGAGCGCGGGTAGTGCGCGGTGACCTCGTGCGGGACCTGGTCGAGGTTGATCCGCTGGATGACCCCGGCGAGGCCGAGGCTGTGGTCACCGTGGAAGTGCGTGACGCACAGCCGGTTCAGGTCGTGCGCGGCGACCCCGGCGCGCAGCATCTGCCGCTGGGTGCCCTCGCCGGGGTCGAACAGGATGCCCTCGCCGTCCCACCTCAGCAGGTAGCCGTTGTGGTTGCGGTGCCGGGTCGGCACCTGGCTGGCGGTGCCGAGGACCACCAGTTCGCGGACGGACATGGCGAGTTATCCGGGAGGCCATTCCAGGCCACGGCCGCCGAGGACGTGCGCGTGGGCGTGCCAGACGGTCTGGCCGGCGCCGCTTCCGGTGTTGAAGACGGTGCGGTAGCTGTCGAGCTTCTCGCCCGCGGCGACCTCCGCGGTCTCGCGCAGGACGTCGGCGCAGAGCTGGGGGGCGCCGGCGGCCAGGGCGGCCGCGTTCTCGTAGTGCGCCTTGGGGATCACCAGCACGTGGGTGGGCGCCTGGGGGTTTATGTCCCGGAACGCGACGGTCGTTTCGGTCTCGCGGACGATGGTCGCCGGGATGGCACCCGCGACGATCTTGCAGAACAGGCAGTCGTCCTGCGGTTCGCCGGCCATACGCTGCGCTCGCTTTCGCCGATGATCGGTACGGGGGCATGCTAGTCGTTCGGGTGCGGGTCCGCGGAGGGCGGTGGCGCGGCCGTCCGCGCCCCCGGGGCCGGCAGGTCGGGCGGCGTTCTCGCGGGGCTGGTCTCCAGTGACTCCAGCGCGAGCCGGATCGCCTCGTCCAGCTGGGCGTCCCTGCCCGCCGCCCAGTCCTGGGGGCGCTGGACGACCTCCACGTCCGGGTCGACGCCGTGGTTCTCCACGTCCCAGCCGGGGCCGTCCAGCCAGATCGCGTACTTGGGCTGGGTGACCAGGGTGCCGTCGACGAGGTGGTAGCGGCTGTCGATGCCGATGACACCGCCCCAGGTGCGGGTGCCGACGACCGGGCCGATGCCGAGGGCCCGGATGGCCGCGTTGACGATGTCGCCGTCGGAGCCGGAGAACTCGTTGGCGACGGCGACGACGGGGCCGCGGGGCGCGTCGAGCGGATAGCTGGTGGGGCGCATGCCGCGGGCCAGGTCCCAGCCGACGATCCGGCGGGCCAGCTTCTCGACCACGAGCTGGGAGGTGTGGCCGCCGCGGTTCTCCCGGACGTCGACCACGAGCCCCTCCCGGGCGACCTCCACGCGCAGGTCGCGGTGGATCTGCGCCCAGCCGGGGGCCTGCATGTCGGGGACGTGGAGGTAGCCGAGCCGGCCGCCGGAGGCCGCGTGGACGTGGGCGCGGCGGCCGGCGACCCAGGCGTGGTAGCGCAGCGGCTCCTCGTCGGCCACGGGGACGACGACCGTGTGGCGCGGTTCGCCGCCGCCCGCCGGGGAGACGGTCAGCTCCACGGGGTGGCCCGCGGTGCCGGCGAGCAGCGGGCCCGGTCCGGTCACCGGGTCGACGGGGTGCCCTGCGACGGCGATGATCGCGTCGCCGGGGCGTACGGCGACGCCGGGCGCGGCCAGCGGGGAGCGGGCGTCCGGGTCGGAGGTCTCGGAGGGCAGGATCCGGTCGATGCGCCAGCTTCCGTCCGCGTGCCGGGAGATGTCGGCGCCGAGCAGGCCGTGCCGGCCGCCGTGGCCGGACCGCGGGGTGACGTACGCGTGCGAGGTGCCGAGTTCGCCGTGCACCTCCCACAGCAGGTCGACCAGATCGCTGTGGGTGGCGAGCCGGGCCAGCAGTGGCCGGTAGCGGGCGAGGACGCCGTCCCAGTCGACGCCGCCGAGGTCGGGCCGCCAGAAGTGGTCGCGCATCAGGCGGCCGGTCTCGTCGTACATCTGCCGCCACTCGGCGGCCGGGTCGACGCTCTGCCGGACGCGGGCGAGGTCGACCGTGACGCTGGTGTCGCCGTCGTCGTCGGCACCGGTACGGCGGTCGCCGGGGACCACCCGCAGCCGGCCGCCGCCCCACACCAGGACGCGCCGGCCGTCGCCGCTGACCTCGAAGTGGTCGGCGTCGCCTACCAGCGGCTCCAGGCGGCGCTGGACCAGGTCGTAGCGCTCCAGCTCGGTCTGCGGATCGGGGTCCTCGGGATGGGCGCGGGCGGCGCCGAGGACGCCGTGCACGGGGTGGCGCAGCCACAGGACGCCGTCCTTGGCGGCGCGCAGCGCGGAGTAGCGCCCGGCCTCGACCGGGAAGGGCACGATCCGGTCGGCGAGGCCGTCGAGGTCGATGCGGGTGGCGGGGGCGCCCTCGCTGTCGGGGGTCTCGTCCTTGTCGGGGGTCTCGAAGGGGCGGCCGTGCCGTTGCGGGCCGAACGGGGACGGGGTGGTGGCGGCCAGCGTGATCAGGTGCGGCCGGGCACCGACCACGAACGCGAGATCGAAGGCGTGCTCGTCGTAGACCGGGTCGAAGGCGCGGTTGGAGAGGAAGGCGAGGTGTCTGCCGTCGAGGGTGAAGGCGGGGGCGTAGTCCTGGAAGCGCAGCGGTGTCGCCTCGGTGACCGACAGGTCGGTGGTGTGCGCGATGCGCAGCTGGGACAGCGGGCGGGGGCCGGGGTGGGCCCAGGCCAGCCAGGCGGAGTCGGGTGAGAAGGCGAGCCCGCAGACCTCGCCGTCGTCGCTGCGGTCGACCTCGCGGACCTCGCCGGTCTCCCGCTCGACGAGCAGCAGCCGTCCGTCGTGCGCGGCGACGGCGGCCCGGCCGCCGTCGGGTGACACGGCCAGTTCCAGGACCCGGCCGAGCTGTCCGGCGGCGAGCCGGCGGGGCGGGGCGCCGGGGACGGTCCCGGTCGCGGGGGCGAACTCCAGGGCGTCCTCGCCCTCCGCGTCCGTCACCCACACCGCCCACTCCTCGCCCTCGGCGCGGAAGGCGCGGGGCAGCCGGGCGCGGACGCCGGGGGTGGCGGCGAGGGCGCGGGCGGGGCCGGAGCGGTGGGTGACCCAGTGGACGCCGCCGCGCACACAGACGGCGCTGCCCCGGGCGGTGTGGCCGGGCGAGGCCTCCGTGAACCAGTGGGAGGCGTTCACCGGATACGGGCACAGGTCCGGGCGGGGTCCGCCGAGCCGGACCCCGAGGCGGCGGGGCTCGGCGCCCTCCAGGTCGTCCAGCAGCCACAGTTCGCCCGCCGAGGCGTACAGCGGCTGCCGTCCCCGGCCGCGTGCCGGGCGTAGAAGCCGTCCAGCGGGGTGTGGCGGCGCAGGTCGGAGCCGTCGGGCAGGGAGGAGTACAGCGCGCCGGTGCCCTCGTGGTCGCTGAGGAACGCGATCCGGTCCCGCACCCACACCGGGCACTCGATGTTCCCGTCGAGCTCCGGGTGGAGCCGTACGAACTCGCCGTCGCCGTCCGGGTCGATCCACAACTTGCCCGCCGTGCCGCCGCGGTAGCGCTTCCAGTAGGCGGCCTCGAGGCCCATCGGCGCGGACAGCAGCACGGTGGCCGGCCCGAAGGCCACGTCGCCGACCGGTCCGTACGGCAGGGTCTCGGCCGGTCCGCCGTCCAGCGGGACGGCGTGCGCCCAGGTGTGCCGGAAGCTGTGCCGGCCCTGCGCGCCGAGGGCGAGCACCCGCCCGTCCGCCGTCCAGCCGCGCACCTGGGTACGGCGGTTGCCCCAGTACGTCAGGCGCTCGGCCGGGCCCCCGTCGACGGGGGCGACGTGCACCTCGGGTGCGCCGTCCCGGGTGGAGGTCCAGGCGAGATGCCGCCCGTCCGGCGAGATCCGGGGCAGGGTCACCGGCACGTTGTCGGCGCTCACCCGCCAGGCGCGGCCGCCGTCGAGGGGCGCGAGCCAGACGTCGTCCTCGGCGACGAACGTCACCAAGTCGCCGTGCAGGTGGGGGAATCGGAGATAGCCGGAGGTCGCCGTGGTTCCCGTCGAAGCACCCTGAGTCACCCCGTCACTGTACGCAGTGGCCGGTGCGTCCCGCTTCCCGTTCCGATCACTTGCCCTCGACGGGGCGGCAGCCGGGGTCGTTCCCGCACCAGACGGTCCGGGTCACGGTGACCGTCACGGTCGGCCGCGGCTGCCCCACGGTGGGCGGCCGGTACGTCGGCCCGGGGGGCGTGGCGTCGCAGTCGCCCAGCCCGCGGACGTGGAACACCCGTCTGCCGCCGACCTCGGCCGTCAGGTCCCCGCGCACGCAGGCGCCGTCGACGGCCTTGGTCACCCTGCCGGTGACGGTGATCTTCCGCCTGTCCCTGGTCTCACCCCGGCAGTCGACGGAGACGACGGTGGTCTCGCTCGGCGACGGCGACTTCCCCACCGCGGGGCCGCCCTTGCCGTAACCGCCGGTGCAGGTGAGCCAGTTGACGTCCACGTGCTCGCGTTCGAGCTGCGCCGTCGCGGTGGTGTCGGTGGTGTAGGCGGCGGTCGCGGAGCTGAGATCGCCCGGCCGGCACGCCGCCATGGCGCCCCCCGTCACCACGACCAGGCCCGCGACGGCGGCCGCCCGCGTCGCACGCCGCCCTCGGGTCCCCGGCGTCCCTGCCGCCCGTGGTGTCCGTACCGCCCATGCCGTCCATGCCCCCATGCAGGGCAGCGTGCCACCGCCGCGGACGGCACGAAAGACCACATACGGCCAGTCACCCTTTCGTGTCCCGGGCCCGCCGGTGCCCTCAGCCGCGCAGCAGCAGCCACTCCTGGAGTTCCACCAGGTTGCCCTCCGGGTCCTTGAGGTGGGCGACGCGCATGCGGTCGGTCATGGGGGCCGGCCCGTGCAGCAGGGTCGCGCCCCGGGAGGTGATCTCCGCGCAGTAGGTGTCGAGATCGTCCACGCGCAGCACGACCATGGAACGGTGGCCGGTGGCGCTCTCGCCCACCTCCCGCAGGAACTCCACCATCATCACCCGGTCCTGCAGCGCGATCCCGGCGGAACCGGCGTGCGGGCTGAACTTCTCGTACGGCCCCTCGGTCGCGCCGGACTGCGGCTTGAGACCGAGGACGTCGGCGTAGAAGCGGTAGCAGGAGGCGAAGTCGGTGACGAGGAGCCGGACTTGGGCGAGTTCCACGGTGTGTCCCCCAGGCGGGTCAGGACCAGCGGCCGGTACGGCCCAGCAGCAGGGCCGCGGCGGCGGTGCCGGCGGTGGATGTACGCAACACGGTAGGACCGAGGACGTACGGCCGCGCACCCGCCTCCGCGAAAACGGCCAGCTCCTCGGGGGAGACACCGCCCTCGGGGCCGACGACCAGCACGATCTCGCCCCGGGCGGGCAGTTCGGCGGTGGCGAGCCGCTCGGCGCCGCTCTCGTGCAGGACGGCGGCGAAGTCCGCCCCGGCCAGCAGCGCGGCGACCTGCCTGGTCGTCGCCGCGTCCGCGACCTCGGGGAAGCGCACCCGGCGGGACTGCTTGCCGGCCTCGCGGGCGGTGGCCCGCCACTTGCCGAGGGCCTTCAGCCCGCGCTCGCCCTTCCACTGGGTGATGCACCGGGACGCCTGCCAGGGCACGACGGCGTCGACGCCGACCTCGGTCATCGTCTCGACGGCCAGCTCGCCGCGGTCGCCCTTGGGCAGCGCCTGGACGACCGTGATCCGCGGCACCGCCGGGGGCTCCTCGTGGACGGGATCCAGGTCACCGACCACCAGGCGGTCCTTGCCCTCGGCCGCCTTGACGACGCCCTCGGCCCACCGGCCGCGCCCGTCGGTGAGGACCACGTCCTCGCCGGCCCGCAGCCGCTTCACGGACACCGCGTGCCGGCCCTCGGGCCCGTCGAGCACGAACTCCGGCCCGACGCTGTCGAGTCGGTCGACGACGAAGACGGGCGCGGTCATCGCCGGTCACCTCCGGGCCCCGGCAGCTCCGACAACGCTGTCCTGGCGTCGGCGAGTTCGGCCGCCAGCAGCTCCACCAGCCGGCCGGCGGGCAGCTCCCGGGCCAGCCGGTGTCCCTGCCCGGCCCACAGCGCCATGCCCTGCGCGTCCCCGGCCTTGGCGGCGGCCTTGCGCAGCGGGGCGGTGAGGTGGTTGATCTCCGGGTACGCGGCGGGGGCGTACGGTCCGTGCTCGCGCAGGAACCGGTTGACCAGGCCGCGCGCCGGGCGTCCGGTGAAGGCGCGGGTCAGCTCGGTACGCACGAACAGCGGGTTGGTCAGCGCCTGTTTGTGCTGCTCGTGGGCGCCGGACTCGGGGGTGGCGAGGAAGGCGGTGCCCAGCTGGGCCGCGCTCGCGCCCGCCGCGAGGACGGCGGCGATCTGGCCGCCGCGCATGATGCCGCCGGCGGCGACGACGGGGATGCCCACGGCCTCGCGGATCTGCGCGATCAGCGACAGCAGCCCGATGCCGGAGCCGTCGTTCTCCGGGACGTCCCGGTGCGTTCCCTGGTGACCGCCGGCCTCCACGCCCTGCGCGATCACCGCGTCGGCCCCGGCCCGCTCGACCGCGCGCGCCTCCTCGGCGGTGGTGGCGGTGACGAGCGTGACGGTTCCCGCCCGGCGCAGCGACTGCAGCGCCTCCCGGCTCGGGACGCCGAAGTGGAAGGAGACGACCGGCACCGGGTTGTCGAGGAGGACGGCGAGCTTGGCGTCGTAGCCGTCGTCCCGGCCGCTGTCCGGATCGCCCAGCTCGGTCTCGTACCAGGCGGCCTCGCCGGCCAGCTGGTGGGCGTAGACCTCGACGGCACCCGACTCGGCGTGCTCGGGCTGGGGCATGAACACGTTCACACCGAAGGGGCGGCTGGTGAGCCCCCGCAGCTGCTTGATCTCCTGGTACATGCCGTCGGCGGTCTTGTATCCGGCGGCGAGGAACCCGAGACCACCGGCCTCGCAGACGGAGGCGGCGAGCTGCGGGACGGAGACACCGCCCGCCATGGGGGCCTGCACGATCGGGTGGGGAAAGAGATCGGTCAGCGCGGAGGACATGAGCGCATGTTGTCACGTCCTCCGAACAAGTCCGAATCCGGGCGTCGCACGGCATAGGACAGGGGCATGAGGGGTACCGGGGCACCCCTCGCACCGCCGTTCACCGCCCGTTGAAGGCGTCCTTCAGCCGTGAGAACAACCCCTGCTGACCGGGCTGGAACTGCCCCTGCGGCCGCTCCTCGCCGCGCAGCTTGGCCAGCTCGCGCAGCAGCCGCTCCTGCTCCGGGTCGAGCTTGCCCGGGGTCTGCACCTCGACGTGGACGATCAGGTCGCCCCGGCCGCCACCGCGCAGATGCGTGATGCCGCGGTCGTGCAACGGGATCGACTGGCCGGACTGGGTGCCGGGCCGGATGTCGACCTCCTCCATGCCGTCCAGCGTCTCCAGCGGCACCTTGGTGCCGAGGGCCGCCGCCGTCATCGGGATCGTGACCGTGCAGTGCAGGTCGTCACCGCGGCGCTGGAACATCGCGTGCGGCAGCTCGTGGATCTCGACGTACAGGTCGCCGGCCGGGCCGCCGCCGGGACCGACCTCGCCCTCACCGGCGAGCTGGATGCGGGTGCCGTTGTCGACACCGGCCGGGATCTTCACGGTGAGCGTGCGCCGCGAGCGGACGCGGCCGTCGCCGGCGCACTCCGGGCACGGGGTCGGGACCACCGTGCCGAAGCCCTGGCACTGGGGGCAGGGCCGCGAGGTCATGACCTGGCCCAGGAAGGACCGGGTGACCTGCGAGACCTCACCGCGGCCGCGGCACATGTCGCAGGTCTGGGCGGAGGTGCCCGGCGCCGCGCCCTCGCCGTTGCAGGTGTTGCAGACGACCGCGGTGTCGACCTGGATGTCCTTGGTCGTCCCGAAGGCCGCCTCGTCCAGCTCGATCTCGATCCGGATCATCGCGTCCTGGCCGCGCCGGGTGCGCGAGCGCGGCCCGCGCTGCGACGCCGTACCGAAGAACGCGTCCATGATGTCCGAGAAGTTGCCGAAGCCGCCGGCCCCGAAACCGCCCGCGCCCGCGCCGCCCGACTGGGAGAGCGGGTCGCCGCCGAGGTCGTAGACCTGCTTCTTCTGCGGGTCCGACAGCACCTCGTAAGCGGCGTTGATCTCCTTGAACCGCTCCTGGGTCTTCGGATCGGGGTTGACGTCCGGGTGCAGCTCGCGCGCGAGCCGACGGAACGCCTTCTTGATCTCATCCTGCGACGCGTCGCGGCGCACGCCGAGAACGGCGTAGTAGTCCGTGGCCACTTACGACTCCGCCAGGATCTGTCCGACGTACCGTGCCACTGCGCGTACCGCTCCCATCGTTCCCGGGTAGTCCATGCGGGTCGGTCCGACCACGCCGAGCTTGGCGACCGCCTCGCTGCCCGAACCGTAACCGACCGACACGACGGACGTGGAGTTGAGTCCTTCATGGGCGTTCTCGTGGCCGATGCGCACGGTCACGCCCGGATCCTTCGCCTCGCCCAGGAGCTTGAGGAGCACGACCTGCTCCTCGAGGGCCTCCAGGACGGGCCGGATCGTGAGGGGAAAGTCATGCCCGAAGCGGGTGAGATTGGCGGTGCCGCCGATCATCAGCCGCTCCTCGTTCTCCTCGACCAGTGTCTCCAGCAGGGTGGAGAGCACGGTGGAGACCGTACCGCGGTCCTCGGCCTCGAAGCCTTCCGGCAGGTCCTCGACCAGCATCGGCACGTCCGCGAACCGGCGGCCCGCGACCCGGCTGTTCAGCCGCGCCCGCAGATCGGCCAGCGAGGAGTCGCCGAACGGCGCCGGGCAGTCGACCATCCGCTGCTCGACCCGGCCGGTGTCCGTGATCAGCACCAGCATCAGGCGCGCGGGAGCCAGCGAGAGCAGCTCCACGTGCCGGACGGTGGACCGGGTCAGGGACGGGTACTGCACGACGGCGACCTGCCGGGTCAGCTGCGCGAGCAGCCGCACCGTGCGCGCCACGACGTCGTCGAGGTCGACGGCGCCCTCCAGGAAGTTCTGGATCGCCCGCCGCTCGGGCCCGGTCATCGGCTTCACGCCCGCGAGCTTGTCCACGAACAGGCGGTAGCCCTTGTCGGTGGGGATGCGCCCGGCGCTGGTGTGCGGCTGCGCGATGTACCCCTCGTCCTCCAGGGCCGCCATGTCGTTGCGCACGGTCGCCGGGGAGACGCCGAGGCTGTGCCGCTCGGTGAGCGCCTTCGAACCGACCGGCTCCTCGGTACCCACATAGTCCTGGACGATGGCGCGCAGGACCTGAAGCCTGCGTTCACTCAGCATCCGCGCGCACCTCCAGCACGTCGTCCCCAGTCGCCTCGGGGCGTCCTCCTGGCACTCTTCCCTCGCGAGTGCCAGCATCCCCCGGCCCAGTGTACGGCTGTCGGGTACACACAAGGCAAGGTCGTCCCCCGCGGTATCGCGTCCGCTCCGGGTCGTACCGCTAGCGTCGCGGTATGACGGTGACTTGGGAAGAGCTGGGGTGGGAGAGGCTGGCCGCCGGCGTCGGGCGGTGCCGACTGCCCGGCTGGGACTGCACGGTGGGGCTGGTCCTCGGCGAGGGTACGGCACTGATGGTCGACGCCGGCTCGAGCGTCGCCGAGGGGGCGCGGCTGCGGGCGCAGGCGCAGCGGCTTTCCGGCGGCCGTGTGACCCATCTCGCGCTCACCCACCCCCACTTCGACCACGTCTTCGGGGCCGCCGCGTTCGCCGGGACGGAGGGGTACGGGGCGGTGGGCGTCGACGCGGTGTTCGCGTACGGCCGCGAGGAGCTGCGCGCGGACGCGATCAGGAACGGTCTGCCGCAGGCCGACGCGGACGAGGCGGTGGACGCGCTCGCCCCGCCCCGGCACCTGGTCTCCGGCGAGTGGACCCTCGGCCTCGGCGGCGGCCACCAGGCCCTGCTGGCCAACGTGGGGCCCGGGCACACCGCGCACGACCTGGCGGTCCTGGTCCCCGGCTCGGTGTCCGGCGGGCCGGAGGTCGTCTTCTGCGGCGACCTGGTCGAGGAGTCGGGTGAGCCCCAGGCGGGCCCGGACGCGGTCCCGTCCCGCTGGCCGGACGCGCTCGACCGCCTCCTCTCCCTGGGCGGCGAGGACGCGCTCTTCGTCCCCGGCCACGGGGCCGTCGTCGACGCGGCCTTCGTGCGCCGCCAACGCGACGACCTGGCAACGCGGTTCGGTGTGACCTGAGACACATTCCCCGGGGCCGCGTGAGCTGTGCCGCTCCGGACGGTGGGTTTCGGCGTGTCGTGGGCTGCGGCATCCGGGTTCTCCTATCGTCATCCGAATGCGCCAGTACTCCGCCGACCTGACCCCGCCGTGGAAGAAGCCGAAGCCCGTGCCGGAAGTGCCGGCCGAGCCGGGCCTGGTGGTGGAGGAACCCGGCAGCGGGTTCTGCGGGGCGGTGATCCGCTGCGAGGCGGGCACGGTGACCCTGGAGGACCGCTTCGGCAAGCACCGGGTGTTCCCGATGGAGCCGCGCGGCTTCCTGCTGGAGGGCAGGGTGGTCACCCTGGTGAGGCCCGCCGCGGGCCCGGCACGGCCCACCCGCACGGCCTCCGGCTCGGTCGCCGTCCCCGGCGCACGCGCGCGTGTGGCCCGCGCCGGCCGCATCTACGTGGAGGGCCGGCACGACGCCGAGCTGGTCGAGAAGGTGTGGGGCGACGACCTGCGCATCGAGGGCGTGGTCGTGGAGTACCTGGAGGGCGTGGACGACCTGCCCGCGATCGTCGCCGAGTTCGGGCCGGGGCCGGACGCCCGGCTGGGCGTGCTCGTGGACCACCTGGTGCCGGGTTCGAAGGAGTGGCGCATCGCGCAGGCGGTGACCAGCGAGCACGCCCTGGTCGTCGGCCACCCGTA
Organism: Streptomyces sp. NPDC096012; assembly: GCF_040426375.1. NCBI lineage: Bacteria > Bacillati > Actinomycetota > Actinomycetes > Kitasatosporales > Streptomycetaceae > Streptomyces > Streptomyces sp. NPDC096012. Next base: position 293,366 of record NZ_JBEOTD010000004.1, read on the forward strand.
CATCGACATCTGGGAGGCGGTGAAGCCGGCCGCCCTGGGGATCCCCGGCTGGCCCCGGGTCCCGCGCGGCCAGGACTGGAAGACGGGGGTGTGCCGGGCCCTGGGGTGGCCGCAGAACACGGGGGCCGCCTGGCAGGCGATCCTGGGGCGCGTGGGGTCGTACAAGGACCTGGAGCCGGAACTGCTGGGCCGGGTGGAGGAGCTGATCGACTTCGTCACGTCCGGCGAGGGCTGACCGCCCGGGGCGAGCCTCCGGGGCCGGGACCGACGTCCGCGGCGCACGTCAGAGCCAGGGCTGACCTCTGCGGCACGCGTCCAGACGGGAACCGGTCCCCGCGGCGCGCGTCCGAGACGGGAACGATCCCCACGGCACGCGTCCGAGGCCAGGGCCGGCCTCCGCAAGCGACTCGGCGGCGAGGGCTGACCGCCCGCGAGGAGCCGACCCCGGCGGCGAGGGCCGGTCACCGTGGCGGGAGCCGAACCGGTGGCCGGGCGCCGCCCTCCCCCGGGCCCTGTCAGTCCACCAGACCCCGTCAGCCCACCGGGCCCCGTCCAGTCCACCAGGCCCCGTCAGCCCACCGGGCCCCGTCCAGTCCACCAGGCCCCGTCAGCCCACCGGGCCCCGTCCAGTCCACCAGGCCCCGTCAGCCCACCGGGCCCCGTC